>NZ_CP095481.1:3774375-4088906 GCF_023023025.1 Amycolatopsis sp. WQ 127309
CGGTCGGCGACGTCACCATCGTCGGCGTCGACCTGATGCTGGTCGAGCGGGTCATCGGGAAGCTTTCGTGGGGGCGCGTCCTCGCCACCGGCGCGGTGTCCGGCGCCTGGTTCGGCCTCTTCGCCGGCCTGCTGCTCGGGCTGTTCGTCAACCAGGGGTTCGCGCTGCAGCTGCTCACCGGCCTGGTGCTGGGCGTGCTGTCCGGGCTGGCGTTCGCCGCGATCGGGTACAGCATGTCGCGCGGGCGCCGGGACTTCTCGTCGGCGAGCCAGCTCGTCGCGGGCCGGTACGACGTCCTGTGCCAGCCGCGGTCGGCCGAGCGGGCGCGGGAACTGCTGGCGAAGCTGGCGCTGAAACCGCCGTCGTGACGGTTTCCCGCCAATATCAGGCGATAATCACAGTTCGGCATGCACTGGCCTGAATCGTTACCGATACTGCTTGCGGGGTGTGATCGCCCGGCATAAGTTGTCCGACACCAGTCGGGCGGCCCCGCCCACCAGCGTGGCGGCCCGAGCACTAGCACGTCGGGGTGCTGGCGCGGTTTCGCCTCATCGCGTCGCGGTGCCCACCGGGCACCGCGGTAACCGGCGTGCACGCGGGTGAGGAGGCCTGATGGGGAAGAGGATCGGCGCGGGCAAACGGGGGCGATCGCCCGGCCGCACCACCGCCCTGCTGGGGGCAGGGGCATTGCTGACCGGTCTCGTGGCCGGCTGCGGCTCGGGCGGTGGCACGAAGATCAACGTCTACTACGCACCCGAGGACAGTTTCCAGAAGGTCGTGGACAACTGCAACAAGGCGGCGAACGGCCGCTACGAGATCGTCTACAACAAACTCCAGCGCGGCTCGGACGACCAGCGGCTCCAGATGGCGCGGCGGCTGGCGGCGGGCGACACCGCGATGGACGTACTGGGGCTCGACGTGACCTGGGTTTCGGAGTTCGCCGAAGCCGGCTGGGTCGATGAATGGAAGGACCAGAACAAGGCCGCGGCCTCCGAGGGCGTCCTGCAGGGACCGCTCGACACCGCGACCTACAACGGGAAGCTCTACGCGGCCCCGAAGAACACGAACATCCAGCTGCTCTGGTACGACGACCGGATCACCCCGACCCCGCCCAAGACGTGGGACGAGGCGATCCAGAAGTCGCAGGAGCTCAAGCAGCAGGGCAAGCCGTACAGCATCGTCTTCACCGGCGCGCAGTACGAAGGCCTCGTCGTCTTCTACAACACCCTGGTCGCGTCGATGGGCGGGCACATCCTGTCCGACGACGGCAAGTCCGTGGTGATGGACGACGGCGCCGTGAAAGCGCTCGCCCTGCTGAAGAAGATCACCGATTCGGGGATCACCGACGCGTCGCTGACCAACTCGAAGGAGGACGACGTCCGGCAGACGTTCCAGCGCGGTGACGCCGCGTTCGAGCTGAACTGGCCGTTCGTCTACGCCTCCTACGCGAAGGACAAGGCGTCGGACGTCTCGCACTTCAAGTGGGCCGTCTACCCGCAGGCCGAGGCCGGCACGCCGGCCAAGACCACGATCGGCGGGTACGACCTCGCTGTCAGTTCGCTGTCACAGCACAAGCCCGAGGCGTACGAAGCCGCGTTGTGCCTGCGGAGCCCGGAGAACCAGAAGTTCTCGGCGATCAACGACGGCGTCCCGCC
Source organism: Amycolatopsis sp. WQ 127309 (assembly GCF_023023025.1). Taxonomy (NCBI): domain Bacteria; kingdom Bacillati; phylum Actinomycetota; class Actinomycetes; order Pseudonocardiales; family Pseudonocardiaceae; genus Amycolatopsis; species Amycolatopsis sp. WQ 127309. The sequence continues at coordinate 3,776,031 of NZ_CP095481.1, forward strand.
GACCATCGAATCGGTGTACCACAACGACACGCCGCTCGACCCGTCGAAGCCGGCGGGCGACGACAACCCGAACATGGCGATCAAGTACCCGATGCGCGACTCGATCCTCGACGCACTGAAGGACGCCGCGGTCCGGCCGCTGACCCCGGCCTACCAGAACGCGTCGACGGTGATGTCGAAGATCCTTTCGCCACCGGCCGAAATCGATCCGCAGGCCACCGCGGACAAGCTGCGCCAGCAGCTCAGTGACGCGCTCCAGTCGAAGGGAGTGATCCCGTGACCGTGCAAGATTCGACCCCGGCCGACACCGCCGGGGCCACCGTCGCCGAAGGAGCGACGTCCCACAAGAAGGGCAAACCCGCCCTGTCCGAGGGCAAGAAGGCCGAGCGGAAGCTCGGGCTCTGGCTGTGCGCGCCCGCGTTCGTCGTGATGATCGCCGTCACCGGCTACCCGATCGTCTACTCGATCTGGCTGTCGCTGCAGCGGTACGACCTGCGGTTCCCGGCGCAGCAGCAGTTCGTCGGCTTCGACAACTACGGCGCCGTGCTGTCCAACTCGTACTGGTGGACGGCGTTCGGGACGACCATGCTCCTGACGGTCGTGTCCGTGGCGATCGAGTTCGTCCTCGGCATGGCGCTGGCGCTGGTGATGCACCGGACGCTCGTCGGCCGCGGTCTCGTCCGGACGGTCGCCCTGATCCCGTACGGCATCGTCACGGTCGTCGCGGCGTTCTCGTGGTACTACGCGTGGACGCCGAAGACCGGCTACCTGGCGAACTGGCTCGCCTCGGACGGCGCGCCGCTCACCGAGCAGTGGCCGTCGCTGTTCATCATCATCGGCGCCGAGGTGTGGAAGACCACGCCGTTCATGGCGCTGCTGCTGATGGCGGGTCTGGCATTGGTGCCCGACGACCTGCTCAAGGCCGCCGCGATGGACGGCGCGAACGGCTGGCAGCGGTTCACGAAGGTGATGCTGCCGGTGATGAAGCCGGCGATCCTGGTGGCGCTGCTGTTCCGCACGCTCGACGCGTTCCGGATCTTCGACAACATCTACGTCCTCACCGGCGGCGCGCAGGACACCGGGTCGGTGTCCATGCAGACCTACGACAACCTGGTCAAGGGGCTCAACCTCGGGATCGGGTCGACGATGGCGGTGCTGATCTTCATCACGGTGGCGATCATCGCGTTCATCTTCATCAAGGTGTTCGGCACGGCCGCACCGGGTTCGGACACTGGGGGTAAGCGCTGATGGTGATGGGAACCGTCACGACGGGCCGCAAGCTTCGCTGGGGGCTCGTCGACATCCTCGTGCTGGTGTTCGCGCTGGTGCCGGTGCTCTGGGTGGTCTCGCTCTCGTTCAAGACCAAGGACACGCTGACCGACGGGTACTTCATCCCGCAGTCGTGGACCTGGCAGAACTACGCGGACATCTTCCAGACGTCGGAGTTCCTGCTGGCACTGGTCAACTCGATCGGCATCGCGATCATCTCCACGGTGATCGCCGTGGTGCTGGGCACGATGGCCGCCTACGCCATCGCCCGGCTGGAGTTCCCCGGCAAGCAGCTGCTGGTCGGGCTCTCCCTGCTGATCGCGATGTTCCCGCAGGTGTCGCTGGTGACGCCGCTGTTCAACATCGAGCGGAACCTGGCGCTGTTCGACACGTGGCCGGGGCTGATCCTGCCCTACATCACGTTCGCGCTGCCGCTGTCGATCTACACGCTGTCGGCGTTCTTCCGGGAAATCCCGTGGGAGCTGGAAAAGGCGGCGAAGATGGACGGCGCGACGCCGGCCCAGGCGTTCCGGAAGGTGATCGCGCCGCTGGCCGCGCCGGGTGTGTTCACCACCGCGATCCTGGTGTTCATCTTCTGCTGGAACGACTTCCTGTTCGCCATCTCGCTGACGTCGACGACGGCGTCGCGCACGGTGCCGGCGGCGCTGTCGTTCTTCACCGGGTCCTCGCAGTTCGAGGACCCGACCGGGCAGGTGAGCGCGGCCGCGGTCGTGATCACCATCCCGATCATTGTGTTCGTGTTGTTCTTCCAGCGTCGCATCGTGGCGGGGCTGACCTCCGGTGCGGTGAAGGGGTAGTCATGGCAGAAATCGTCCTCGACAAGGTGTCGAAGAAGTACCCCGACGGCGCGCTCGCGGTGTCCGAAGTGGACATCACCATCGGCGACGGCGAGTTCCTCGTGCTGGTCGGTCCGTCCGGCTGCGGGAAGTCGACCATGCTGAACATGGTGGCGGGCCTGGAGGACATCTCCTCCGGCGAGCTGCGCATCGACGGCAAGCGCGTCAACGAGAAGGCCCCGAAGGACCGGGACATCGCGATGGTGTTCCAGTCCTACGCGCTGTACCCGCACATGAGCGTCCGCGAGAACATGGCCTTCCCGCTGCGGCTGGCCAAGGTGGACGACAAGACGGTGCGGGCGAAGGTGGAGGAAGCGGCGACGATCCTCGACCTGACCGCGCACCTGGACCGCAAGCCGGCCAACCTCTCCGGTGGCCAGCGCCAGCGCGTCGCGATGGGCCGGGCGATCGTCCGCAACCCCAAGGCGTTCCTGATGGACGAGCCACTGTCCAACCTGGACGCCAAGCTCCGCGGGCAGATGCGGACGTCGGTGTCGAAGATCCAGAAGCAGCTCGGCACGACGACGCTGTACGTCACGCACGACCAGACCGAGGCCATGACCCTCGGCGACCGGGTCGTGGTGCTGCGCGGCGGTTTCGTGCAGCAGATCGGCGCGCCGCAGTTCCTCTACGAGAACCCGGCGAACCTGTTCGTCGCGGGGTTCATCGGCTCGCCGTCGATGAACTTCGTGCCGGCCACGCTGGAGAACAACGAGCTGCGCACGCCGCTGGGCACCACGCCGCTCACGGATCGGATCCGGCAGCTGGTGGAGAAGGCGGACGCGCCGCGTGAGGTGCTCGTCGGCATCCGGCCGGAGCACTTCGAGGACGCGGCGCTGGTCGAAGCCGGCCAGAAGACGGGCGGCGGCACGTTCACCGCGCACGTCGACGTCCTCGAGTCGATGGGCTCGGAGAAGTTCGCCCACTTCACCGTCGACGGGGAAACCGCCACGTCCGCGGAGCTCGCGGAACTGGCGGCGGACAGCGGCTCGGCCGACGTCCCGGGGTCGGCGTCGCAGATCGTGGCCCGCCTCTCGGCGGAATCGGCCGCCAAGGAGAACTCGGACCTGCAGGTCTGGTTCGACGCGGACAAGGTCAAGCTCTTCGACCCGGCCAACGGCAAGAACCTCACCTACGAGGACTGAACGGTAGTGCCGTGAAGGGCACCCTCAGGGACTCCAAGTCCCTGAGGGTGCCCTTCAGGGCGTTTCAGGCCTTCGGCAGCCGTGAGTAGATCGACGTCGCCGCGGTGCGGGCCAGCGCGCACGTGCCGTCGCCGGCCGTGCCCGCCGTCTCGACCACGCTGATCTCCGCCAGCTCACGCCGTCCGGGCAGGCCCGGCGCCGGCTGGGTGCTGTCGACCAGGCAGAACGCGCCCGCGAGCCGGACCTGGGCCGCGCGCCCGCCGAGCGTCTCGACCGGGCCGTTCGTGCCCGCGGTGTCCACCGTGAGCTTGAAGCCGACCTTGCCGCGGATGCAGCTGTGCCCGGCCAGGCCGATGGTCGGCTGGCTGCCGGCGCCGGCCGGGTCGTCGAGGTCGTGGCTGTCGAGCAGCGCGCAGGGCGCGACCCGGCCCCACGAGCGCTCGGGGAACGTCAGCCGCCCGACCTTGCCGGCGGTGACCGCGGCGAGCACCGAGCCGACGGTGGCGTCCGCGGTCTCGCAGCGGCCGGGCTGGTCGGCGGGACCGCTGTCGGTCACCGACACGTCCAGCCGGTTGCCGTCGGCGAAGATGATCGTGCGGGTGCAGGCGGTGTGGTCGTTGAACATCGACTGCTGCACCGAGACGCCGTCGGGCACCGGCCCCGCGTAGTCGTAGGGCTTGATGTTCGGGTCGGAGTCGAAGGCCAGCGGCCCGACGAGGATCGTGCGCCAGCCGAGGTCGGCCTGGCAGCTCTCGAACGTCGGCACGGCGACGGCGCCGGCCGCGACCTTGGGCACGTCGAGCATGCTGCAGTAGTCGACGGTGCCGAAGTCGCCGAGCGCGGCGGACGCGGTCAGGGGCGTCGGCCCCGAGCCCTCGGCCGGGTCGGACGCGGCCTGCGTGGTGGCGCAGCCTGCCGAAAGCAGGGCGCAGAACATCACGACGACCAAAGATTTCGAACGCGGGTACACGGGGTGCAAGTATCACCACATCCGGCCGAAAAGCCACCCCTGACGGGGACATCTCTCACTATTTTCCGCTGGGTGAGCGACAAACGCGCAGGTCCTCGGTTTTCCGGTGCGCGAGCTGCGGTTTCCGCAGTGCCTGAAGGACTTTCGCTTTCGCCGTCCCCTAAGGGAACGATCCTTCCCGCGAGTGATGCGGAACCGGGTGGCCGGGTGGTGAGGTGGGTATATCGGAAGTTCGAGGAAAGGGAAGACGATGAGCGCACCGGTCACCCGGCGACTGAGCCGCCCCCGCCACGGCCGCATGATCGCCGGCGTCTGCGCCGGTCTCGCGCAGCGGTACGGCATGAAGCCCAACACGGTCCGGCTGCTGGCGGTGCTGTCCTGCCTGCTGCCCGGCCCCCAGTTCGTGGCCTACCTCATCCTGTGGGCGGTCATCCCGGCCGAGTGACGGGAGCGGGGAAGCCGAACCAGGCGGGAGCTTCGACACCCGCCTGGTTTTGTGGTGCCGGTGGTCCTCAGGGCCGCCAGGAGCACATCGCTTCGTCGATCTCCTGCTCGTCGAGCGGCGGGTGCGGCAGTTCCGTCGTCTTGCCGGGTTCCGCGCGCAGGCCGTCCAGCAGCATGCCCAGGCACCGGCGCCACAGCGACGGGTCCACCGCGCACGTGAACTCGACCACCGAGCCGACCATCATGTGCAGCAGGGGGATGTCGGTGGGGGAGAAGTCGGCGCGCAGGCCGCCCGCCGCCTTGGCCCGCTCGACGAGCTGTGTGATCAACGGCACCATGCGCGCTTTCGCGTCCGCGACGTGCTCGTGGCCGAACTTGTTGGACAGCATGATCTCGCGCAGCCCGCGGTCCGTCGAATGCAGCTCGGCCGCCTTCCACGTGAAGCTGACGAACGCTTCCCACGCGTCTTCGGCCTTCAGCGCTTCCGCCGCGAGGTCGCCGATTTCCTCCATGCGCTCGGCGAACATGGCTTCGACCAGGTGTTCCTTGCTGGGGAAGCGCCGGTAGACCGTGCCGACGCCGAGGCCGGCGTGGTGCGCGATGTCGTCGAGCGTGGCTTCCAGGCCGCGTCGGCCGAAGACCTCGCGGGCGGCCTGGAGGATGCGGCGGCGGTTCAATTCGGCGTCACGCCGCAGCGGCCGCGCCGGTGCGGCGGGACTCGCGTCCCGTGTCATGCGTCCCACTCTACCAATGAAGTAGAGGCACCTTCTCCGGTTCTTGTGTACGTTGGGCCACGTAAGGGGAGATACCTACTCCACATAGCTTCCTGATCACTTTCAGTGAGGACACCCATGACCGAGTCCACGCTCGTCGTCGCGCCGTCGGGGGACGCGCGCGCCGCCGAGAACCCCCACCACGCCAGACGGTGGCTGATCCTCGTGATGATCGGCCTGGCCCAGCTGATGGTCGTTCTCGACGCGACCGTCGTGAACATCGCGCTGCCTTCCGCCCAGCTCGACCTGGGCTTTTCCAACGACGCGCGGCAATGGGTCGTCACGGCGTACGCGCTCGCGTTCGGCAGCCTGCTGCTGCTCGGCGGGCGGCTCGCGGACCTCTTCGGCCGCAAGAACACCCTGCTCGTCGGCCTGGCCGGCTTCGCCGCGGTGTCCGCGTTCGGCGGCGCGGCGAGCAACATCGAGATGCTCCTGATCGCCCGTGCGGCACAGGGCGTGTTCGGCGCGCTGCTCGCGCCGGCCGCGCTTTCGCTGCTGACCACGACGTTCACCGACCCGAAGGAACGCGGTCGCGCGTTCGGCGTGTTCGGGGCCATCGGTGGTGGCGGCGCGGCCGTCGGCCTGCTGCTCGGCGGCGTGCTGACCGAGTACCTCGACTGGCGCTGGTGCATGTTCGTCAACATCATCTTCGCCGTCGTCGCGTTCGCGGGCAGCTCGATCCTGCTGCGCAACCAGCGTGACGCCGGCCCGCGCCCGAAGCTCGACCTGCCGGGCACGGTCACCGCGTCCGCGGGCCTGTTCGCGCTGGTCTTCGGCTTCGCGAACGCCGAGTCGGACTCGTGGTCGTCGGTCTCGGTGTGGGGCTTCCTCGCGGCGGGCGTGGTGCTGCTGGGCGTGTTCGTGTGGCTGCAGCAGCGCGTCTCGCACCCGCTGCTGCCGCTGCGCGTGCTGCTCGACCGCAACCGCGGCGGCTCGTACCTGGCGATGTTCCTGCTCGCCATCGGCATGTTCGCGATCTTCCTGTTCCTGACGTTCTACGTGCAGCAGAACCTGAGGTTCACGCCGATCCAGAGCGGCGTCGGGTTCCTGCCGATGGTGGCGACGCTGATGCTGGCCGCCACCACGGCGACGGCCGTCCTGCTCCCGCGCTTCGGCCCGCGGCCGCTGGTGCCGACGGGCATGGCGATCGCGGCGGTCGGGCTGTTCTGGCTCAGCCGCATCGACCTCGAAAGCACGTACGCCAGCGGGGTCCTCGGCCCGCTGCTGGTGATGGGCTTCGGCATCGGCCTGGCGATGGCGCCGGCGATGAGCGTCGCGACGTTCGGCGTCGAGGCGCACGACGCCGGGGTCGCGTCGGCGGCGGTCAACACGATGCAGCAGGTCGGCGGCTCGATCGGCACGGCGCTGCTCAGCACCCTCGCCGGCAACGCGGCGTCGTCGTACCTCGCGGGCAAGGTGCCGACGCCGCAGCTGGCGGCCGAAGCCTCGATCGAGAGCTACACGACGGCGTTCACCTGGGCCGGCTTCATCTTCGCGGCCGGCGCGGTGCTCAGCGGCCTGCTGCTGCGCTCGGGCGCGCCGAAGGGTGAGGCGGCGCCGGGCGTCGTGCACATGTAGGTCCGCTTGAACCTTCCCGGCCCTCCGCGCACTAGTAGGGGTGAGAATGTGCGAAGGAGGGCCGGGTGGGGGCGTCGAGAGAGCTCGATTTCAGCGAGTACTTCGCCGCGCGGGTGCAGCGGTTCCGGCGGGTGGCGTTCGCGCTCTGCGGGGACTGGCACAGCGCCGAAGACCTCGTGCAAGCCATGTTCGTCCAGCTGTACCGGCGGTGGCGCCGGGTGCGGCCGGACACCGTCGACGCCTACGCGCGGCGCATCCTGCTCAACGCGTTCCTCGCCGGGCGCAGGAAAGCGGGCCGTGAGCACGTGACGTCCGAGCCACCCGAACGGGCGGCTACACCGGACCACGACAGCCACGTCCGCGTCGACCTCGAGCGCGCGCTGACCGGGCTGACGCCGCGGCAGCGCGCGATGGTCGTGCTGCGCTTCCTCGAAGACCTGCCGGTGGCCGAAGTCGCGGCCCTGCTCGGTGTCGCCGAAGGCACCGTGAAGAGCCAGACCGCCCGCGGAGTCGAGGCGCTGCGCGCTGCCCTCCCCGCGCCGATGACGGAGGAGCGGTGATGGAAGACCTCGACGTCCGGTCCGCGCTCACGGCGTACGTGACCGAAGACGAACCCCCGATCGGCCTGGACGGCGCCCGGATCCTGGCGCGGGGCCGCCGCTCCCGGCGCAACCGGCTGCTGGCGGCGTCGGCGGGGGTTCTGGTGGTGCTGCTGGCCATCGGCGCGACGGTGCTCACGTCGCCGCGTCAGGGCGAGATCGCCGGCCCGAGCTGCCCGTCGGCGTCGGCGGGGGAGACGCGGGCGCAGATCGTCGACCGGCTGAGCTGCGTCGTCGACAACGCGGTGCGCTCGATGCTGCCGCCGGGCGCGAAGGTCGAACGCCTGACGATCCCGGGGGAAACGCCGCCGCCGAACCCGTTCCACCTGATCGCCGACCCGGTGGGGACCGCGCCGCGGGACGCCCTGTTCCACATGGGCGTCCGGGTCACCGACGAGCGGGGCACCGGGTCGGTCTACTTCCTGGCGCTGCTCGACGACGCTTCCAGCGGCGGTGCTTCCTCGATGGTGCGGTGCGGCACCGCCGTCCCGAACCAGGTGAGCTGCGAGGTCGAGCAGCTGAAGGAAGGCGGCCTGCGGAAGGTGACCGAGCGCGCGAACGGCGTGCTGACGTACCGCGCGTCGCTGACCGCGCCGGGGATGAACGTCGAGTTCTGGTCCAGCAACAGCGGTGTCCTGGAACAGAAGGGCGTCCCGCTGCCGGTCCAGCGGCCGGAACCGACGTTGAACGCCGTACAGGTCAGGGGGTTGGCGCTCACGCCGGGCCTCGGCTGAAGATCCACTTTGGACGGGGCACCCGATCGGGTGGTAGACACCGAACTGTTCGCATGGTGCGGTGGAAAACCCGATCGAGTGCGAAGGGGTGAACCTTGCGGGAGCCTGAGGTGGCGCCGGATCTCGTCGACGCCGCCCGGCGCCTGGCCACCGCGATGGCGGGGGCCGGAGCCGCCGACCGGGAGGCGATGGCCGTCGGGTTCGCGCGGGAAGTCCTGGCTTCGCGGGGTGCCGAAGCGCGGTTTGCCGCGTTCTACGAACATTGTCCGTCCGGCGTCGTTCTTGTCGACCCGGAAGGTGTTGTCGGGGCGGCGAACCCGGCGTTCCTGCGGCTGGCGCACGCCGCCGGGGAAGCCGGGCTCGTCGGCACGCGCGCCGAAGACCTCGGGGCGACCATGCGGGACCGCTCGGCGCTGCGCGCGGCGCTGGAGTCCGGCGACCGGGTGCTGGACCGGCTCGCGATCCACTCCCGGCCCGAGGCTTCGCGCGTCGTCCGGCTGACGGTCAAGACGCTGCCCGGCGAGCGTGACCAGTACCCGATCCTGATGTTCGAGGACACGCACGAACTTCGGCAGCTGCAGGAGACCATCCAGCACCAGAGCCTGCACGACCCGCTGACCGGCCTGCCCAACAACGCGCACTTCCGCTCCAAGCTCGAAGGGATGCTCGCCGACCACGGCCAGGGCCGGATCGCGTTGCTGTTGCTGGACATCGACGGCTTCAAGGTCGTCAACGACGGCCTCGGCACCGAGGTCGCCGACCAGGTGCTGCGTGGCGTCGCGGGAACGTTGCGCGAGGTTTTCGCGCCGGGCAAAGGTTTTGTCGCACGTCTCTTCGGCGACGGCTTCGCGGTGGCGCTGCGCGGCGACCTCGAGCCGGCGTCGGTGGTCAAGCTGGTCGAGCAGACGATCGCCGAGCTGGCCAAGCCCGTCTACGCGGACGGCGTCGGAGTCGGGGTGAGCGCGAGCGCGGGCATCGTCGTCGCGGAGGTGCCGGGGGCGGAGCACGGCGAGCTGATCCGTTCGGCGGAGGTGGCACTGCACCGGGCGAAAGAGCTCGGCAAGGCGCAGTGGGTGCTGTTCGACCCGGGGTCGGGCCAGGCCGACCGCGACCGCTACCGGCTCGCGTCGGCCATCGCCGGAGCACTGGAGCTCGGCGAGATCACCGTGGTCTACCAGCCGCACGTGGTGCTGCCGGACGCCCGGATCGTGACGTCGCTCAACGCGGCCCTGCTGTGGAACCACCCCACCCGCGGCCGGCTGCGCGCGGAGGAGTTCTACCCGCTCGCGGAGACGACCGGCATGACGGTCCCGCTGGGCAAGCACCTGCTGGCGAAGGCGCTGGAGACGAAGGCGAGCTGGGTGTCCAGGTTCGGCGACGGCTCCCCGATGGTGTGCCTGACGCTGCCCCGCCGGATGGCCATCGACGCCGACCTGGTCGGCATGGTCCGCGCGGAGCTGGACCGGGCGGGCCTGGAGCCGAGGCACCTGATGCTGTGCGCGGACGCGGAGTCCCTGATCGACGACCGCGGCGACCTGGTCGAGGCACTGGGCCACCTGGCGCGCCTCGGCGTGCTGTTCGTCCTGAACATCACGGGCCTGCCGGAGCTGGAACTGGTCCCGGCCCACGCGATCCCGGCCCCGGCGGTGATGCTGAGGGGCCCGATCGTCGACGTCCTGGCCGCGGACGACGCCCCGGCGTGGGCCCGCCGGAACGTGCGCCAGCTGGTGGAGCGCGCGGAGGAGATGGGCGTCAAGGTGGGCGCGTACGGGGTGGTCTCCCAGACGCAGGCGGAGCTGCTGTACGGGCTGGGCGTGGTGGTCGCCTCGGGCAGCTACCAGCCGGAGTACCAGACCAGCTCGGAGGCGGAGACCTGGGTGGGCCGCACCTTCCCGATGGGCTAGGTGACCTGCGAGGATCCCGGCGTGCTGGAATCCTGGGGACTTTGCCGGACGGCGACGTCGTCGCATCCACAGTGGACGCTTTCGGCCGGGTGATCGCGCTGTACGCCGACGGGAACCTGCTGGTGGACGGGACGTCGTGCGGCCGGGTGACCGAGCCGGGACGGTACCCGATGATCGACGCCGTGGGTGACGGCTTCGTGCTGGTCGACAGCCGGTGCCGGATCCGGAGCGGCTTCGAAGCACCGCGCAACGGCCGGATCCTCGACGCCGCCGGCCGCACCGTGACGGAGTTCCACGCCGGTGACGGGATCGAGGCCGTGGTCACCGGTCCGGGCGGGGACATCTGGATCAGTTACTTCGACGAGGCTTCGATCTTCGACGGGGGTGAACGCCGGGCCCACCCCGGCCTGATCCGGTGGACCACGGCGGGCGAGCCGGCGTGGCGTGCGGTGCACGAGCCAGGTCTCTATTGGCTGGACTGTTACGTCCTCAATGTGGGAGAGCGACGGGCGTGGGCCGTGCCCTACACCAAGGTGCCTCTGGTCGAGGTGGGCCTCGACGGCATCCGGTCGGTCCGCGAGTCACCGCTGCGGCGGCCGCGCGGGGTGGCCGTCTCCGGCGCCGAGGCCGTGTTCCTCTCGATCGCCGAGGAGCCCGGCGGCTACTACTGGCACCTCAAACCTGCCCGTCTGACCGAGGACGAGGTCGTTCCGGAGGAGCCGGTGCCGCTCGCTCTGCCGGGCGGGACCAGTCTCAGGAAGCCGCTGCGGTGGGTGTGCCGCGGCGACCGGATCTGGCTGCTCCAGGGCCACACCTGGTACGTCCTGAAGCGCTAGCGCTTCGTCCGCAGCTGCTCGATGACCTCGTCGTCCCAGCGGTGCGTGCGGATCAGCCGGTACCGCTCCGCCGCGACCCACATGTACGCCTCGGCGTCCGTCCTGTCGCCCACCATGCCCGCCTGCCGCAGCATGGCCACCACCGGGACGTACTCCTCCTCGAACCAGCGCTGGGCCACGCTCGCCCGGTCGCAGAACTTGCCCTCGTCCTGCATCAGCCGGAACCCCCACGCCTCCACGTGCTCGCCCAGCTTCGCGTAGTCCCACGGGTCCGACACGATCACCGACGCCCGCGCGTGGCCCGTCAGCGGGACGCGCTCCAGGAACAGCCTCCGGTAGTCCTTGACGATCAGGTCGCCCCGGTAGCGGATGCCGCTCGGGTCGAGCTTGGTGCGGACCACCGTCACCGAAGCCTCTATTGTGGACAGTCCCTGCGCGTGGGCGACCGAGACCCGGTGGTGGCCGTCGATGATGAAGTGCAGCTCGCCGACCCGGTAGACCTCGATCGGCGGGATGTCCTCGCCGCGGCGGGCGGCCAGGGCCAGCCTTTCCCAGCGCTCGCGGACGCGGCCGGACGTCGGGCGGAAGCGGCGGTCGAAGTCGCGGCTGCGGTCGACCGTGCCGGCGATCGAGTCCAGCTTGATCACCCGCGGGCCGATCCGGCTCTCGCCGAGGTAACCGAGCGCCTCCACCACCTCGTGGAACGGCAGCATGATGTTGACGTCGTCGGGCTCGCGGCGCAGCCACGTCGACAGCCGCGAAAGCACCTGCTGACGCCGGGCGCGCAGGAAGTCGTTTTCGGCGTCCGCGCGCGGGAATCCCGTTTCCTTCATGAGAACTCCATGATCCGGTGGCCCACCACGTTGCGGATCCGCGTGTCGCCGACGACCCGGTCGGGCACCGGCTCGCCGTGGAGGTGGATGTGACCGTGCAGCAACCACTTCGGGCGCAAGCGGTCGATCGTCTCGTGCAGGCAGGAAAACCCGCGGTGCGGCGGGTCCTCGCGGTCGCCGAGGTCCAGCGGCGGCGAGTGCGTCAGCAGGACGTCGACGTCACGGCCGTCGCGCCGGCGCCGGCTCCGTGCGCGCCGCTCCAGCGCGCGGGACCGGCGCGCCTGCTGGCGTTGCGTCCACTGGTTCGGGCCGTCGTTGTAGCGGATCGACCCGCCGAGCCCGGCGAACCGGATGCCGGCGACGTCGACGACCCGGCCGTCGGCGTTGACGCCGCCCGCCGGGCCCGGCCAGACCGTCGGGAAACCGTCCTTCATGGACAGTCCGCCGTACCGCGTGTAGCCGGTCAGGTCCGGGTCGTGGTTGCCCGGCACGAACACGCACGGCGCGTCCAGGGCACTGGCCAGGAAGGCCAGGTAGTCGTAGGGGAGGTCGCCGGCGCCGATGACGAGGTCGACGGGGCGGGTGCGGACCGCGTCGGTCCACAACCGCTCGTCCACCTCGTCCGCGACCACCAGCGCTTTCGGCACGCCCCCAGGGTACGACGCCGAGCGCTATTTCATGCCGTGCGCGAACCCGGGGTCGGCGACGATGACGAAGGTGATGACGAAGATCCAGAGGAGGCTGAGCGCGAGCGCCCAGGCCTTGAGGTTGGACAGCATGCGAGGCATCACGAATTCTCCGATTCCGGCGTAAAGAAAAAGGGGACCTAGAGCCAGCCGTTCTTCCGGAATATTCGGTACAGCAACAGGCAGATCGCCAGGATCACGGTGATCACCAGCGGGTACCCGAACTTCCAGTGCAGTTCGGGCAGGTAGTCGAAGTTCATGCCGTAGATGCCGGCGATCATCGTGGGCACGGTGATGATCGCCGCCCACGACGTGATCTTGCGCATGTCGGTGTTCTGCTGCAGCGAGATCTTCGCGACCGTCGCGTCGACCAGGGTGGACAACAGCTCGTCGAACGCCGCGACGCGCTCGGACACGGTCGTGAGGTGGTCGGCGACGTCGCGGAAGTAGGAGCGGACCTCGTCCGGCACCAGCCGCGTGTAGCCCTCGGCCAGCCGCTGGACCGGCGTCGCCAGCGGCATCACCGCCCGGCGCAGCTCCAGGACCTCCCGCTTCATCAGGTAGATCTGCTCGGCGCTGACCAGCGAGCGCGGCGCGAAGACCTGCGCCTCCATCACGTCGATGTCGTTCTCGATCCGGCCCGTGACGTCGAGGTAGTGGTCGACGACGTGGTCGGCGATCGCGTGCACGACCGCGGCCGGGCCGAGCTGCAGCCGCTCCGGGTCGTCGTCCAGCTCACGGCGCAGCCGGGCCAGCCCGGAGTGGTTGCCGTGCCGGACGGTGATCACGAAGTCGCGGCCGAGGAACACCATCAGCTCGCCGGTCTCGACGATCTCGTTGGCCGTCGTCGGCGACTCGTGCTCGACGTACCGGACGGTCTTGACCACGAGGAACAGCGTGTCGTCGTAGCGCTCCAGCTTGGGCCGCTGGTGTGCTTCGAGCGCGTCCTCGACGGCCAGCTCGTGCAGCCCGAACGTCTCCGCGATGCCCTGGATCTGGTCGGAGTCGGGCTCGTGCAGCCCGATCCAGACGAACCCCTCGTGGCGCTTGCGGACCTCTTTGATCGCCTCGATGTGCGTCCAGCGGCCGGGCAGGCGCTTGCCGCCGACGTACACCGCACAGTCCACGACGTACGCGGACAGCGGCACCGGGATCGGCCGGACGGGGACGCCTTTGGCCCGGCTGTTGCCGCGGCCGCGAAGGCCGCCGAGCGAGGGAATGGCAGGCATGAGGTCTCCTGGGCGTCGTGCGTGGTCGTGCGAGGACGACTGACCAGGCGGAACGGGGTCCGCCCGGCAACACCAGCGCTCCCGAAGCCGCGGGAAGACCTACCAGGAGATGAGCCGGCCGGCCGGTGAGGTGGGAACGCTGGGACTACTAGGGAGCGGACTATCGCCACTACTCATCGGGGTTCCTCACCTCCTTCGGGCCAGGCACGGACGTGTGACGTGGAGAGTGGTGGGGCTCGCGTTGACGAGCGAACACCAATGGTTGAGGGTACTCCTCACTACGGATGCGTGTCGTACCAGGCTCACGCGGTGTTACGCGGACAGGAGAGACGAGTGCAGTTCGGGCGGTACTACGAGGAGTTCGAGGTCGGTGCGGTCTACAAGCACTGGCCGGGCAAAACGGTCACCGAGTACGACGATCACCTGTTCTGCCTGATCACGATGAACCACCACCCGCTGCACCTGGACGCGAACTACGCCGAGGAGACGACCGACTTCGGCAAGAACGTCGTCGTCGGGAACTACGTCTACTCGCTGCTGCTGGGCATGTCCGTGCCGGACGTCTCGGGCAAGGCGATCGCGAACCTCGAGGTCGAGTCGCTGAAGCACGTCAAGCCGACCTTCCACGGCGACACCATCTACGGCGAGACCGAGGTGCTGGACAAGACGCCGTCGAAGTCCAAGGACGACCGCGGCGTCGTCTACGTGGAGACCCGCGGCTACAAGCAGGACGGCCTGATCGTGTGCACCTTCCGGCGGAAGGTCATGGTGCCGAAGCGCTCCTACGGGGAAGCCCGTGGCGGCGAGCAGCCGGGCCGGCCGACCCCGCACGAATGAGGCTCCGATGACGATCGAACTGGACCGCGTCAAAACCACATTGCGCACGTTCGCGGAAGTCGAAGCGCGTGGCGTGTCCCCGTTGTACGACCACCTCGCGACGCAGGCGGCCGAGGACGACGACGTCGCCGGGCTGCTGACGGCCGCCCGCGACGGCGAAGCGCGCGCGACGCTGCTGATGGCGACCGCGCACCGGCTCGTCCAGGCCGACCCGATCCACCCGCTGTCGCGGTACTACCCGTCGCTGGGCGGCTTCGACGGCGTCGACTCCGAGACGTGGCCGCTGTTCCGGTCGTTCCTGCTGGAGCGGGCGGACAAGGCGCGGGCGTTCATCGCGTCGCGCTACACCCAGACGAATGAGGTGCGCCGCGCCGCGCTGCTGTACCCGGCCGTGGCCCGGGCGGCGAAGGAAGCGGGCGGGAAGGTCGCGCTGCTGGAGGTCGGCTGCAGCGCCGGCCTGCTGCTCGGCCTCGACCGCTTCGGCTACCGCTACCAGTGCGACGGCGGCGAGCAGCTGACGGCGGGCCCGGCCAAGGCCGCGGTCGGGCTGCACTGCGCGCTCGACCTGGCGCCGGGCGCGGTGGCGCCCAAGCTGCCCAAGAAGCTCGCGGTGGTGGCGCGGGCCGGGCTGGACCGGTCCCCGGTGGACCTCTCCGACGAGGACGAGCTGGCTTGGCTGGAGGCGTGCGTCTGGGCCGACCAGCCGGACCGCATCAGGCTGCTGCGCACGGCGGCGGCCGAGCAGGCCAAGCACCGCCCACCCCTGATCGAGGGCGACGGCGTCGACGACCTGGCCGCGGCGGCCGCGACGCTGCCTGCGGAGGCCCCGCTGGTGGTGCTGACGAGCCACGTCCTGGCGTACTTCACGGCCGAGCGCCGGGCGGCCTTCGTCGACGCCCTCGCCGCGCTGGCGGCCACCCGGCCGCTGTGGTGGGTGTCGGAGGAGTTCTACGGCGCCGCGCTGGAGGGCGTCCTGCCCGGCCGGACGGACCTCGCGGGCGCGGACGGCCTGGCGACGCTGGGCGTCGTCCGGTGGGCCGAGGGCAAGCCGGAGGCCTGCGCACTGGCCCGCACCGCCCCCCACGGCCAGCGGATGACTTGGCTCCCGGCCTAGCTCGGCGACGGACGAGACCGGTCGGCTGCCGGTCTCGTCGCGCGCGAAGGGTCGCCGGGCTCGGCACCGCCCCGGCGCGAGGTCGCGGACATGGCGGGCCGGCCGGGCGGCGATGAGCAGCCCGGCCCGGCCGGCGCGGCCACGGCAGCCCGGCTGCGGACTGCGCGATCGCGGCGACGGCCGGCGTGCCGAGCGCCGCGCGCACGCGACCCGGCACCGGGCGAAGTTCGCCGCGCTATGCCTTCGGTCCTGTCGCCCGACGCTGCCGGTCACCTCGCGGCCGCGCTGGATGGATTCGCCCCCGGCGCGAGGTCGCGCTGCGGCACGCGGCGGCGGCGAGCATCGGATCGCGCCGGCGCGTGCTTCGCGATCTTGGCCGCAGGAGCGCGTCGGCCTTTCCGCCCGCCGATGTGGCTCCGGCGTAGATCGAACCGGCTCCGGTTAGCTCCAACGCCGTCTTGCTCAGGTGCGGGGCAGGGCGTTCCAGCCACGCAGCGTCACGTACAGGAGATCCACGAGCGCGCCGGCCGTCTCCATGTCCGAAAGGTCTGCCGCATCGGCCCAGTGGGCGTCCGTGGCGTCGTCACCCGGGGTGAGCGTGCCGCCCGCGATTCGGCAGGCGTAGTCGTGGATTTCGTAGGGTTCGCGGGTCACGGTGCCGATCAGTGTGCCCGGAATCACGTCGAGGCCCGTTTCCTCCCGCATCTCGCGGATCACGGCCGTTTCGTCTGATTCGCCCGGTTCGACTCGGCCGCCTGGCAGCGACCATTGGCCCGAGCCGGGGTCGTTGGCCCGCCGGATGAGCAGTAATCGGCCCTGGTCGTCGTACGCGATCCCGCCGACGCAGCGGACGGTGGTGCCCGTGGAGCCCTTCATGTCCCGAAGGGTAGACGTCATCGAGGTGAAAACCGATGTCCTGTACACGGAGAGTAGCCATACGGTACACTCCGGACGGCGTGCTGACCCAAGCGCGGGACTTTCCTCCCTCGCGCCCCTTCAGTGCGGTACAACGTAAAAAGTCAGTTTTTTGCTGTTGTCCGGTGTCACCGTAAGAGACGGGAATTGATCGCGGTGAACGTGAAGAAGATTGCGGGCCTCGCCGGTATCGCGTTGGTGCTGTTCTTCGTCATTGCCCAGCCCGGTCAGGCCGCGGGCCTTGTCGGCAACATCGTCGACTTCCTGCGCAGCTCGGCCGAATCGGTGATCACCTTCGTCAGCAACGTGTTCAAGGGCTGATAGGGGGGTTACCCTCGAACCATGTTCGCGCCACGCGACCCCGACGAGTACCTCCTCGACACCGAGCGGCGGGTCATCCGGATCCGCCGCCACTGGGCGGTGCTGCTGTGGGACACCTTCGAGGCGGCGGCTCTGCTCGCCATCTGCGTCCTGGTGTCCTACCTGCTGCCACCGGCGCTCTACATCGGCCAGAACCTGCTCTGGTACGTGGCGCTGATCGTGGTGCTGCGGTTCGCCTACGTGGTGATGGAGTGGTGGGTCGAGCGGCTGGTGGTCACCGACAAGCGGTTCGTCATGACCACCGGGGTGTTCACGACCAAGGTGCTGATGATGCCCATCAGCAAGGTCACCGACCTCAGCTACGTGCGCACGGCGACCGGCCGCATGATGGGTTACGGCACGATGGTGGTCGAGTCCGCCGGTCAGATCCAGGCGCTCAACAAGATCGACTTCCTGCCGCGGCCGGAGGAGTTCTACGACACGATCTCCGAGCTGGTCTTCGGCGACAAGCAGAAGCAGGCCGAGCGCTTCTCGATGATCAAGGCCCAGCGGGCCGCCCGGGGCAAGAAGCCCGTCGGCTGACGCGCGCTGGGCAGGTCCCGGCGCGGGTGTGACCCAGCGCATCGTCGACAATGGACCCGATGCGCATCGACCTGCACGCCCATTCCACCGCCTCCGACGGCACCGACACGCCGGCCGGCCTCGTCGCCGCGGCCGCGAGAGCCGGGCTCGACGTCGTCGCGATCACCGACCACGACACCACGGCAGGCTGGGCCCCGGCCACCGACGCCCTCCCACCAGGCCTGACGCTGGTGCCCGGCGCCGAGCTGTCCACCGTCTCGACCGACCCCGAGACCGGTCGCCAGATCAGCGTCCACCTGCTGGCCTACCTCTTCGACCCGGCCGCCGAGGCCGTCGTCACCGAGCAGACCCGGCTGCGGATCGAACGCCGCACCCGGCTGCGCAAGATGGCCGAGCGGATGGCCGCCGACGGCCTGCCCATCGACGCCGACGAGATCTTCGGCCTGCTGCCCGCGGACTCGCCCGCCGGGCGCCCGCACCTCGCGCAGGCGCTGGTCCGCGCCGGGCTGGTCAAGAGCGTCGACGAGGCCTTCGCCGAGTACCTGAACAGCCGTCGCGACTACTACGTCGCGCGCCGGGACACCCCGGTCGAGGACGCCATCGACATGATCGCCGCGGCCGGCGGGGTCACGGTCATCGCGCACCCCTTCGCCTTCAGCCGCGGCGCCACGATCAGCGAGGACACCCTCGCCGGCCTGGCCGCGCACGGGCTCACCGGCGTCGAGGCCGACCACCCGAACCACGACCCGGCCACGCGCGCCCGCACGCGGGAGCTCGCCGGCGAGCTCGGCCTGCTGGTCACCGGCTCGAGCGACTACCACGGCACCAACAAGACCATCGCCCTCGGCGAATGCACCACCGACCCCGGGCAGCTGGCGGAGCTCGTGGCGCGCGCGACCGGTTTCCAGGTCGTGAAGGGCTGAGATGGCGATCGCCGACTTCTTCGACGCCAAGCTCTTCATGAGCGCGACGATCACTCTCGTCGTCATCATGGACCCGCCCGGCACGGTGCCGGTGTTCCTCAGCCTCGTCGGCCGCAAGCCGCTGGCGACGCGCGCCCGGGCCGCCCGGCAGGCCGTCCTGGTGTCACTGCTCGTGATCAGCCTCTTCGCCGTCGCCGGCCAGGCGATCCTGGCTTACCTCGGCATCGGCATCCCGGCGCTGCAGGGCGCGGGCGGCCTGCTGCTCCTGCTCATCGCGCTGCAGCTGCTGACCGGCAACGGCCACGAGGCCGAGGCGGCCACCGACGACGTCAACGTCGCGCTGGTGCCGCTCGGCACGCCGCTGCTGGCCGGGCCGGGCGCCATCGCCGCGACCATCGTGTTCGTCCGGCAGGCCGACGGCCACATCGGCGCGTACATCGCGCTGGCGCTGGCGATCGTGATGACGCACTTCATCATCTACATCTGCATGCGCTACTCCGGCGTCGTCATCCGGCTGATCAAGGAAAGCGGCATCACGCTGCTGGCCAAGGTGGCCGGCCTGCTGCTCGCGGCGATCGCCGTCGAGCTCGTCGCGAACTCCGTGCGCGGCTTCATCGCCGGCGGCAACTGACCCCCGCCACTCGGGTTGTCCTGCCGGACAGGATCCCGCCCGCGCGTTGACATCGTTGCCACGCCTCCCGCAGCCTGAATCTCAGCTCAGCGGTTGAAACGATTCAAACGCGCCTTGCGGAGGCCTCGATGAAGTGGCTCAGAGCAGTCCTGCCGGTCACGGTCCTGGTGGCGAGCGGCGTGGCCGCGGTGCCCGCCACGTCCGCCGTGGCGGCGCCGGGCTGGCAGAAGTACGTCGTCGCGCCCACGAGCCGGGACGTCCGGCCGGTGCGCGTGCTGTCCACCACCGGTGACGTCACCAACCCGAAGGGCCTGCTGGGGCAGGGCGTCGCGACGCTGAAGCGGCAGGCGCCCCCGCCGAAGCCGGCCTGGCCGGGCGGGACGACGGCGGCCGCGTCGTCGTTCCACGCGCCCAACAACGGCGGCAACGGCCAGCCACGGACGTACGGCCCGGGCAACGCCGTCGACGGCAACACCGACACGTTCTGGAACGACGACACGCTCGGCGCCTACCCGGACGTCCTGACGATCACCTCGGGCGCGGCGGTCGCGCTCCCCGGCGTCACCGTGCTGTCCAGTGTGGACGGTGTGCCGCAGGACTTCACGGTCGACGTGCTGGACGGCGGCGCGTGGCGCACCGCGGCCACGGTCACCGGCAACACCGCGGTGCAGCGCGCGGTGACGTTCGACCGCGCGGTTACTACCACGCAGGTCCGGATCACCGTGACGAAGGACCAGGCCACGCCCTCGGGCGAGTTCAGCAGGGTCACCGAGGTCTGGCCGGGACTGGTCGCCGATCCGCCGACGCCGGTCGCGGTGCTCGACTTCGGCAAGGTCGTCTCGGGCTACCCGAAGATCTCTTTCGCGGGCGCGTCGGCGAACCACCCCGGCATCCGCGTGTCCACCTCGGAAACCCAGCAGTACCTCGGCGAACGCTCCGACTTCAGCCGGTCGGACTTCTCGAACGGGCCGGGCAGCGACCAGATCGCCGTGCCCGCGACGCCGTCCGTCTGGCGTGACGCGGCGGGCTGCCAGAGCGGCACGCAGGTGTGCGCGGACGGCCTGCGCGGCTTCCGCTACCTGCGGATCAGCCTCGACGCGCTCGCGTCGGACGCGCCGCTCACGCAGCCGTCCGGTGAGGTGCGGATCACCGGCGTCTCGCTCGACTTCACGCCGTTCCTCGGTACGCCGGACACCTACAAGGGCTGGTTCGAGTCGTCCGACGAAGACCTGAACCGCTACTGGTACAACGCTTCCTACACCAACGAGCTGGGCATGGACACGTTCCGGGCGTCCGATGTGGACCCCCGCGGCGCGTTCTCGCCGTCGCTCGACGGGAAGGTCGTGCTGCACGACGGCGCCAAGCGCGACCGGGACCCGTACGTCGGCGACGTCGCGATCTCCGGGCTGACCGAGTACCTGACGCACCAGGACGGCACGGCGGCGCGCAACGTGCTCGCCGACCTGGCCGACCACCAGCGCGCGGACGGCTGGATCCCGCCCGCGTCGATCAACGGCTACACGCTCCCGCTGTTCGACTACCCGCTCTGGTGGGTCACCGCGAGCTGGGACTACGTGCTCTATACGGGCGACACCGCGTACGCGTCTTCGTACTACGCGAAGCTCGTGAAGACGCTCGACGCGTGGTACCCGTCGGTCACCGACGCGCACGGGTTGCTGTCGAAGGGCCTCAACGGCACCGGCGGCTACGGCGACTACGCGTTCCTCCCGCGCACCGGCGAAGTGACGTACTACAACGCGTTGTACGTCCGCGCGCTCCAAGGCGCGGCCGGGATGGCCCGGGCGACGGGGCACGCCGCCGACGCCGATCGGTGGCTGTCGCGCGCTTCCGGCGTCGCGGCCGCGGTGAACCAGTACCTGTGGGACCCGGCGGCGGGGGCGTACCTCGACTCGGCGACCGGCGCGGTGCGCCACGGCCAGGACGGCAACAGCCAGGCGATCGTCGCCGGGATCGCGTCGCCGGCGCGGTCTTCGTCCTCGCTGGCCCGGCTGGCGGCCGGGGCGTTGCCGTACGGGAACCCGTTCATGGACAACGACACGCTGGTTTCGGACGGCACGAAGCGCGTCTACGCGTTCACGTCGTACCCGGAGCTGGTGGCGCGGTTCCAGACCGGGCAGGCGGCGTCCGCGATCGACCAGATCAAGCGGATGTACGGCTGGATGACCAGCCACGACCCGGGCATCACGGACTGGGAGGGCATCGGCGATGGCGGTTCGCACTACGAGCAGGGCTACACGTCGGCGGCGCACGGCTGGTCCACCGGCGTCGTCCCGGCGCTGACGAACGAGCTGCTGGGCGTCTCGCCGACGTCACCCGGCTTCGCGACGTGGCAGGTTTCGCCGAAGCCGGGCTCGGTCGCGTGGGCGCGCGGAGCGGTGCCGACGCCGAAGGGCGCGTTGTCGGCTTCGTGGGGCCAGCAGGGTCCGGTGTTCTCCCTGACGGTGACGGCGCCGCGCGGGACGTCCGGCTCGCTGGCGGTGCCGGCCGGCCACCTGGTCCTGCTGGACGGCCACGTCGTCCGCACCGCGGCGGTGAACGGCACGGTGACGGTGGCCGCGACCGGCGGCACCCACACGGTGCTCGTGGTGCGGTAGGTGGTGCGGTAGGAAAAGCCGTGAAGGCCTCCTTACCGGCTCTTATGGCCGGGAAGGAGGCCTTCGCGGCTTTGCGCGGTGGTGCGGGCGCGGCGGCCGGCGCGGGTCCGGCGCGGAAAGTGTCGGTGGTGGTGCGTAGCGTGGGGAACCGTGAAGGAGCAGATGGGCTTCGATTTCGGTGTCGCGCAACCGGTGCGGCTGACGAAGGTGTCGCCGGCGCGGCTGGCCACCTTCGACGACTGCCCGCGCCGGTACCGGCTCGCGTACCTGCAGCGGCCGACGCCGCAGCGCACCGGGCCGTGGGCGCACAGCACGCTCGGCGCGGTGGTGCACAACGCGTTGCGGGCGCTGTTCGACCTGCCGGTGCTCAAGCGCGTGCCGCAGAAGGCCGTCGCGCTCGTCGCCGAGTACTGGAAGGACGCCGGGTTCGAGGACGCCGAGCAGGCCGCGCGCTACCGGGCGCGGGCCAAGGGCTGGGTGGCGGAGTACGTCGAGGACAACGACGTCACGCACGACCCGGTCGGGCTCGAGCGCTGGGTGTCGGCGCCGGTCAACTCGACGCCGGGGGAGCGGCCCTCGATGATCATCGAGGGCCGCGCGGACCGCATCGACCAGCGTGACGGCGAGCTGGTGGTCGTCGACTACAAGACGGGCCGCCGCGCGCCGGACGAGTACGAGGCGAGGGCGTCGCAGGCACTGGCGCTGTACGCGGTGGCGTCGGCGCGCACGCTGCGGACCCCGTGCACCACGGTCGAGCTGCACCACCTCCCGAGCGGCACGATCGCGGCGGCCGAGCACACGCCCGAGAGCCTGCGCCGGCACCTGCAACGCGCCGAAGAGACCGCCGGGGACCTGAGGCTGGCCACGGATACCCTGAACGCGGGCGGCGACGAGGACGTGGTGTTCCCACCCCGCCCCGACCGGCGCTGCGCTTGGTGCGACTTCAGGCCGAGCTGCGCGGTGGGCCGGGAAACGGCCCCGCAGATGCAGCCGTGGGACCTGCTCGCGCCCTGAACAGGAGAGAAAGTGGCCTCACCGGACACCGAGGAACTGGCAACGGTCCCGCTGCCGACCCCGCGGCCGGACGACAGAACGACGCCCCACCAGGTCATCACGGACCCGGCGGCGCCGTCGCCTGACGCGGCTTCCGATGCGGAGACCGCACCCCACGGGCAGGTCGCGGGGTCGGCTGCCTCGGCGGCCGACGCGGAG
This sequence comes from Amycolatopsis sp. WQ 127309, assembly GCF_023023025.1. Lineage (NCBI taxonomy): Bacteria > Bacillati > Actinomycetota > Actinomycetes > Pseudonocardiales > Pseudonocardiaceae > Amycolatopsis > Amycolatopsis sp. WQ 127309. The sequence continues at coordinate 3,799,038 of NZ_CP095481.1, forward strand.
ACCGCATCCCACCAGGTCATCACGGACCCGGCCGACGCGGCGACCGCACCCCACCAGGTCATCGACCCGGCGGCGCTGTCCTCTGACGCTTCGACCGAGGCCGCCGCGCCGACCGCGGGCAACGCGGCGGCGGCCGAGCAGGCCGACGCGGCGCCGACCGAGGCCGACGCCACCTCGCCGGCGGCCGTCGAGCAAGCCGCGGCCGAGCCCGCGAAACCCGCGAAGCCGCGCGGCCGCTGGTGGCGGGGCTTCACCGGCTCACTGGCCGCGGGCCTCACGGTCCTGGCCGTCGGCGTCCTCGTGGTCGCGGGAGTCTGCCTGTACACGGACGCACCCGGCCCCGGCCCGGTGCTGCTGATCGGTCACCCCATCGCCGCGGTGCTGGCGTTGCTGGCCCAGCGGGTCGCCGACCGTCGCAACGGCCTTCCTGCCGCCGGCGCCGGGATCGCCGTGGTCCTGTTCGTGGTCTCCGCCCTGACCCTCTTCTGGCTCACCTGACGAACCCGTAACTCGCGTGACCGAGCCCGGAACTCGCGTGATCAGACCCGGAACTCGCGTGATTGAGGCCGGAACTCGCGAGTTCCGGCCTCAATCACGCTGATTACGTGCTCAATCACGCGAGATACGGGTTACTTCAGGGCCGTGACGGTGTCGCCGCGTTCTTCCAGCAGGACCGGGCCGGCCGTGCCCAGGCGGACCGGGCCCGTGTAGCCGCGGCGGTCGACGCCCACCGTGCGGATCGTGGAGCCGTCGTTCTCGTTCAGCACCGCCAAGCCGCCCTTGATCGGGACGACCAGCTGGCCCGCGAACGTCACGCCCGGGCCCATCGCGCTGCCCAGCGTCCAGCGCGGGGACAGGTCGTCGCGGGAGAGGGCCAGCACCTTCGAGCCGCTGAACCAGTAGACGTTCGCCGCGGTCTGGGACGTCTGCTCGACGCCGCCCTGCGGGTCCGCGGCCAGGTCGGCCGGCGGGACGTCCAAGGGGTACGCCGCGCGCTGGGAGCCGTCGCCGTTGTAGATCACCAGGAGCTTCTGGTCCGGCAGGACCACCGCCGCCAGGTCGCCCGACATCGCGATCACGCGCGCCCGCTTGCCCGCCAGCACCGAGCTGAACGCCACTTGGGGCTCGTCGTCCTTCTCCGGCGCCGCCTTGTAGACGCTCAGGCGGTCCGCCGGGTCACCCGGGCAGCGCTCGATGACGCCGACCTTGCCCGACGCCGCCGCGACCGTGCCGTACGTGCAGCCGGTGCGCGGCTGCTTGCCCGCGTTGACCAGCGCCGGGACCTGGCCGTACTCGGCGCTCTGCACCAGGTCGTCGCGCCAGGTGTCGAGCAGCTTCTTGCCGGTGGTGGTCACGTGCGAGCCGTCGCTGACCAGCCGGGTGCCCAGCTCGGCGTTGCCGTTGCGCTGGGCGGTGATCCGGCCGGTGCCCGGGTCGAGCTGCGTGACCTCGCTGCAGTTCTCGGTCTTGTGGTAGACGGCGTTGACCCGCCCCCACGTCTCGTTGAGCGTGCACAACGGCAGGTCACGCGTGTAGTGCCAGCGGATCTGCCCGGTCAGCGGGTCGCGGGCGGCGACCTCGCCGCCGTCCGCCGTGACGACGGTGTCGCCGGTGGCCACCGGGACCGGCGTCGCGCCGCTGCGGGCGCTCCAGATCTCGGCCAGCGAACCGGGCACCGTGTTCGGCGCCGCGGGCAGCGGCGACGGCGGGTCGGCCTCGGTCCGGTCGGTGCCTTCGCTGTCGCTGGTCGCGCCGACGACCAGCGCGACCGCGACGACGACCACCGCGATCACCGCGGCGAGCACCCGGTCCCGGCCGCGGTTCCAAGGCGAACGACGGGCCTTGACCCGCGGCGCGGGTGGAGCAGGTTCGACGTCGTCGAGGACGTCCTCGGAGCCCGGAACGGCTTCCGAAGGCTGCTCCGGTTCTTCCTCGGGCACGGAAGAAGCAGCCTTGTCCTCGTCGCTCACGTACCTGCTCCCCGCGCTAAAGCCTCAGTCTGCCGACGCAGGTGTATCAGAAGTCGCGGCCGGGCGGCGACGGCGGCGCCGTCGAGCCGGGCGTTCGGCGTTCTCGCCGGACTCCTTCTCCACCGGGCCGGCCGTCTCCGGGGCGGTGCCGCGGGTGCGGCGCCGGGTCCGGGTGCGGCCTTCGGCAGCAGCCTCGCCGGGCTCCGAGCCGGACGTGGCCGCGGTGTCGGTGGCCTCGCCCGTCTCGCCCGTGCGCGCGGCACCGCGGGTCCGCTTGCGCGGGGTGCGGTTGCGCTTGCGCGGTGCTTCCTCGGTCTCCGGCGACGGCGACTCGGGGCCGCCGGCGGCGGTGTTGCCACGGCCCTGCGCGCCACGGCCGCGGCGCTTGCCGCCGAGGTCCTCTTCGACCTCGGCGCCCAGGCCGGCGCGGGTGCGCTTGGCCAGCGGCAGCCGGCCGGTGGTGCCCTCCGGGATGCCCAGGTCCTCGAACAGGTGCTTCGACGACGAGTACGTCTCGACCGGCTCCGGCTTGTCGAGGCCGAGGGTGTCCGAGATGAGCTTCCAGCGCGGCATCTCGTCCCAGTCGACGAGCGTGACGGCGACACCGGTGCGGCCCGCGCGGCCGGTGCGGCCGATGCGGTGGACGTAGGTCTTCTCGTCGTCCGGGCACTGGTAGTTGATCACGTGCGTGACGTCGTCGATGTCGATGCCGCGGGCGGCGACGTCGGTCGCGACCAGCACGTCGACCTTGCCGGAGCGGAACGCGCGCAGAGCCTGCTCGCGGGCGCCCTGGCCCAGGTCACCGTGCACGGCGGCGGCCGCGAAGCCGCGCTCGACCAGGTCGTCGGCCACCTTCTGCGCGGTGCGCTTGGTGCGGCTGAAGATCATCGTGAGGCCGCGGTCGGCCGCCTGCAGGATCCGGGCGATGACCTCGGGCTTGTCCATCGAGTGCGCCCGGTAGACGAACTGGGTGGTGCGCTCGTGGATCGCGCTGGCGTCGTTCTCCTCGGCGCGGATGTGCGTCGGCTGGTTCAGGAACGTGCGGGCCAGCGTGATGATCGGGCCCGGCATGGTGGCCGAGAACAGCATCGTCTGGCGCTTGTCCGGCACCATCCGCAGGATGCGCTCGATGTCGGGCAGGAAGCCCAGGTCGAGCATCTCGTCGGCCTCGTCGAGGACCAGCCCGCGGACCTTGCCGAGCACCAGGTGCTTCTGCTCGGCCAGGTCGAGCAGCCGGCCCGGGGTGCCGATCACGACGTCGATGCCCTTGCGCAGGGCCTCGATCTGCGGCTCGTACGGGCGGCCGCCGTAGATGGCCAGGGTGCGGATGCCGAGGTGCTTGCCGGCGCCCTTGAGGTCGTTGGCGACCTGGATGCACAGCTCGCGGGTCGGCACCACGACCAGCACCTGCGGGGTGCCGTCGCCCGGCACCTCCACGCGGTGCAGCAGCGGGACGCCGAAGCCCAGGGTCTTGCCCATGCCGGTGCGGGCCTGGCCGATGAGGTCGTCGCCGGCCATCGCCAGCGGCAGCGTGAGCTCCTGGATCGCGAAGGTCCGCTCGATGCCGACTTCGGCGAGTGCTTTGATGATCTCCGGCTTGACGCCGAAGGACGCGAAGGTCGGGGCCTCGGGCTCCACCTCGACGCCCGCCTGCAGCGGGTGCGACGTGTCGAGCGCGGCCGGGCCGGTCTCGCTGTGTTCCAGCGCGACGGCGGGGGAGTTCTGTTCGGTTGTGGGATTTTCTGCGGTCAGGGTGATCGCCTCTCTCGTGACCAGCGCGCACAACCCTGAGTCCCGTTTCGACACTCGACCGGGAGTAAACCCTGGTCCCCAGCGCTGAAGTGAAGCGCGGAACCGGTCCGTCCCGGGAATGCCGGAAGAGGCGTGCACGCACATTGCAGTACGTCGGCGGGCCTCGTGGCCTGCCTGATCCCGACGCCTGAAGTGACGTACGGAAGCTTCGATATCAAACGCAGTGTACCTGGTCAGCAGTTTTTCGACAGTACCCGGCACGCCGGAGGCAGTGGGATCGGTCTCGTCCCGACACGCCCGGGTGCTTCGGCGATACCCTGCTGCCGTGACCGACCCGAAAGAGATCACCGAAGGCGTCGTCGACCTTCTGGGCGTGATCGCCTACCTCGAGCTGTCCGCGTTCGACCGGCTGGCCGAGGACGCGCGCAGCGCCCCCACCCTGGCCGGACGGGCCGCGCTGGCGGCCATGGCGGCCGCCGAGATCGGTCACTACGGCCTGCTGTCCGCACACCTGGCCGGGCACGGCGTCGCGATCGAGGACGCGATGGCGCCGTTCCCGAAGCACATCGACGACTGGCACGCCTCGACCCCGCCGAAGTCGTGGCTGGAGTCGCTCGTCAAAGCCTACGTCGGCGACGGCCTCGCCGCCGACCTCTACCGGGAGATGGCCAGCTGGCTGGACCCCGAGACCAAGGACCTGGTGCTCACCGTGCTGGCCGACACCGGACACTCCGCCTTCGCCGAGCGCGAGGTGGCGGCCGGGATCGAAGCCGACCCCAAGACCCGCGACAAGCTCGCTCTGTGGGGGCGCCGCCTGCTCGGCGAAGCGCTCACGCAGGCCCAGTACGTCGTCGCCGAACGAGACGGCCTGGCCGAGCTCATCATCGGCGGATCGGGTGACCTCTCCGGAATTGCGGCACTGTTCCGGCGGTTGCAACAGGGGCACACGAAGCGCATGCAGGCCCTCGGCCTGGGCTGACCCCGATGGAGTACCAGGACACGACGACGTGGCCGGGCGCGGACATGCGGCACCGCAACGACCCGGTTCGGTTAGCCTTGCCGAGCACATCCCTTTCGAATTTCCAGCGGAGGTCCCACGTGGAGGTCAAGATCGGCATCAAGGACACCCCGCGCGAGCTGGTGGTGTCCAGTGGCCAGTCTCCCGACGAGGTGGAGAAGCTGGTCGCCGAGGCCCTGACGGCCGGTGACGGGCTCTTCCGCCTCAGCGACGAGAAGGGCCGCAAGTACATCGTCCCCTCCGACCGCATCGCCTACGTTGAGATCGCGCCGTCCGACACCCGCAAGGTCGGCTTCGGCGTCGGCGACTGACGCCACACCGCGGTAACCGTCCGGTCTCAGCCCCTTCCGTCACCGTGCCCCGGCAGGGGTTCGGGCGGGGTGGGCGAGAGATGAGGTGGACGGCGTCCACGCGGTGGCAACGGCTCCGGCACGGAGCCGCGAACACCAGCCCACGGCCGGTCCCGCTCCCCGGAGCGGACCGGCCGTCCGGCTGACCGGGATCGACGTGGCCCGCGGGGCCGCGGTGCTGAGGATGTACACGGTGCACCTCGGGCCGAGCCCGCTCGACGGCGGTGGTGCCGCCTGGTTCAAGCCCTTCGATGGCCATTCCGCCGCGCTCTTCGCGGTGCCGGCCGGCGTCTCGATCGCGCTGATGTCCGGCGGCGGCGGCCCAAAGCGGGGCCGCGCTCGCACGCGCGTCGCGCTCCGGCCGGCGACCCGGGCCTTCGAGGCGCCGGACGTCGCGTGGGGCGACTTCGCGACCCGGCACGGCCTCGGCGCGCGGCCGGCGTGCTGCTGCTGACCGGGACGTTCCCGGCGGTCACCCTGATGGCCTACCTCTTCGCCGGGATGGCGATCGGGCGGCTCGACCTTCGCTCCCCGGTGGTCGCCCGCGCTGTGCTTCGGCGGAGCGGCGCTGGCTCTCGGCGCGTACGCCGTCTCGTGGCTCGCGACGCGCGTCTTCGGCGGCCTCGACGCCGTCCACCAGGCCCTGGAACCGGCCGCGGCGAGCTACGGCATGAGCTCGGAGACGCTGCTGCACCTCGACGAGTCCTGGATCCACGGCACACCGCCGACCACGACGTGGGCGTGGGAGCTGCTCGCGCCGCGCTTCGAGCGGCTCCTGGCCGACCTCGGCGGCCGCGCGCTTTCCGCGTACGTGCTGCACTTCGTGGCGATCCGGTTCATCTGGGACAGTGCCGGCGACGGCACGGACGTGTTCGCGCTCACCCATTTCGTGGCCTTCTCGGCGGTCGCGCTCCTCGCTTCGGTGGCCTGGCGTCGCTGGATCGGGCGCGGGCCCCTCGAATGGGCGATGGCGCGGTTCTCGCGGTGGCCGGACCAGGTCCTCCGCCAGGTTCACCGGATCGGTGCGCTTTCCTTGGTGTGTCGGGGTTTCCCGGCTTAGCTTCGTCGGCGATCCGGCGCCACGGGGCCCGGACCGACACCCACTCCGGAGCAAGTCGATGACCACTGTCGAGCCCACGACGACCGCCGTGGCGGACCTCGTGCGGAGCACCCTCGCGACGCACAAGTCGCTGTTCCTCGCGACCTCGGGCAGTGACGGCCCGTGGGTCGGCGGCGTCTACTTCGCCGAGGACGACGCGTTCACGCTGAACCTGGTGCTGGAGCGCCGCGGCCGGACGCTCGCCGCGATCCGCGAGAACCCGGTGGTGTCGGTGGTCGTGTCGACCGGTTCGCCGATGCAGCCGTTCCTGCAGGCGCGGGCGCTCGCCGAGGTCGTCGCCGGTGAGGACGACACGCAGGTGCGTGAGACGCTGGTGACGAAGGTCCCGGAGGCGGCGCCGTTCCTGGACGCCCCGGTGGTGGCGGTCCGCCTGAGCGTCCGCGGCTGGCGCGCGACGGACATCGCGAACGGCTGGCTTCCCGGCCGCGACCTGCCGAGCCCGCGGAATCCCTGAGCCGTACACCGGCACGGCCACCGCGCGGGTGGCCGAGCCGGTTCCACCGCGCTGCCCGCGGCGGCGCCTTCACGGGCGAGCGTCGTCGCGGGCGGCTGCGAAAGTCCGTGAATGCCACATCGAGGGACCTAGTGTCCGTGAATGTGGCATTCACGGACTTCAGGCGTTGAGCTCTTCCAGCGACGTCGGCACGTGGAACGGGGGCGTGCTGGTGCCCGTGATCCGGTAGCGGCCCCACGGGTCCGGGTCCGACAGCTCGCCCGTCGCGGTGTGCGCGCCCGCGTGGATCTCGACGGCCTTCTTCTTGCCGCCGGCCAGTTTCGCCAGCTCTTCGTGCACCGCCACCCGGCCGTACCAGCGGTAGAAGCCGTCGATCGGCTGGAAGTAGCCGCGCAGCTCCACCTGCGCCGTCAGCGAGACGCCGTCGACCACCAGGGTCGCTTCGCCGCTGTAGCCGTCTTCGTCGTGGTCGCTCATGACGTCTCCTCAACAGGCACGGGTTCCGTGCGGCCCAGCTGGACCACCTTGTTCGCTTCCAGCGGCTGGTTCGGGTCGATGACCACGCCGTGCTGGCGGCTCAGCCCGTCGATGGCCGCCCAGATGATCTGCGTCAGGTACTCGACGACGGCGTCGCGGCCCATCGACCGGCGGTCCAGCCACCACTCGCCGGTGTTCTGGACCATCCCGACGATGCCGTGCGCCCACGGCTCGGCCGCGCCGGAGTCCATGTTGAACATCCGCATGTAGTCGCCGAGCAGGGCGGTCAGCGCCGTCGCGATGAGTTCCTTGTCCTCCGCCACGACGTCGGAGCCGGCCGGCTTCTCCGGGCGCCCGTGCGCGAGCAGCCGGTACAGGTTCGGGTGCTCCTCGATCACGGTGAAGAACGCGTCGAGCGCCATCCGGATCCGCGGCACCGGCGCCAGTTCGGCGTTGATCGCCGGGATCAGCCGCTCGAAGAGGATCTCCGTGCCGCGCTGCCCGAGGGCGACGTAGAGGTCGGCCTTGTCGTCGAAGTGCCGGTACAGCACGGGTTTCGTGACGCCCGCCTCGGCGGCGACGTCCTCCATGCCGAGGTCCGGGCCGTGGGTGTCGAGCGCGCGCAGGGCGGCCTCGACGAACTCCTTGCGCCGCGCGATCCGGTGCTTGCGCCAGCGGTCCCGGCGGGCGTCGCCGGTCGCCTCCTCGCCGCGCGACGAAGGCTTGGACGGCTTGCCGGAGCGCTTGACACGTTCGATCACGAGAGGGATGCTACCAGAGGTAACTGTTACCTCAAGTTACATGTTTCGGAAGGGGTTGTCGGCGATGACGCGGACGCTGAAGGAACCGGATCGCGAAAAGACCGCGGAGCGGCTGCTCAAGTCGTCGGCGAACAAGTTCTACGACCCCGACGTCGACATCGACTGGACCGCGCCGCTGGTCGAGGGCAAGCGGTTCATCCCGGACGAGCGCTCGTCGCTGTACGGCACGAAGCTCTGGGACGAGCTGACGCCGGAGCAGCGCATCGAGCTGGGGAAGCACGAGGTCGCCAGCGTCGCGACCACCGGGCTGTGGTTCGAGATCCTCCTGATGCAGATGCTGCTCAAGGAGGTCTACGAGCAGGACCCGACGTCCGCGCACGCGCAGTTCGCGCTCACCGAGATCGCCGACGAGTGCCGGCACTCGACGATGTTCGCGCGGATGGCGTCGCGGATCGGCTGCCCCGCCTACGGCCCGGTGCCGTGGCTGCGGAAGCTCGCGAAGCTGATGCCGACGATCTCCTACGGCCCGGCGCGCTACGGCGCGATCCTGGTCGCCGAAGAGGTGCTGGACCGGCTGCAGCGCGAGCAGATGAACGACGACGGCATCCAGCCCCTGGTCCGGATGGTCAACCGGATCCACGTGCTGGAGGAGGCCCGGCACGTCACCTTCGCCCGCGAAGAGGTCACGCGCGGCATGGCGAAGCTGTCCAAGGCCGAGATCGCCTACCAGCAGTTCGTCATCGCGCTCATTTCGTACTTCGTGACGCGGGCGTTCATCAACCCGAACGTCTACAAGGCGGTCGGGATCCGGCCGCGCGACGGCGTCGAAGCCGCCCTCAACAACCCGAACTGGCAGGGCACGATCGCCTGGGCCGGGGAGAAGATCATGCCGTTCCTCGAAGAGTCGGGTCTGGTCGGGCTGCCCGGGAAGTTCTTCTGGCGCAAGTCCTTCCTGCTCCCGGCGGGCCGGTGACCACCGCGTCGCGGCTGCGCGACCCGTCGCTCGCGCACCGGTTCGTCGCGAGCGACGGCGCCGCGCTGCACGTCGCCGAGTCCGGCCCCGCCGACTCGGCCGTGACGCTGGTGCTCGTCCACGGCTGGACGCAGGACCACCGCACGTGGGACTTCGTGCTGCCGCACCTCGACCCCGGCGTCCGGGTGCTCCGGTACGACCTGCGCGGTCACGGCGGTTCCGCGCCCGCGCGCCCGGGTTCGGCGTCGATCGCCCGGCTCGCCGACGACCTCGCCGAGCTGATCGCCGACCGCGTCCCGAACGGCCCGCTCGTGCTCGCCGGTCACTCGATGGGTGGCATGACGTTGATGGTGCTCGCCGAACGGCACCCTTCGCTCGTGGCGTCGCGGCTCGCCGGGGCGGCGTTCGTCGCGACGTCGTCGGGCGACATGGACCGGCTGACGCTCGGCTTCCCGGGCCTGGTCGGCCGGGGCGTCACCCGCTTCGAGCCACGGTTGGCTCGCCTGCTGGCCGGGCTGCGGTCGGACACGCTGCGCCTGCGTCCGGGGATGGTCCGGTCCGGTTCGCGGCGCCTGGTCTTCGGCGACCGGCCGGGCCGCGCGCAGGTCGACAGCGTCGTCGAGCAGCTGCTGTGCAGCCACCCGGCGAGCGCCGGGCTGTTCCTGGCCGCGATCGCGTCCCACCGCGGCGTCGGCGGCCTGGGCGCGCTCTGCGACGTCCCGTCGGTGGTGCTGGCGGGGGAGAAGGACCGCCTCTGCCCGCTGTCGCACGCGAAGGTGATCGCGGACGAGCTGCCGCACGCGGAGTTCGTCCGCTACCCGGGCGCCGGGCACATGCTGCCGCAGGAACGCCCCTACGAGGTGGCCCGGCAGATCTCGGCCCTGGTCCGCACGGCCGCCCCTCGTTGACGCGCCGTAAACAATGCATCTTTCCTAGGGAAAGCTCCGCTTCCGGGGCCCGGAAACGGAACTTTCCCGACGAAAGTGACGTCTTTCGGCCGGGTCAGGAGTCTTTCAGCGGGAAGCCGCCGCCGATGCCGCGCCAGGCCAGGTTGGCCGTGAGGGCGACTGCCTCCTCCTGGCTCATCGACTGGTGGTGCTGCAGCCAGAACCGGGCGCTGACCTGGCTCATCCCGACCAGCCCGACCGCCAGCAGCCGCGCCTTGTCCTCGTCGAGACCGGCGTCCGCCGTGATCGTGTCCGTGATCGCGTCCACGCTCGCCGAGGTCGCGCGGTCCACCGCTTCCTGGACCGCCGGCTCGCCGCGCAGGTCGGACTCGAACACCATGCGGAACGCGCCCGCGTCGCTGCTCACGAAGTCGAAGAACGCGCCGACCGTGGCCGGGACGCGCTGCTTGTTCTCCGTCGTCGAGTCCAGCGCCGCCTGCACGCGCCTGACCAGCTCGTCGACATGGCTTTCGAGCAGCGCGATGTACAGGTCGAGCTTGCCGGGGAAGTGCTGGTAGAGCACCGGCTTGCTGACGCCCGCGACCTCGGCGATCTCGTCCATGGCGGCGGCGTGGTAGCCGTTCTCGGCGAAGACCCGCTGCGCCGCGGCGAGGAGCTGGGCCCGGCGCTCGGTCCGGGGCAAGCGCACCCCTCGTTGCTGCAACCGCGTCATCTCCGTCATGCTCTTCCTCCCGTCTTCGCCACCTTCGACGGGCGGGGTCGCCACCGCGTGAAGTCGACCTGAAGATTACTCGCCGGTACGCGTGCTGTGCCAAGTGTCGGGCATCCTGGAGCCGTGAAGACCTCCGCCCACGGCCCGGGAGACGTCGGCGCGGCCCGGCCGCCGGTGACCCACGTACCCCTTTCGACCAGGGCTTTGCCGTCGCTCGAGCCGGTGCTGCCGCCCTGGCCGGCGACGTTCGAAGAGGTCGGCACCGCCCGCCTCCACGTCCGTCGCACGCCGGGCCCGGACGGCGTGCCGGCCGTCTACCTCCACGGCCTCGGCGGTTCGTCGACGAACTGGACCGACCTGGCGGCGCTGCTCGCTCCGGTCGCCGGGGGCACCGCACCGGATCTGCCCGGCTTCGGCAGTTCCGAGCCCGAGGCCGGGTTCGACTTCAGCCTCGAAGCGCACGCCGAGGTCGTCGCGCGGCACATCCGCGACGTCGGCGCGCCCGTCCACCTGCTCGGCAACTCCATGGGCGGCGCCATCGCACTCATCGTCGCCGCGCGGCACCCGGAGCTCGTCAAGACGCTGACACTCATCTCGCCCGCGATGCCCGACCGGCGCCCCGACCCGCGGCGGCTGTCGGACCCGCGGATGGCGTTCGCCTACCTGCCGCTGGTCGGCGCGCGGGTACGCGCCCAGCTCGCCGCGCTCGGCCCGCGCGAACGCGCCGCCCAGGTCATCAAGCTCTGCTTCGCGGACCCGTCGCGGTTCCCGGAGAGCCGGCTCGACGAGCTGACCGAGGAACACGGCGCCCGCGCGGCCTTCGCCTGGGCCGCCCCGGCGATGGCGCGCAGCACGTTCGGCATCTTCCGGGCGTGGTCGGCGGTCGGGAAGGCGTCCCTGTGGTCGCTCGCGCCGTTGGTGCAGGTGCCGACGCTGGTCGTCTGGGGCCGGGAGGACCGCGTCATCTCGGTGCGACGCGCCATGCGCACCGCCCGCGCGCTCCCGCGGGCCCGGCTGCTCGTGCTCCCGCGCACCGGCCACGTGGCTCAGATGGAGCGGCCGATCGTCGTAGCGAAGGCGGTTCTGGGCATGTGGGAGCACGTCGAAGCCGGAAATTGGTAGCCCGATCGGGTGACAACTGATCGCTGCGTGATCCGCCAGTCGCCGAGGGCGCCGCTTCGGCGCTGTGGCACCCTGGTGCGGTGGACCGGGTGAAGCAGGACGCGCGAGGCGAAGATCGGCGGGCTCCCCACCGCGCGTCGGCCCGCCGGCCCGCGCAAGGTGCCCCCGAGTCCGAAGATCCGCCGCGCACCGGGCAGTACCGCCCGGCGAAGGCGCCGGCCCAGCGCGTCAGCGAGGACCGCTACCGCCCCGGCGGCCGCCGGACCTCCGCCGAGCCGCTGAGCGCGTCCTGGAAGCCGCACGAGCAGGCGCGCGAGGCCAAGCAGGCCGAAGAGCCCCCGCAGACCGCCTTCGCCAAGCTCACCAAGACCTACGGCTGGCGCGTCTACGCCCTGCCGATCCTCGTCGTGCTGACCGTGCTCGTCGTCGTCAACACCGCGAACAGCCCGGCCGAGCCGATCGCCGAGCAGGGCGCCGGTTCCGGGATCGAGTCGGCGGGCGGCGACACGTCCGGCGGTTCCATCGACGGCGCCGACGGCCAGGGCATCCCGGAGAACCCGGCGACCCCGGTCGACCTCAAGGTCCCGACGGCGGACCTGCCGGAAGGCAGTCCCTTCACCCAGGCCGGCGCGGGCGCGTGGCACACCGTGCCCGGCACCGGCCCGAAGGTCGGCAGCGGCAAGCTGTACACCTACACCGTCGACGTCGAGGACGGCATCGACCCGGCGAGCTACGCCGGTGACGACGCCTTCGCCTCGGCCGTCCAGGGCACGCTGTCGGATCCCAAGAGCTGGACGTGGGACGGCAAGGTCGCCTTCCAGCGCGTGGACGCGAACTTCCCGAACCCGTCGTTCAAGGTGAGCCTCACCACGCCGGAGACGACGCACCGGGCGGACGCCTGCGGGTTCCAGATCAAGTTCGAGGCGTCCTGCTACCGCAAGAGCATGGGCCGCGTCCTGATCAACCTGGCCCGCTGGGTGCGCGGCGCGAAGGCCTACGGCGCCGACATGACCGGGTACCGGCAGTACGCCATCAACCACGAGGTCGGCCACGCCTTGGGCAACCAGCACGTCGGCTGCGGCGGCAACGGCCAGCCCGCGCCGGTGATGATGCAGCAGTCCTTCGGCGTCAACGACGACTACGTCTCGATGCTCAACGACATCCCCGGCGGCGACAAGGGGAAGGTGGCCAAGGACGGTCTCATCTGCAAGACCAACTCCTGGCCCAACCCCACGCCGTGACATCCGGGGCTGCGCCCCGGGCCGGGGGCTCCGCCACCCGGAACCCCCGTAAGCGGCTGTAATCCCAATATCTGGACGTATGACGTTCATCCGCCCACGCACGTTGTGCACGTGGGAAGGTCTGCTCGCCCGCGCGCGTTGTGCATAGTGGGATGGACGTGTTCCGCGCGAGATGGAGGACCCGATGTCAGCACTGCCGCCGCTCGTCGAGCCGGCTGCCGAGCTCACCAAGGAAGAGGTGGCCCGGTACAGCCGTCACCTGATCATCCCGGACGTCGGGGTGACCGGGCAGAAGCGGCTCAAGAACGCGAAGGTCCTGGTCATCGGCGCCGGCGGCCTCGGCAGCCCCGCGCTGCTGTACCTGGCCGCGGCCGGCGTCGGCTCGCTCGGCATCGTCGACTTCGACGTCGTCGACGAGTCGAACCTGCAGCGCCAGGTCATCCACGGCCAGTCCGACGTCGGCAAGCTCAAGGCCGCGTCCGCGCAGGAGTCGATCGCCGAGATCAACCCGCTGGTCCGGGTCTACCTGCACACCGAGCGGCTGGACTCGTCGAACGCGCTGGAGATCTTCGGGCAGTACGACCTGATCGTCGACGGCACGGACAACTTCGCCACGCGCTACCTGGTGAACGACGCCGCGGTGCTGCTGGGCAAGCCGTACGTCTGGGGCTCGATCTTCCGGTTCGAGGGCCAGGTCAGCGTGTTCTGGGAGAACGCGCCGAACGGCTTGGGCCTCAACTACCGCGACCTCTACCCGGAGCCGCCGCCCCCGGGCATGGTCCCCTCCTGCGCCGAGGGTGGCGTGCTGGGCGTGCTGTGCGCGTCCATCGGCTCGATCATGGTGACCGAGGCGATCAAGCTGATCACCGGCATCGGCGAGCCGCTGCTCGGGCGGCTCATCAGCTACGACGCGCTGGAGATGAAGTACCGCGAGGTCAAGATCCGCAAGGACCCGGAGACCCCGAAGATCACCGAGCTGATCGACTACGAGGCGTTCTGCGGCGTGGTGTCGGACGAGGCGGCGACGGCGGCGTCGGGTAGCACTATCACCCCGGCGGAGCTCAAGGCCAAGTTCGACAACGGCGACAACTTCGCCCTGATCGACGTCCGCGAGCCGCACGAGTACGAGATCGTCAACATCAAGGGCGCGACGCTGATCCCGAAGGACCGCATCCTCTCGGGCGAGGCGCTGGCGGAGCTGCCGCAGGACAAGCCGATCGTCCTGCACTGCAAGTCGGGTGCCCGCTCGGCGGAGGCCCTGGCGGCCCTGCACGCGGCCGGCTTCAAGGACGCGACCCACCTCGGCGGTGGCGTGCTGGCCTGGGCCAAACAGATCGACCCGAGCCTGCCGACCTACTGACAGTTGTGCTCCGTGAGGGGCACCCTCCCGGCTCCCGTGGCCGTGGGGGTGCCCCTCACGGCGTTTCGTCCCGGTTCTCAAAACCGTCTGTGACCAGCGCGTCTTCTCGATCGTGGACCACCCGGCCGGGTACCGTCGGTCCTTGTGCGGTCAACCCTCGAACGCCCTCCCGGCCACGTCTGCGCGGCCTTCGGCGGGCTCGCCGACAACGGCGAAGCGCTGCCGGACTCGGCGGCGTGGCGCTGTGGCGACCTCGTGCTCAAGCCGGTCGCCGACAAGGCCAAGACGTTGTGGACCGCCCGCGCGCTCGACTACGTCGACGAGCCGGGCCTGCGGGTCGCGAAACCGGTGCGCTCGACCGACGGCCGCTGGATCGTCGGCGGCTGGACGGCGTCGCGGTTCGTCGCCGGCACCGCCGAGCACCGCGGTGACGCCTCGGTGCTGGCCGCGGTGAAGCTGCACCGGGCGACGGCCGGGCTGCCGCGGCCGGACTTCATCGCCCTGCGCAAGGACGTCGACGCCGTCGCCGACCGCATCGCCTGGGAAGAACTCGAAGTCCCGCTGGAGGAGACCAAGGGCGGCCGCTGGTTCGAGGTACTGGCCGGCGCGCGCCGCCCGATCAAGCTCCCGTCCCAGGTCGCGCACGGCGAACTGCTGGCGGGTCTGCTCTTCGACGGCGACGCGACCCCGGGCCTGGTCGACTTCGTCCCGTACTACCGCCCGGGCGAGTACGGCGCGGCGATCGTCGCGGTCGACGCCCTGGCCTGGGGCGGCGCGACCCGCGAGCTGCTGGAGCGCTGGGCGCACCTGCCGGAGTGGCCGCAGCTGCTGCTGCGCGCGGTGCTGTTCCGCCTGGCGGCCAACGCCCTGAACCCGAGATCAACGCGCGCCGCGTTGGACGGCCTCCGCGTAGCGGCCCGCGAAGTCAGCGGAGTGCTCTGAACCTCACCGTGCGGGGCGCGTGAGTCGCGCCGCAATGTCAACTGCCTGAAACATTCGGTCGATTCCGAGTAACACGGCCTCCTTAGCGTCGGGTCATCCCGAACGACGCCGGAGGTGGCCCGTGCCGCAGGTCGACACGCACTGCCCGTACTGCGCGCTGCAGTGCGGGATGCGCCTCGACGGCGTCCGCGTCACGCCGCGGGACTTCCCGGTCAACGCCGGGGGCCTGTGCCAGAAGGGCTGGACGGCCGGCGAGCTCCTGACGTCGCCGAGGCGCCTGACCAGCCCGATGGTGCGCGAGAACGGCGTCCTCGCGCCCGTCGGCTGGGACTTCGCGCTCGACGTCGTCGCGCGGAAGCTGAAGGAACTCCGGGAAGCACACGGCCCGGATGCCGTCGCGGTCTTCGGCGGCGGCGGGCTGACCAACGAAAAGGCCTACCTGCTCGGCAAGTTCGCCCGCGTCGCGCTCGGGACGTCGCAGATCGACTACAACGGCCGGTTCTGCATGTCCTCGGCCGCCGCCGCGGGGAGCAGGGCCTTCGGGGCCGATCGCGGGATGCCGTTCCCCGTCACCGATCTGGGTCACGCCGACGTCGTGCTGCTCGCCGGGGCCAACCCGGCCGAGACGATGCCGCCGTTCACCCAGCACCTGCGGGGTGCCGACCTGATCGTCGTCGACCCGCGGCGGACGCCGACCGCCGAACTCGCGAGCCTGCACCTCGCGCCCGCGCCCGGTACCGATCTCGCTTTGGCGCTCGGCATCCTGCACGCCGTCGTCGCCGACGGCCACCTCGATCAGTCCTATGTGGACCAGCGCACGAACGGCTTCGAACCGGTGTGGCGGATCGCCGCGTCCTGGTGGCCCGAACGCGCCGAGCGCGTCACCGGCGTCTCGGCCGCCGACATGCGCCTGGCCGCCGCGAAGCTCGCCGGCGCCCGCAACGCCTACATCCTCACCGCGCGTGGCACCGAGCAGCACGCTACCGGCACCGCGACCGTCGGCGGTTGGATCAACCTCGCCCTCTCCCTGGGCCTGCCGGGCCGGGCGGGCTCCGGCTACGGCTGCCTCACCGGCCAGGGCAACGGCCAAGGCGGCCGCGAGCACGGCCAGAAGGCCGACCAGCTGCCCGGCTACCGCAAGCTCGACGACCCGGCCGCCCGCGAGTACGTCGCCGGGGTCTGGGGCGTCGACCCGGATTCACTGCCCGGACCCGGCCGGTCCGCGTCCGAACTCCTCGAAGCCCTCGGCCAGGACGGCGGCCCGAAGGCGCTGATGGTGTTCGGCAGCAACGTGGTCGTCTCGGCGCCACGCTCTCAGCGTGTCCAAGATCGACTGTCCGCATTGGACTTCCTGGTGGTCGCGGACTTCGTCCTGTCGGAGACAGCAGCGCTCGCCGACGTCGTCCTCCCGGTCACGCAGTGGGCCGAGGAAGACGGCACGCTCACCAACCTCGAAGGTCGAATCCTGCTTCGACGCAAAGCGCTCGACCCGCCGCCGGGCGTGAAGTCCGATTTGGACCTCCTCAATGGACTCGCCACGAGGCTCGGTCGCGGGCACTTCCCGACCGAGCCCGAGACGGTGTTCGAGGAGCTGCGGATCGCGTCCAAGGGCGGCATCGCCGACTACTCCGGCGTCAGCTACGACCGCCTGCGCGCCGGCGAGGCCCTGCACTGGCCGGTCCCGGCCGACGACCACCCCGGCACGCCGCGGATGTTCCTCGACGCCTTCGCCCACCCGGACGGCCGCGCGCGGTTCGCGCCCGTCGAGCACACCGGCCCGGCCGAACTGCCCGACGACGATTTCCCGCTGCAGGCCACCACCGGCCGCGTGCTGCAGCACTACCAGTCGGGCGCGCAGACGCGTCTCGTCGACGAGCTGAACGACGTCGTGCCGGAGGCGTTCGTCGAGGTCCACCCGGACACCGCCAAGCGTGCCGGGCTCGAAGAGGGCGACCGGGCGCGGATCCGGTCCCGCCGCGGCGAGACGACGGCGAAGGTGCGGTTCGTGCCGTCGCTGCGGCCCGACCTGGTCTTCGTGCCGTTCCACTTCCCCGGCGCGCAGCGCGCGAACCTGTTCACCAACCCGGCGCTCGACCCGGTCAGCCGGATGCCGGAGTTCAAGGTGTGCGCCGTCTCTCTGTCCACTCTGGATGGTGTGGCATGAACGCCCGGGACGTCGTGATCGTCGGCTACGGCATGGCCGGGGCCCGGCTGGCCGACGAGATCCGCCGCCGCGACCCGGCCGCCGAGCGCGTCCGGCTGACCGTGCTCGGCGCCGAGCGGCACGCGGCCTACAACCGGGTGCTGCTCTCGGCCGTCGTCGCCGGGGGAATGAGCCCGGCGAGCGTCCGGCTGCACGACGACGACTGGGCCGCGCGGACGCACGTCGACCTCCGCCTCGGCGTGGCCGCCGCCAAGATCGACCGCGCGAAGCGCCGCGTCGAACTGACCGACGGGTCCACAGTGGACTACGACGCGCTGGTGCTCGCGACCGGCGCCAACCCGTGGATCCCGCCGGTCGAAGGCCTCGGACCCGGTGTCGTCACCTTCAGGACGCTGGACGACTGCGCCGAGATCCTCGACGCCGCCCGCTTCGGCGCGCCGGTCGCGGTGCTCGGCGGCGGCCTGCTCGGCCTCGAAGCCGCCCGCGGCCTCGCCGGGCGCGGCAACCAGGTGACCGTCGTGCACCCGAACCGCCACGTCATGGAACGCCAGCTCGACCCCGTCGCCGGCCACGTGCTGGCCCGGCAGCTCACCGGCATGGGCGTCACCTTCCGGTTCGGCGCTACCGCCGCCCGCTACCTGCCCGGCGACGGCCTCAAGCTCGACGACGGCAGCTTCGTCCCGGCCGACCTGGTCGTGGTCGCCGCCGGCGTCCGCGCCGAGACGAGCCTCGCCGAGGACGCCGGGCTCGACGTCGACCGCGGCGTCGTCGTGGACGACGTCCTGCGCACCAGCGACGGCCGGATCCACGCGCTCGGCGACTGCGCCCGCCACCCCGGCGCCCCGGCCGGGCTGATCCAGCCGGCGTGGGAGCAAGCCGAGGTGCTGGCCGACGTCCTGACCGGCACGAACGCCGCCGCGCGCTACCGCGGCACGACCGCCGTCACCCGGCTCAAGGCACGCGGCGTCGACCTCGCCGCGCTGGGCGAGACCCAGGTCGAGGCCACCGACGACGACGCCGAGGTGCTGACGTTCACCGACCCGGCCGGTGGGCGGTACGGCAAGCTCGTCGTCCGCGAAAACCGCGTCACCGGCGCGATCCTGCTCGGCCTGCCCGACGCGGCCGCGTCGATCACCCAGTACCACGACCGCGGGACGCCGCTGCCGGAAGACCGGCTCGCGGTGCTGCTCGGCCGGGCCCTGCCGGCCGGTGCCGGGCAGGCGGCCAGCCCGGCCGAGCTGCCGGCGACGGCCGTGATCTGCCGCTGCAACAACGTCACCAAGGCCCGGCTGATCGACGCCTGGAAGGCCGGCGCCACCGAGACTCCCGCACTGGCGCGGGCCACGCGGGCCACCACGGGCTGCGGCGGGTGCACCGACACCGTCGGCGCCGTCGCGAGCTGGCTCGCCGCGCAATGACGACCCGACAGACGAGGAGAACGTGATGGCCCACCGAGGGAAGCACTGGATCGAGCACTGGGAACCGGAAGACGAGACGTTCTGGGAGGAGACCGGCAAGCAGGTCGCCCGTCGCAACCTCTGGTTCTCCGTGCTGGCCGAGCACATCGGCTTCTCCGTCTGGACACTGTGGTCGGTCATCGTCCTGTTCATGGGCAAGGACTACGGTTTCGACGCCGCCGACAAGTTCCTGCTCGTCTCGACGCCGACGCTCATCGGTGGCTTGATGCGGTTGCCTTACACCTTCGCCGTCGCCAAGTTCGGCGGTCGCAACTGGACGGTCGTCAGCGCGTTGCTGCTGCTGATCCCGACGATCCTGGCCGCGGTCGTGCTGCACCCGGGGACGTCACTCGGCACGTTCCTGCTGGTGGCGGCCCTCGGTGGCGTCGGCGGCGGCAACTTCGCGTCGTCGATGACCAACATCAACACGTTCTACCCGGAGAAGCACAAGGGCTGGGCGCTCGGGCTCAACGCGGGTGGCGGCAACCTCGGCGTCGCCGCGATCCAGCTGGTCGGGCTGCTCGTGATCGGGACGGCGGGCGCGACCGCGCCGCGGATCGTGCTGTACGTCTACATCCCGCTGATCGTGATCGCCGCGGCGTGCGCGTACCGCTCCATGGACAACCTCGCGACGGTCCGCGGCGACACCAAGGCGATGCGCGAGATCGTCAAGGACCGGCACACCTGGGTGATGTCGTTCCTCTACGTCGGCACGTTCGGCTCGTTCATCGGCTACAGCTTCGCCTTCGGGCTCGTGCTGCAGAACCAGTTCGGCCGGACGCCGTTGCAGGCGGCCGCGGTGACGTTCCTCGGCCCGCTGCTCGGCTCGCTCGCACGCCCGGCCGGCGGATGGCTGTCCGACCGGATCGGCGGCGGCAAGGTCACCTTCGCGACGTTCGTCGGGATGGCCCTCGCGACGGTCGTGCTGATCCTGGCGTCGACGTCGAAGTCCCTGACGTTGTTCACGATCGCGTTCATCGTCCTCTTCGTGCTCACCGGCGTCGGCAACGGCTCGACGTACAAGATGATCCCGGCGATCTTCCGCGCGAAAGCCCGTACGGCGATCGCGAACGGCGCCGAGGAGGCGGCCGAACTGCTCAAGGCGCGCCGGCGGTCCGGCGCGCTGATCGGCCTGGCCGGCGCGATCGGCGCGGAGGGCGGGCTGTTCATCAACCTCGCCTTCCGGCAGTCGTTCGCCGACGCCAAGAGCGGCGTGCCCGCGTTCGTCGGGTTCCTGGTCTTCTACGGCCTGTGCTTCGCCGTGACCTGGGCGGTTTACCTGCGCAAGCCCGCCGAACAGCCGAGTGAGCGCGGTCGGGCGCTCGCGGGAGCGGAGGTCTGAGATGCCCACCTTGGTCGTCGCTGGACACGGCATGGTCGCGCACCGGCTGGTGGAGGCGGTGCGCACCGCCGACAGCGCCGGGCACTGGCGGATCGTCGTCCTGGCCGAGGAGCCGCGCCCGGCGTACGACCGGGTGGCCCTGACGTCCTATGTGGACGGCTGGGACCCCGCGTCGCTGGCGCTGCCCGGCTCGGACTACGCGGGCGACTCCCTTGTGGACCTGCGGCTGGGCGAGCTGGTCACCTCGGTGGACCGCGCCGCTCGCACGGTCGTCACCGCGTCCGGCGCCACGGTCTCGTACGACGCGCTGGTGCTGGCCACCGGCTCGCGGCCGTTCGTGCCGCCGGTGCCCGGCCACGGCCTGCCCGGCTGTTTCGTCTACCGGACCATCGAAGACCTGGACGCGATCCGCGCGGCGGCTCTGCGTCCGGGCCGCGGCCGGCGTGCGGCGGTCGTCATCGGCGGTGGCCTGCTCGGTCTGGAAGCCGCAAAGGCTTTGCGGGAAATGGGACTCTCGCCGCACGTCGTCGAGATGGCACCGCGGCTGATGCCGCTGCAGGTGGACGAAGGTGGCGGCTCGCTGCTGCGGCGGCTCATCACCGGGCTGGACGTGACCGTCCACACGGGAACGTCGACCGACGCGATCGAGGCCGACGGTTCGCGGCTGGTGGCCCGGCTCGGCAACGGGACGGAGCTGGACGTCGACCTGGTCGTGTTCTCGGCGGGTGTCCGGCCGCGGGACGACCTCGCGCGGCAGTCCGGTTTGGATGTCGGTCCGCGCGGCGGTGTGCTGGTCGATTCCTCTTGTCGTACGGGCGATCCCTCGGTGTACGCGATCGGCGAGTGCGCCGCGGTCGAGGGGCGCGTCTACGGCATCGTGGCGCCCGGGTACGCGATGGCCGAGATCGTCGCCGCGCAGCTGACCGGCGGGTCCGGGACGTTCCCGGAACCGGACACGTCCACGAAGCTCAAACTGATGGGCGTCGACGTCGCCTCCTTCGGTGACGCGCACGCGACGACCGAAGGCGCTTTGGAAGTCGCCGTCAACGACGCGGTCGCCGGGACGTACAAGAAGCTCGTGGTCACCGACGACGGCAAGACCCTGCTCGGCGGCGTGCTGGTCGGCGATGCGGCGGAGTACAACACGCTGCGGGCGCTGGTCGGCCGTCCGCTGCCCGCGGAGCCTTCCGCGATCCTCGCCCCGGCCGGTGGCGGTGCGGCGGTCGGTGTCGACGCGCTGCCGGACGCGGCGCAGATCTGTTCGTGCAACGCCGTTTCCAAGGGCGCGATCACGCGGGCGGTCCACGAGGACGGCTGCGACACCGTCGGCAAGCTCAAGGCGTGCACCCGCGCCGGGACGTCGTGCGGCTCCTGCGTCCCGCTGCTCGGCCGGCTGCTGACCGCGGCCGGCGTCGAGCAGTCGAAAGCGCTGTGCGAGCACTTCGGACAGTCGCGCGCGGAGCTGTTCGAGATCGTCCGGGCCACCCGGATCTCGACGTTCAGCGAGGTCATCGCCCGCTACGGCACGGGTACCGGCTGCGCGATCTGCAAGCCCGCGGTGGCGTCCATCCTCGCCACGCTGGGCAGCGGGCACGTGCTCGGCGGCGAGCAGCTGACGTTGCAGGACACCAACGACCGGTTCCTCGCGAACATCCAGCGCAACGGCACCTACTCCGTCGTCCCGCGGATCCCCGGCGGCGAGATCACGCCGGACAAGCTGATCGCGATCGGCGAGGTGGCGAAGGAGTTCGGGCTGTACACCAAGATCACCGGCGGACAGCGGATCGACCTGTTCGGGGCCACCGTGGACCAGTTGCCGCTGATCTGGCGGCGGCTGGTGGACGCCGGGTTCGAGTCCGGGCACGCGTACGGCAAGGCGCTGCGGACGGTGAAGTCGTGCGTCGGGTCGACGTGGTGCCGCTACGGCGTGCAGGACAGCGTCGGGCTGGCGATCGAGCTGGAGCTGCGGTACCGCGGGCTGCGGTCGCCGCACAAGCTGAAGTCGGCGGTGTCCGGGTGCGCGCGGGAGTGCGCGGAGGCGCGGAGCAAGGACTTCGGGATCATCGCGACGGACAACGGCTGGAACCTCTACGTCGGCGGCAACGGCGGTACGACACCGCGTCACGCCGAACTGCTGGTGTCCGATGTGGACACTTCGACGCTGATCCGGACCATCGACCGGTTCCTGATGTTCTACGTCCGCACGGCCGACCGGTTGCAGCGGACGGCGCCGTGGATCGAGGAGCTGGACGGCGGGCTCGGCCACCTGCGCGCGGTGATCGTCGACGACTCGCTCGGCATCTGCGAGGACCTCGACGCGGCGATGGCCAAGCACGTCGACAACTACGCCGACGAGTGGCGCGGCGTGCTGGAGGATCCGGAGAAGCTGGCGCGGTTCACGTCGTTCGTCAACGCGCCGGGGACGCCGGACCCGGCCATCTCGTTCCGGTCCGAGCGGGAGCAGAAGGTGCCGGTCATGCTGGGTGTCCCGGAGGTGCGGCGATGACGACGTCTCTCGAACGGACGTGGACGGCGGTGTGCCCGGTGGACGCGGTGCCGGAGTACTCGGGTGTCGCGGCCCTGCTCGGCGACGGCGTCCAGGTGGCGATCTTCCGGCTGCCCGGTGCGCGGTGGTACGCACTGTCCAATTGGGACCCGTGCAGTGGCGCGGCGGTGCTTTCGCGGGGCATCGTCGGGGACGCCGGTGGGGTGCCGGTGGTCGCGTCGCCGGTCTACAAAGAACGGTTTGCGCTCCACAATGGACGGTGTTTGGACGTCGATGGCGTCGCGGTTCCGGTGTACGAGGTGCGCGTGCGAGAGGGCGTGGTCGAAGTGGAGTCGCCGTGACGGAAGTGCTCCCGCTGGCCGGTTTTGTCATCGGCATCACCGCGGCGCGCCGGGCGGACGAGCTCGGCGCGCTGCTGGTGCGCAAGGGGGCGGGCGTCCGGTACGGCCCGGCGATCCGGATCGTGCCGCTGACGGACGACACCGAGCTGCGCGCGGCGACCGCGCGGCTGCTCGACGCGCCGGTGGACGCGGTGGTGGCGACGACCGGCATCGGCTTCCGCGGCTGGCTGGAGGCGGCCGAAGGCTGGGGCCTGGGGGAGGCGCTGGTCGCGCGCCTCTCGACGTCGTCGCTGCTGGCGCGCGGCCCGAAGGTGACGGGCGCGATCCGCGCGGCGGGGCTGTCGGAGGACTACTCGCCGGCGTCGGAGAGCAACGCGGAGCTGCTGCAGCACCTGCTGGCGACCGGCGTCTCCGGCCGGCGGATCGCGGTCCAGCTGCACGGCGAGCCACTGCCGTACTTCGTGGACACGCTGCGTGAGGCGGGCGCGGAGGTCATCGAGATCTCGGTGTACCGCTGGGTCGGCCCGGTCGACCCGGGCCCGGTGGACCGCCTGCTGGACGGCGTCTTGGAGGGCTCGATCCACGCTCTGCCGTTCACGAGCGCGCCCGCGGTTGCTTCCTTGCTGGCGCTGGCCCGCCGGACGGGTCGCCTTCCCGGCTTGATCTCGGCACTCTCGGGCCCGGTGGTGGCGGCGTGCGTCGGCCCGATCACGGCGGGCCCGCTGGCGGCGCTGGGGGTGCCGACGGTCCAGCCGCACCGTGCGCGGATCGGTGCGCTGGCCCGGACGCTCGCGGAGACGCTGGTGGCTCGTTCCCCCAGGCTGCAGGCGGGCGGCCGGTGTCTGGAACTCCGCGGCGAAGCGGCGATCGTGGACGGCGAGTGGTGCGAGGTGGCACCGGCACCGATGGCGCTGCTGCGGGCACTGGCGGCGTCCCCGGGCCGGGTGGTCTCGCGCCGCGAGCTGATCGCGGCCTTGCCGGGCGGCGGCGAGGAACACGCGGTGGAGACGGCGATCGGTCGCCTGCGAACGTCACTGGGCGGCGGCCGGGTGGTCCAGACGGTGGTGAAGCGCGGCTACCGCTTGGCGGTGGACGCGTGAGGGTCAGCGGCTCAGCGCGACGACGAGTGACAACAGGGAGACGGTCAAGGCCGACATCGGGACGGCGAAGTCCTTGACGACCTCCCACCGGGTGCGCGTCCGCATGGGGTCGAGGAAGAGCGCGTCCCGCTCCTCGTCCGCCTCACTCGGTTCGCGGCCTGGCAGCGAAATGAGCCACGTCGATCACGAACCGGCCGAGGCCGCGCTGCTCGCGCAGATTGCCGGGGGAGGGCAGCCCGAAGATCATCCCGGAGTCGCGATACCGCTGCAGCATGAACTTTGTGCACGCCCGCGTCGAAAGTCGCCCTGACGATTCTCAGACCGCCCAGGTGACGGCGTGTTTCTCGAAGCCGCGGGCCGTCGCCACCAGCGCGGCTTCCGCCTCCGCGGCCTCCCGGGCCGCCGGGCGCAGGGGGTCGAACGCCGCCAGGGTGAACGTCAGCTTCGCGCCGCTCGACTTCGTGCGCCACGTGCCCGCGATGTCGCCCTCGGCCAGCAGGACTCCCGGGTTGCCCAGCATCTTCCAGACTTCCTTGCGCCGCGCCGGGTCCGGGACCAGCAGGGCCTTGTCGCGCGCCTGGATGAACGGGTCCCACGGTGGCAGCAGGCGCACGACGTCGGGCTCCGGCGGGTTCTCCAGAGCCGGCAGCCGCGCTGCGGGGAGGTAGCGGGTCTTGCCTTCCACGTCGACCTCGGCCAGGTCGGACGGCCACGTCCGGTCCACGACCGCGCGGGACGTCCCGACGAACTCCGCCGCGTCGCCCGGGGACGCCGGGCCGTTGAGCCGCAGGTACGACGTGACCACCGACGTCGCCGCCGCGGGGTCCGGCGTCGTGCGCATGCGGCCGCGGCCTTCGAGGGGCGCCAAGGTCGCCGGGGTGGCGCCCGCGACCAGGCGGATGCCGCCCAACGGGGTCGCGATGCGCATCAGCTGCTCGTGGATGTGCGTCGCGTTGCACCCTCGGCACCAGCGCGAGAACTCCGGCGGTACGAGCTTCGTCACCGCCGTCGAGACCGCGCCCTTGGTCATCTCCGAAGTGACGACCTTCCGGAGGGCGGCCGCCGCCGTGAAGACCACCTCCGGCGCCGCCACGCCCGTCGCCGCCAGTTCCTTGCGCTGCCACAGCATCCTCGCCAGCGCGTCCGCGTCGTCCAGCGGGACCAGCGCGCGCGTCGCCTCGGTGAGGTCGGAACGGAGGTGGTAGTGCGGCGCGCCGCGCAACGTCCAGGCCAGTACCAGGCGGTCGTCGTCCACAAGGGACACCGGACCGGCCACCCGGGCCACCGCGGCCAGCAGCGCGGTGTCGCGCGTGCTGTCCTGCAGCCCGGCCCGGACGACGGCGAGATCCGCGACGTCCGTCGAACCACGGTGCAGGCCGTGCTCGGCGATGCGGTAGGCGAGTACCTGGCGACGGTCCACGTGCGACTCCTCCTAGAGGCTGTACTCGAAGGTGTACCCCATTTTCTCCTCGCCCATCGCGCCGCCGACCGTGCCGGTGCCGGTGAGCCCGGTCAGCGCGCCGGTGCCCGAGCCGGGGACCACGCTGAACGTCGACGCGATGCCCTTGGCGTCGAACGTGAACTCGTGCCGCACGATGAACGTCCCTTCGCGACCGTCGACCTCGCCGTCGACCCGCTCGAGGCTCGGCGACGTCGTCGAGCCGCTGTCGTAGCCCTCGCCCGCGTAGTACAGCAGCAGGTCGCAGACCGATTCACCCTCGATGACCCCCTCGTAGGCCATCGACGCGTGCGCGTACGCCACCCGCGGCCCGTGCTCGGAGCCGCTGACGACGTTCTCTTCCCAGTTCTTCATGGTGAATGCGTTCATGAGGACCACCCTGCCGGAGATACCTGTCAGCTTGTGTCAGGTATTTCGGTCATACTGGTGTTCATGCGCGCCAGCCGCCTCCTGTCCGTCCTCCTGCTGCTGCAGAACCGCGGCCGGATGACGGCGGAAGAGCTGGCCGAGGAGCTGGAGGTCTCGGTGCGCACGGTCTACCGGGACATCGACGCGCTCTCGGCGTCCGGCGTCCCGGTGTACGCCGACCGCGGCCGGACCGGCGGGTATCGCCTGGTCGACGGCTACCGGACGCGGCTCACCGGGATGACCGAGGAGGAGGCGCAGTCGCTGTCGCTGGCCGGGCTGCCGGTCGCCGCGGCCGAGCTGGGCCTCGGCACGGTCCTCGCGGCCGCCCAGCTCAAGCTGTACGCCGCGCTGCCGCAGGAGCTGCGTGACCGCGCCGGCCGCGTCGCCGAGCGGTTCTACCTGGACGTTCCCGGCTGGCACCGGGGCATCGAGAGCCTGCCGACGCTGTCCGCGGTCGCCGACGCCGTGTGGTCGTCGCACCGGATCCGGATCCGCTACGAACGCTGGGGGCAGCGCGTCGTCGAGCGGGACCTCGAGCCGCTCGGGCTGATCCTCAAAGCCGGGAACTGGTACCTCGCCGGGCGCTGCGAGGGCAGCGACCGGACGTACCGGATCTCGCGGATCCAGGAGCTGACCGACCTCGGCGAGGAGTTCGAGCGGCCGGCCGGGTTCGACCTCGCGGCGTACTGGCAGGAGTGGTCCGAGCAGTTCGAACGGCGGATGTACCCGCGTGTCGCCGTGGTGCGGCTGTCGCCGCGGGCGCAGGCTCTCGTACCGTTCTACGCGGGTGCCGTCGGGGCCCGGGCCCTGCGCGAGTGCCCGAACGAGCCGGCCGCGGACGGCTGGCTCACCATGGAGCTGCCGGTGGAGCCGGGCGAGCCGGCCATCGGCGAGCTGCTGCGCTTCGGGCCGCACCTGGAGGTCCTCGAGCCGGCGGACCTGCGGGCGCAGCTGGCGGCGGCGATCGAGGGGATGGGCGCGATCTATGGGTGAGCTGAGCGGGGTCGCGATCGGCGTCACGGCCGAACGGCGGGCTGACGACTTCATCGAGGCCCTCGAACGCTACGGCGCCGACGTCCGCCACGCCCCGACGATCACCATCGTCCCCCTGGACGCCGACCCCGACCTGCGCGCGGGCACCGAGGCGCTGCTGGCGTCCCCCGTCGGCTTCACGGCGATCACGACCGGCGCGGGCTTCCGCGGCTGGCTGGCCGCCGCCGACGGCTGGGGCCTGCGCGACCGGCTGCTGGCGGCGCTGGGGGAGTCCCGGATCTACGCGCGCGGCCCGAAGGCCGTGGGCGCGCTGCGCGGCGCCGGGCTGCGAGAGTCCTTCTCGGCCGCTTCGGAGTCCAACGCGGAACTCTTCGGGACTCTCGCTTCGGCGGGGCTGGCGGGCGAGCGCGTGGCCGTCCAGCTGCACGGGACGCCGTTGCCGGAGCACACGTCGGCCCTGGAACAGGCGGGCGCGCGGCTGGTCGCGGTCCAGCCGTACCGCTGGTACTCACCGCCGGACGTCACCCCGGTGCACGCCCTGATCGACGCGGCGATCGCCGGGGAGCTGGGCGCGATCGCGTTCACCAGCGCCCCCGCGGCGGCGAACTTCCTGACCCTGGCCCAGGACTACGGCCGCTACGACGAGCTGCTGACGGCGTTGCGCGGCCCGGTGGTGTGCGCGTGCGTCGGCCCGGTGACGGCGGCGCCCCTCGAAGAAGCCGGGGTGCGCACGCGGCAACCGGACCGGCAGCGCCTGGGAGCGCTGGTGAAACTGCTGGTCACGACGCTCAGTGGCACTGGTGGGGCGGCTGGTCCGACGCCGTTGTGACGCCGAGGTCGTCGGAGCGGCCGGCCGCGAGCCGTGGCCACTGGGCGATGGGCCGGCCCGGGCCCGGTGTCCACGTGGGCGCTCCGGTGTCGGTCCGGACGTTCGTGCGGTCCTGTGGCCAGCCGTCCGGTGAGTCCTCCCAGGACTCCCGGCGGCCGTGGATCGTCAGGTCCATCAGCGCGTAGCTGTAGTCCATCGCTTCCACCCCACGGCGTTTCGTCCAGTACGTCTCGAAGACGTGGTCGCCGTCGCGCAGGTATCACGTACGCGGTGTTCTCCCAGGGCCGCAACGTTTCCACCGGTCCGGCCGACGCCGAGACGTCGTACGCCGAAAGCCTGCGCTACCGCGGCTTAGTAGGCGATCAGCTGGCGGCGTCCTTCGAACGCGTCCAGCAGGGTGACCGGCCCGTCCGGGCCGAGCAGTTCGAGGGTGGCGTCCACCTCGGCCATCGGCAGCCGGCGGCGGGCCGCGGCGATCGCGTCGCCTTCGTGGGTGTGGGCCTTTTCCCTGGCGCGCAAGACATCCAGCTCGGCCTGGTACGTCTCGCGGTCGACGATGGTCATCAGGACTCCTTCAGCTTGGCGGTGAGCAGGACGACGCTCGCCAGGGTGACGACCACGGCCACGCCCAGCGCGAGGTGGATGCCGGTCAGCTCGGCGGCTTGCGTCGCGGCGACGGCGCTCAGGACCGGGATGCCGACGGTGATGCCGACCTGCTGCGTCATCGACGTCAGCCCGGTGGCCAAGCCCTGCTCCTCGTCCGGCAGCCCGGACGTCGCGGTCACGGTGTACGCCACGATCGCGGCGACGTGCCCGAAGAACCCGACGAACAGGGCCGGGAGCAGGATCAGCAGCGCGCCGCGGCCGGGCCCGAGGAACAGCAACGGCAGCGTCGCCAGCGCCTGGACGGTCAGCCCGGCGGCCAGCAGGACACGGCTGCCGAAGCGGCCGATCGCCCGCCCGGCGAGCACGCCCGCGGCCACCGACGCCAGACCCGGCACGCCGAAGACCAGGCCGGTCGCCCACGGCGAAAGCCCCAGGATCCGTTGCAGGTAGAGGGTCGTCAGGAAGATCACCGCGGGTTCCACCGCGAACAGCACGAGCCCGGCGAAGTTGCCCCACTTGACCGTGCGGCGGGCCAGGATCCGTGGCGGCACGAGCGGTGCGGGCGAGCGTTGTTCGATCAGCCAGAAGGAGGCCAGCAGCACCACACCGACGACGGCGGCGAGCACGCTCTTGTCGATCACGGCGTAGACCAGCGCCAGCAGGCCGCCGCTGACCGTCAACGCGCCGGGCAGGTCGGGCCGGGCGCGGCCGGCCACGGTCGACTCGGGGACGAGGAACGGCGTCGCGACCAGGATGGCGACGGCCACCGGGACGTTCATGAAGAACG
Source organism: Amycolatopsis sp. WQ 127309 (assembly GCF_023023025.1). Classification (NCBI taxonomy): domain Bacteria; kingdom Bacillati; phylum Actinomycetota; class Actinomycetes; order Pseudonocardiales; family Pseudonocardiaceae; genus Amycolatopsis; species Amycolatopsis sp. WQ 127309. Next base: position 3,828,190 of record NZ_CP095481.1, read on the forward strand.
CCGCGCGCCAGCTCAGCAGGCCGACGAGAGCGCCGCCGACCAGGGCGCCGACGGTGAAGCCGCCGGAGAGCAGGGCGCCGTTGAGGCCGAGGACGCGGTCCCGCGCCCGGCCTTCGGCGAACGTCGTGGTCAACAGCGACAACGCCGAGGGCAGCGTCATCGCGGTGGCGAAGCCCTGCAACGCGCGGGCCGCCAGCAGCAGCTCCGGCGTCGTGGCGAGACCGCCCAGCAGCGACGCCGCGGCCAGCAGGGCCATGCCGGACCGGAACAGCCGCCGGCGGCCGAACAGGTCCCCGAGGCGGCCGCAGACCAGGGTGAAACCCGCGGCGGGCAGGACGAACGCCGTGCTGACCCACGGCAGCGACGTCAGGTCCAGCCCGACACCCGCGCCGACCTGGGGCAACGCGACGTTCAGGATCGAGAAGTCGATCGACAGCAGGAAACCGGCACCGAGCAGCACGGCCAGGACGGCGCGCTGTCTCGGCGTGAAACGGGCAGGGGGTAGCGCAACGACGGACACGGGGTTCTCCTTGAGAGGAAGTCAGTCCTGCTCGGCGGCCTCCGCGAGGCGCTTGATCTTGGCCAGCCGGCGGTCCCAGTCGGCGGCGAGCGAGGTCATCCAGCGGGCCGTCGCGTCCAGGGCTTCCGAACGCACGGCGTAGCGGACCTCACGGCCGATCTTCACGCTGCCGACCAGCCCGGCCGAGTCGAGGACGGTGAGGTGCTTGACGATCGCCTGGCGCGACACGGGGAGGCCGCCGGCGAGGGTCGTCGCGGTGGCCTGGCCGTGGGCGGCGAGCAGGTCCAGCAGCTGACGACGGGTCGGATCGGCCAGTGCGGCCAGGACGCCGTCGACGACGTCGTGAGCCATTATTCGGCGCGTGCGGCGAGGGTGGTGAAGCACTGCTCCCAACCGCCGGTGTGGTCCTTGACGACGTTGCGGCGGTTCTCGTCGGACGTCGGCAGGGTGGCGAAGCCGCTCTCGACGACGCGCAGGCGGGTGCCGTCGCCCTCGGGGGTCAGGGTGAACTCGACGAGCGTCGAGTTGTCCTCACGCAGCTCCTCGCCGGGGAACGCGCTGACCCAGCGGTAGGCCAGGTAGTGCGGCGGGTCGACCTTCTCGACGCGCAGCGGGAACTCGCCGTGCTCCGAGTGCGTGACGACCAGGGTCTGGCCCTCTTCGGCCATGGTGCCCTGGACGGTTTCGTCGTCGGTCGCCCAGAAACCGGGCTCGGCCACCAGCGGCCAGACCTTGGCCGGCTTCGCGGCGATCACGATCTCGCGTTCGATGCTGTCGGTGCTCATGCGCACTCCTTCGTCGTCTCATGTGCAATGCCACAGTTGCACATGACGGAGTGCGGTGCAACCCCAGGGTTGCACTTACGGCGTCAGTCCTCGGGAAGTTCGCCCGCTTCCACTGCGCGGAACGACTCCCGGCTCGCGGCCTCTTCGCTCATCCCGAGCCGCCAGTAGCCCGTGAAGCAGATCCGCCGCTTGTCGACGTCGCGCTCGCGCACGAGGTGCCGCCGCACGAGCTTCACCACGCCCGCCTCGCCCGACACCCACGCATACGGCGTCCCGCTGGGGAAGGTCGCCGCGCGGACCGCCTCCAGCAACGCCTCGCCGTGCGGTCGCGCGCCGCGCACCAGCCAGTGGACTTCGACCGCTCCGCGCGTCTCGAACGTCTGACGCTCTTCGCGCCCGGAGACCTCGATGTACGCCGAAAGCCGCGCGCCGGCCGGGAGCTGCTCGATGATCGCGCCGATCGCGGGCAACGCCGTCTCGTCGCCGGTCAGCAGCTGCCAATCGGTGCCGGCCGGGACGTCGTAGAGGCCGTGCGGGCCCAGGAAGGCGACGCGGTCGCCCGGTGTCACGCGGGACGCCCACGCCGAGGCCGGGCCGGTGTCGCCGTGCAGCACGAAGTCGACGTCGATCTCGGCGAAGCGCGGCCGGTGCGCGCGCACCGTGTACGTCCGCATCGGCGGGCGGACGCCGTCCGGCATCGCGAGGTACGTGCGGTACCACGACAGGACGTCGGAACCGGTGTCCGGCAGGTTCGGCGTCTCCTGGCCGGGGCGCGGGAAGAAGACCTTGACGTACTGGTCCGGCGCCCCGGCGGGCACCTCGGCGAAGGTCGCCGCCTCGAACGTCACGCGCACCGTGTGCGGCGTGATCGGCCGGACCATCGTCACGCGGGCCCGGTGGTACGTCAGTGCCGGTCGCGCCACCTGCGTCGTCATTAGGCGAGGCTAACCTAATCCATAGGCGTCAGAACAGCCCTCCTGGCTCGGAGTCATCGGCACCTTCCGGTTGCCAACGGTATTTCCGCAGGTCGACGCGCTGGCCGTCGGCCAGTACGCCTTCCGCGCGCAGCCGTTCGAGCTGGTCGTGGACCAGGTGCGGCGCCGGGGTGCCGTTGGCGCGCAGGATCCGGTGCCACGGCAGGTCGTGCCCGTCTTCCGCGAGGATCGCGCCGACCATCCGCGGTGAGGGCGCGCCGGAGAGCGCCGCGATGTCGCCGTACGTCGCGACCGTGCCGGCCGGCACCGACTCGATGATCTCCCGCACCCGCTCGTGCAGAACGTCGTCCATGCCCCCACTCTGCCCGATGGGTACGACACTTTTGGTAGCCGCCCATCGCACCAGCGGTGACCTTCACCGAACACGCCGTCGCTTAGGTGTGCCGGTGCGACGCCCGTTACTCCGGACGTGGTTCCATCGCGGGGTGAACGGCAGGCGAACGGGACCGGCGAACGCGCGGCTGGTGCGCCCGCCGGTCGCCGACCTGCCCACGTTCACCTGGGATTCCGGCGCTCGGCGCGTACTGTCCGCACCCGGGGGTTTCCTGCGGGTGCTCGGCGGGCCCGGCACCGGGAAGACGACGCTGCTGGCGTCGGCCGCGACCCGCCGGATCGCCGAGGGCGCCGACCCGGAGAGCGTGCTGGTGCTGACCACCTCGCGCAAGGCCGCGGACGCGCTGCGGGCCGACATCACCCGCAGCCTCACCGCCGATCCCGACCTGGCGCGGCCGCTGCCCCGGACCGTCCGCGAGCCGCTCGTCCGGACCGTCCACTCGTACGCGTATTCGCTGCTGCGGCTGGAAGCGATGGGCGCGGAGCTGCCGGCGCCGCGGCTGCTCGCCGGCGCCGAACAGGACGTCGTCGTCCGCGAGCTGCTCGCCGGCGACCTCGACGAGGGCGCCGAGAACTGGCCGGAGCAGCTGCGCCCGGCGCTCATCGTCCCCGGGTTCGCCGAGGAGGTGCGCGACCTGCTGATGCGCGCGGCCGAACGTGGGCTCGGCCCGGCGGACCTCGCCGAGCTGGGCCGCCGCCGCGGGCGCGAGGAGTGGCTCGCCGCCGGGCTCTTCTGGGCCCAGTACGAAGAGGTCACGCAGCTGCAGGGCGCGGGCGGCAACGCGCTGGGTGTCGCGAGCGCGCCGGCCCTCGACGCCGCCGAGCTGGTCACCTCCGCGCTGCTCGCGCTGGAGGACGACGACGAGCTGCGCGAACGGGAGCGCACGCGCGTGCGGCACCTGTTCGTCGACGACGCCCACCACCTCGACCCGCTGCAGACCAGCCTGGTCCGGATGATCGGGCACACCGCGGCCGAGTTCGTCGTCGCCGGCGACCCCGACCAGAACGTCTATTCCTTCCGCGGCGCCGACGCGAGCCTGTTCGCCGACGCCGACCCGGACGGCAGCCGCACGATCACGCTGACGACGTCGCACCGGCTCGCCCCGGCGGTGCGGCTGGCGGTCGCGAAGATCGGCGCGACGCTGCCCGGGCTGTCCCAGCACCGCAAGATCGTCCCGCCCGCCGGGGCCACGGGCGGCAACGTCCGCGTGCGCGTGATGCCGACGCCCGCCGCCGAGGCGAGCTGGATTGCCGACCAGCTCCGCCGCGCCCACCTCGTCGACGGCGTGCCGTGGTCGGAGATCGCGGTGCTCGTCCGGTCGCCGGCGCGGACTTTCCTGGTGCTGCAACGCGCTTTGCGCGCGGCCGGCGTCCCGATCGGGTCGGCCACCGAGGAACTGCCGCTGGCGCGCCAGCCCGCGGTGCGGCCGCTGCTGGCCGTGCTGAAACTCGCGCCGTCGCCGGACCTGCTCGACATCGACCTCGCCGAGATGCTGCTGTCGTCGTCCCTCGGCGGCGCGGACCCCTTGGCGCTGCGACGGCTCCGGCGCGGTCTGCGCCGGCTGGAGCTGGCCGGCGGCGGGCAGCGCTCGAGTGACGACCTGCTCGTGGAAGCGTTGCGCGGCGGGGACATCCTCATCGGGCTGGGTGACGCCGAGGCCGAGCCGGTGCGGCGCGTCGGCGGCCTGCTGCGCGTCACGCACCAGGCCGTCGCCCGCGGCGACGGCGTCGAGCAGGTGCTGTGGGAGCTGTGGAACGAAAGCGGCCTGCAGGAGAAGCTGCTGAAGCAGACCGAGCGTGGTGGTTCGCTGGGCGCGCAGGCCGACCGCGACCTCGACGCCGTCGTCGCGCTGTTCGACGCGGCCGGCCGGTACGTCGACCGGCTGCCGCGGTCCAGTGTCGCGTCCTTCGCGGATTACCTTGGTGCGCAACAGATCGCGGGCGACACGCTCGCGCCGGCCGCCGTCCCGGCCGACGGTGTCTCGCTGCTCACCGCGCACTCCGCCGCCGGTCGCGAGTGGACGGTCGTCGCCGTCGCCGGGGTCCAGGAGGGCGCCTGGCCGGACCTGCGGCTGCGCGGATCCGTGCTGGGCGTGGAACGGCTCAAGGACCTGATGTCCGGAGTGGACGATGACGCCGTCTCCCAGACCGCGCCGATCCTGGCCGAGGAACGGCGGCTGTTCTACCTCGCGATGAGCCGCGCGAAGGAGACGCTGCTGGTCACCGCGGTGTCCGGCGAGGACGAACAGCCGTCGCGCTTCCTCGACGACCTGGAGGAGAACGGCGCCGACGACGGCGGCCTCGACTCGCGGATGAAGCCGCCGGGCCGGTCGCTGGTGCTCGCCGAGCTGGTGGGGGACCTGCGCGAGGTCGTCTGCGACGACAAGGCCGACCCGGCGCGCCGGCGCCGTGCGGCGAAACAGCTCGCGCGGCTGGCCGACGCCAAGGTGCCCGGCGCGCACCCTTCGACGTGGTACGGCCTGCTTCCCGCGTCCACCGACGCGCCGGTGCACCCGCCGGGCGACCTGATCCGGATCTCACCGTCCACAGTGGAAATCCTGACGAAGTGCCCGCTGCGGTGGATGATCGAGCGGCACGGCGGGAGTGACCCGGCGCAGCTGGCCGCCGTCACCGGGACGCTGGTGCACGGGCTCGCGCAGGCCGTCGCGTCCGGGAGCACAGACACCGAGCTGCAGGCCGCGCTGGACGACGCCTGGGTGCGCGTCGACGCGGGCGCGCCGTGGTTCTCGAAGCGGGAGCGCCGGCGGGTCGAGGGGATGCTGCAGAACTTCGTCACCTGGCTGGAGCGCAGCCGGGCGGAGCTGAAGGAAGCCGGCGTCGAGCAGGACATCGAGGTCGAGCTGCCGGCCGGGGGCGCCGACGAGGTCCGGGTGCTGCTGCGCGGCCGCGTCGACCGGGTGGAGCTGGACGCCGACGGGCGGCCGGTGATCGTCGACATCAAGACGGGCAAGGTCCCGGTGTCGGGCAAGGACGCGGAGGAGCACCCGCAGCTGGCCGCGTACCAGCTGGCGGTGCTGCTGGGCGCGATCGAGGGCCGCACGGAGGCCGGCGGCGCGCGGCTGGTGTACGTCGCGAAGGCCAACAACAAGACCGGCGCGACCGAGCGGTCACAGCCGCCGATGGACGAGGTGGGCGGCAAGCAGTGGCTGGACCTGGTCCGCGGCGCGGCGGCGTCGGCGGCGGGGCCGGACTACCAGGCGCAGGAGAACGTGGACTGCGACCGCTGCCCGGCGCGCGGCTGCTGCCCGCTGCGCCCCGAGGGCAGGCAGGTGCCCGGTCCGTGAGCCCGCTTGTCATCGCGAACACCGTCGAGCCCGCCGAACTCGCCGACGCGCTCGGCCTGCACCGGCCGACTCCCGAGCAGGCCACGGTCATCGCCGCGCCCGTCGAACCGTCCCTTGTGGTCGCGGGCGCCGGGGCCGGGAAGACCGAGACCATGGCCGCGCGCGTGGTCTGGCTGGTGGCCAACGGGATCGTCAGCCCGGACCGCGTCCTCGGCCTCACCTTCACCCGCAAGGCCGCGCGTCAGCTCGGCGAACGCGTCCGCGCGCGCCTGCGACGGCTGGCCGGATCCGGGCTGCTGGACCGGCTCGACCCGTCCGGCGGGCTGCGGTCCACTGTGGTCGCCGGCGAACCGACCGTGCTCACCTACCACGCCTACGCCGGCCGCCTGCTGTCCGAACACGGGCTCCGGCTGCCGGTGCAGCCCGGCGTCCGGCTGCTGTCGGAGACGTCGTCGTGGCAGCTCGCGCACCGCGTGGTGTCCACTTGGGACAACGAGCTGGACACCGACCGCGTCCCGCCGACGGTCACCGCCGACGTCCTGGCCCTGGCCGGCGAACTCGGCGAACACCTGGTGTCCACGGAGGAACTCGCCGAGTACACGTCGTGGATGTGCCAGGTCATCGAGAACGCCCCGCGCGCCAAGGGACAGCGGGCCGCGTTGCCGCAGAAGCTCACCGAAATCATGGCCGCGCAACACTTCCGGCTCGCGCTGCTGCCGCTCGTCGAGGCCTACCACCGGCGCAAGCGCAACGAAGGCGCGCTGGACTTCGCCGACCAGATGTCGCTGGCCGCGCAGCTGGCGAGCGAGTACCCGTCGGTCGTGCGCGGCGAGCGGGAGCGGTTCGGCTCGGTGCTGCTCGACGAGTACCAGGACACCGGGCACGCCCAGCGCGTGCTGCTGCGGGCGCTGTTCGGCGGCGTCGAGAACCCGCCGATGCCGGTCACCGCCGTCGGCGACCCGGCCCAGGCGATCTACGGCTGGCGCGGCGCCAGCGCGGCCAACCTGCCGCGCTTCACCACGGACTTCCCGCGCTTCGACGGCGAAAGGCTCGTCCCCGCCCGTGATTTCGGCCTGCTGACCAGCTTTCGCAACCCGCCGGAGATCCTCGACCTCGCCAACGCGATCGCCGAACCGCTGCGGGCGCGCGGCCTCGGCGTCGAGCGGCTGCGGGCGCGCGAGGGCGCCGGGCCCGCGGACATCGCGTGCGCGCTGCTGCCGGACGTCCGCGCCGAGCGCGAGTGGGTGGCCGACGCGCTCGCCCGGCGCTGGTACGCCGTGCAGGAGCAGACCGGCAAGCCGCCGACCGCGGCGGTGCTGGTGCGGCGTCGTGCCGACATGGCCCCGATCGCCGCCGAGCTGCGGGCGCGCGGGCTGCCGGTCGAGGTCGTCGGCCTCGGCGGGCTGCTGGACGAACCCGAGGTCGCGGACCTCGTCTCGACGTTGCGCGTGCTCGCCGACCCGCTCTCCGGCAGCGCGGCGGCGCGGCTGCTGACCGGCGCGCGCTGGCGGCTCGCGGCCGCCGACGTCGCCGCGTTGTGGCGGCGCGCGGGGGAGCTGTCGAGTCCCGAGAAGTCGGACGGCCCGGAGCTGGTCGTGGAGCGCGTCGAGCAGGCCGGGCTGATCGACGCGATCGACGAACCCGGCTCGCCGGAACGGTATTCGGAAGAGGGGTACAAGCGGATCCGGCGGGTCGGCTGGGAGCTGGCCGCGCTGCGGCGGCGGCTGGACCAGTCGCTGCCGGAGCTGGTCGCCGACGTCGAGCGCACGCTGCTGCTGGACGTGGAGTCGCTGGCGCGGCCGGGATCCGCAGGGCGAGCGCACCTGGACGCGTTCGCCGAAGTCGTCACCGACTACGCCGAGACGGCGCCGACGGCGACCCTGTTGTCCTTTGTGGACTACCTGAACACCGCGGCGCACGCCGAAGACGGGCTGACCCCGGGCGAGGTCGAGGTGGTGCCGGACCGGGTGCAGGTGCTCACCGTGCACTCGGCGAAGGGTCTGGAGTGGGAGGTCGTCGCCGTGCCGCACCTGGTGCAGGACGTCTTCCCGGGCCGGCGGCGGTCGTCGTCGTGGCTGCGGACGGCGACGTCGCTGCCCGCGGCGTTGCGTGGTGACTCCCAGGACCTGCCCGAGCTGCGGATCGCCGACGGCTACGACCGCAAGGAAGTCCAAGAAGGACTGGAGCTGCACGAGGCGGGGTTCGTCGAGCGGGAGCAGTCGGAGGAACGGCGGCTCTGCTACGTCGCGCTGACGCGGTCGGAGCACGCGCTGATCGTGTCCGGGCACTGGTGGAACGAGAGCAGCAGCCGGGCGAAGGGGCCGTCGGAATTCCTGACCGAGATGGCCGGCGTCATCCGGGAATCCGGCGTCGGGCAGCTCGGCGACTGGGCGCCGGAGCCTGGGGCGGACGACGAGAACCCGCTCGTCTCGGACTCGCGGAAGGCCCGCTGGCCGATCGACCCGCTGGCCGACCGCCGCACCGGCGTCCAAGGTGGAGTGGACCTGGTTTCCGAGGCGCTGTCGGCGTCTTCGGACGAAGAAGCGTCCGAAGAGGACGATCCCGACGGCTGGCTCACCGACACCGACGTCCTGCTGGAGGAGTGGGCGCGCAAGGACGACCAGATCAAGCGGGTCCCGTTGCCGTCCCGGCTTTCGGTGAGCCAGCTGGTCGCGCTGGCCGAGGACTCCGCGCAGCTCGCGACGGACCTGCGCCGGCCGTTGCCGATGGCGCCCAACAGTTTCGCCCGCCGCGGCACGGAGTTCCACAGCTGGCTGGAGCGCCGATTCGGCGGCGACCAGCTCATCGAGATCGACGACCTCCCGGGCGCCGCCGACTTCGCCGAGATCCCGGACCCCGGCCTCGAGGAGCTGCAGACGCAGTTCGACAAGAGCGAGTGGGCCGCGCGCGTCCCGCACGCCGTCGAGATCACGTTCTCGGCGGACGTCGAGGGCATCACCCTGCGCGGCCGCATGGACGCCGTTTTCTGGAATCCCGACGGCTATTGGGAAGTGGTCGACTGGAAGACGGGCTCGGTCCCGCCGAAGTCCCGGCAGGCGGTGCTGTCGGTCCAGCTGGCGGCCTACCGGATGGCCTGGGCGGCGCTGAAGAACGTCCCAGTGGAGCAGGTCCGCGCGGCGTTCCACTACGTCCGAGCCAACCACACGATCCGCCCGGCCGACCTCCTGGACGCCGAAGGCATCCGAAGCCTGCTCCGCAACCTCCCCGAGTCGTGACGGAAACCGTAACCCGCGTGATCAGAGCCGTAACTCGCGTGATCAAAGCCGGAACCAACGTGATTGGAGCCGTAACTCGCGAGTTACGGCTCCGATCACGCGGGATACGGGCCCAATCACGTGAGTTCCGGCTCGAAACACGCGGGTTACGCGGCGTCGCGGACCTTCAGGGCCCAGGCGATCAGCGGCCACTGCAGCGGTAGCCGGCCCCACGCGATCGCTCGCTGTGGCAGCGGGGCCCGGCGGGCGTCGACCGCCATCTTGACGTTGCCCGGGAAGACGCCCAGGAACAGCAGGGCCGCCGCCAGGGCGCCCAGGCGGCGGGTGCGCGGGACCGCCACCGCGGCCGCCACGGCCAGCTCGGCGACGCCCGAGCCGTACGTCCACGCCCGGCGTGAGCCCGGGAGCGAGCGGGGGATCAGGCCGTCGAACGGCTTCGGGACCGCGAAGTGCAGAGCGCCCATGAAACCCAGCGCACCTGCCATGACGTGCGCGGGCCGTTGTGAAGTAGCCATCGGCTCATCGTTCCACGCGGCGGGCCGCCGTCCGGTTCGGCTATCCTCCGGGCGTGAGTGACGCTCGACACCTGCCTGCGGGAGCCAGTGCATGAGGGCCCTGAGGCGGCTGCCGCTCGGCAGTCTCACCGATCGGCCCGACCACGAGCTCGTCGGCGTCCTGCGGATGCCCGAGCTGACGGTCAGCCCCCTTCGCTCCATCATGAAGCGGGTCATCGGCGCGACCCTGGCGCTGCTGCTGACGGTGATCATCGTCTACGTCGACCGCGACGGGTACCGCGACGCCAACGGAGACGGCCTGTCCCTGCTGGACAGCCTCTACTACGCGACCGTCTCGCTCTCGACCACCGGCTACGGCGACATCGCGCCCGCCACCTCGTCCGCCCGCCTGGTGAACGTGCTGGTGATCACCCCGTTGCGGGTGCTCTTCCTCATCGTCCTGGTCGGGACCACCCTGGAAGTGCTCACCGAGCGCTCCCGGCAGGCGTTCAAGATCCAGAAGTGGAGGACGAAGGTGCGCGACCACACGGTCGTCGTCGGGTTCGGCACCAAGGGCCGGTCCGCCGTCAACGCGCTGCTCGGCGACGAGAGCGTCGCCCCGGGCCAGGTCGTCGTCGTCGACACCGACCAGCAGGCCCTCGACGCCGCGAGCGCGCTCGGCCTGGTCGCCGTGCACGGCTCGGCCACCCGGTCCGACGTCCTGCGCGTCGCGGCCGTGCAGCACGCGCGCGCGGTCGTCGTCGCCCCGAACCGCGACGACACGGCGGTGCTCGTCACGCTCACCGCGCGCGAGCTCGCCCCGAAGGCGCACATCGTGGCGTCGGTGCGGGAGGCGGAGAACGTCCACCTGCTCAAGCAGTCCGGCGCCGACCAGGTCGTCGTCTCCAGCGAGACGGCCGGGCGGCTGCTCGGCATGGCGACGTCGACGCCGCTGGTCGTGGACATCATGGAGGACCTGCTCACCCCGGAGTCCGGGCTGGCCATCGCCGAACGCGCGGTCGAGCCTTCGGAGGAGGGCGGGTCGCCGCGGCACCTGTCGGACCTCGTCCTGGGCCTGGTCCGCGACGGCGTCCTCTACCGCGTCGACTCCCCGCAGGCCGACGCCATCGAGCCCGGCGACAAGCTGCTCTACGTCAAGAAGGTGACGCAGACGGAGAAGATCGAGCGGTAGGTCCGGTTCGCCCGGCCGACCTGCGGAGCCGAGACCGTGCCGCCTGGGTTTTGCCAGCGGGATCTGGAACCATGACCGGGTGCCCCCGCGACCCCTCGCCCTGAAGTGGCCCTCGGTGGCGATCCCCGCCGCGGCGGGCGTGCTCGTCGTCCTGCTGGCCTGGCTGGCCGGGCCCGGGCTGCTCGGGATCAGCAACGACGACCTCGGCGCACCGGTGTCGGCCGAGGTCACCAAGCCCGCGCCGTGCGACCGCCTGGACCCGGTCGAGACCGTGCGGTTCACCGTCGCCGGCAAGACCCACGAGGGCACGCTCAACGGCTGCGGCCACGGCCAGAACGAGCGCGTCGACGTCGGCGTCCCGGACGAGCTCCCGGACCAGGGCACGGTCGCCGTCCAGGTGGCGGACACGTCGGCCGGCGCGTCGGACGCGCGGCGCCCGCTCGGGCTCGCGCTGCTGGTGTTCGCCTGCTTCTCGGGCGGGATCTTCGTCTACACCTGGCTGCGGCTGCCGCCGAAACCGAAAGCCGCCAAGCCCGCGAAGGTCAGCTGACTTCGGACGACGGCGCCGCGAAGGTGTTGCAGTCGGAGATCCGGTTGCTCGTCGCGCCCGCCCGCCACCACGACGCGTAGTGCGCGTTGGTGCCGTGGTCGTGGCTGCGGGAGGTGTTGTCGCCGCGGGTCTCCTGGTCGTTCCAGGCCTTGTTGTACATGTCGCGGTTGATCGTGCCGCCCTGGTCGACGTGCGCGCCGAGGAACATCCCGGAGAAGCACTGGGCCTGCAGTTCCTTGCGCCGCGACATCTCGAGCCCGGCGGGGCTGTTCTGGCCGGCCTCGTAGATCTTCTGCCAGGCCGCGTCCATCAGCCCGGCGACCTCCTGGACGTGGTGGCCGTACTCGTGGGCGAACAGGGCCAGGTAGACGCCGGGGTTGTTGCCGTACTGGTCGGTCTGCAGCCCGCGGAAGGGCACGTACAGGTTGTTCTCGCAGTAGTACGCGGCGGTCGCGATGCCGACCTGGATGGTGCCGCACTCGGTCTCGAAGCTCGCGCCGGTCGGGAAGTGCAGCGCCGGCGGCGTGAACGGCAGGCCGTAGGCGGTGAGGAACGGGCCCCACGCGGCGTCCAGGCACTTGCTGGCGGCGGTGAAGAACGCTTCCGCGCCCGCCTGGGTGCTCTGCCAGGCCGGCAGCGTGCAGACGCGGTTCTGCAGCCCGGCGTTCGGGTCCTGCAGGATCGGGTGGTCGGCCAGCTTGAGGATCTTCTGCGGGCCGGTCGCGCTCGGCGTGGACAGCTCGGTCGACGGGCCGGGCGACGCCGACGCCGGGGCACCCGCGCCCCCGGGCAGCTGTGAGGGGACGTCCTGGGACGACGGCGTGTCGCGGTAGGCCGGGTTCGCGAGCGGCGTGTCCTGGCGGTTGAGCGCCACGATGGCGACCAGCCCGAGCACCAGCACGGCCACGGCGCCGAGGCACACCCCGATGATCGCGGCCGGCGAACGACGTCGCGGCGCGGCGGGCACGGTGTGCGGGTGACCCAGCCACGCGGGAGCCGGTTGCGCATCCGGCACCGGCGGCGGCTGGACGGAACCGCTGGGCGGTACCTGGCCGTGGGGCGGTTGCGTCATCTAGGCAGTCCCGAAGGGTCTCGGTACGGACCGGGGGTACCCGATCCCGGCGTTCAGCCTACCGGGGGAACGGTGCCTCCCGCACCCGTCCGTGTGCGCAGGGTCGCGGCGCACCGACGTCACCCCAGGTCTGGCTGGGTGCAACCCGCTCTGAGAGAGTGTCCGCAAGCAGGTACCGCAGGCGAGGGGCTTCGATGACAGAGACCGGTGGCGCGTCCGGCGAAGAGGGCGCCGACACGCCGACACCGAGCCAGGGCTTGCCCCGGGCTCACGCTCCTGGATCGGGTGAGGCGAAGCCACCGGAAAGTCACGATCAGTCACCGCCGACGCCGCCGACCGGCTGGCAGGCCCCGGACCCGCGCGGTGCGCAGCCGCCGCCCGGGTGGCAGCCGCAGACCCCGCCGCAGATGCCCTACGGCGGACCGCCGCCGCAGTACCCGCAGTTCCCGCAGCAGCGCGCCTTCAGCCCGCACGGGCTGGGCAAGCCCGGCGTGATCGCGCTGCGCCCGCTGAACATCGGCGACATCCTCGACGGCTCGATCACCGCGATCCGCCGGCACCCGCTGCTCATCCTGGGCGTCGGCGCGGTGCTGGCGGTGATCTCGGCCGCGATCACCTTCCTCGTGCAGAAGTTCCTCTTCGCGGACCTGGACGAGCTGACCTCGGTCGCCGCGCTCGGCCCGGGCGCGACCGAGGCGGAGGCGCGCGACGCCGTGTTCGGCGTGTTCGGCGACGTGTTCCTGGTGCTCCTGCCGACGGCGGCGCTCACGACACTGCTGACGACGCTGCTCAACGGGTTCCTCGCCGCCGTCATGGGCCGCGCCGCACTCGGGCGCGAAGTGACCTTCTCGATCGCGTGGGCCGAGGTTCAGCCCCGGCTGCTGCCGCTGCTGGGCATCGGGCTCGTCTACTCGGTGGTCACGACGATCGGCCTGATGCTCTGCATCGTCCCCGGGGTGCTCGCGTACGTGTTCTGGGCGCTCGCCAGCGCGGCGCTGATCCTGGAGCGCGGCACGTTCAAGCAGGCGTTCTCCCGCTCGGTCAAGCTCGTCAGGGGCTCGTTCTGGCGCGTGCTCGGCATCCTGGCGCTGGCCTGGATCATCGAGTACCTCTTCACCAACATCATCCAGCTGCCGTTCACCCTCGGCACCGGCGTCTTCCAGCAGGTGCTGAACCCGTCGGCCGCGGCGGTCGTGCCGAGCACCGGCGACCTGCTGCTGGCGTCGGTCGGCCAGGTCATCTCCGGCACCATCGCGACGCCGTTCGTCGCGCTGGTCACCGTGATCATCTACCTGGACCAGCGTATGCGCCGCGAAGGCATGGACATCGAGCTGGCCCGCGCCGCCGGGGTGACGCCGCCGCAGGCATGGTGACGGCCTTCCTGATGGACGTCCCGGTCGACATCGACCGGGACACCGCGCGCCGCGCCGCGCAGGAGGAGCTGAGCGACCCGAAGTACCAGCAGGCGCGCCCGAGTGTGCTGCAGCAGGTCGCGCAGTGGCTCGGCGAGCAGCTGGAGAAGCTGTTGAACGGCCTGTCGTCGGTCGTCCCGGGCGGGATCTTCGGCCTGGTCCTGATCCTCGTGCTGCTGATCGTGCTCGTCGTCGTGATCCGGTTGCGCACCGGCAAGATCGCCCGCGCGGCCCGGGCGGACCGGCTGGTCTTCGACGGGAAGCGGCAGAGCGCCGACGACTACCGCCGTTCCGCCGCCGAGGCCGCGGCCGCCGGTCGCTACGACGACGCCGTCCGCGACCGCTTCCGTGCGCTCGTGCGGGCCCTGGAGGAACGCGCGCTGCTGGACGCCCGCTCCGGCCGGACGGCCGACGAGGCCGCCGCGGAGGCCGGGGTGCTGCTGCCGAACGTCGCGACCGAGCTGCGGCACGGCGCGCGGCTGTTCGACGACGTCCACTACGGCGGCCGCGAAGGCACCGAAACGGCGTACCGCACGCTGACCGAGCTGGACGAACGCTGCCGCCGGGAGCGGCCGGTGGTGATGACGGCCTCGTGAGCACCTCCGTTTCGCCGGACGCGCGCCGGATCTGGCGCGGCTCCCGGATTCCGCTCGCCCTGCTCGCGCTGGTGGTCGCCGCCGGCGCGCTGCTGCTGCTCGGCCGCGGCGAGCAGACGCACGGCGCGCTCGAACCCGGTTCCTACGAACCCGGCGGCGCGCACGCGCTCGCGAAGCTGCTGGCCGATCAAGGCGTCGACGTCCGGATCGCGCACACGATCGACGAGGCGGACGACGCGCTCGGCGAGAACACGACGTTGCTGGTCACCCAGCCGGACCTGGTGCCGGCGAAGCGCTTCGACGCGGCCCGGCGGCGCGCCGCCGACGTCGTCCTCGTGACGCCGGGAGCGCCGACGCTCAAGGACTCCCTGCCGCTGGTCCGGCCGGTCGGCCAGAACGACGTCGGCACGCTCAGCCCGCAGTGCACGGTCGCCGCCGCGGTCGCGGCCGGCGACGCCACGCTCGGCGGGATCGGTTACGCCGCACCGGGTGCGCGCTCGTGCTACCTCGGCGAGGACGGCGGCGGCACGCTGCTGCAGCTCGCCGACGCCGGCGGCACGACGACGCTGCTCGGCACGTCGGCGCCGCTGACCAACGGCCGGCTCGCCGACGAGGGCAACGCGGCGCTGAGCCTGCGCCTGCTCGGGCAGCACCCGAAGCTGGTCTGGTACCTGCCGTCGGCGACCGACCCGGCGCTGGACGACTCGCGGAAGTCGATCTTCGAGCTGATCCCGGACGGCTGGTACTTCGGCGCCGCGCAGGTGGGCATCGCGGTCGCGCTGCTGGCGTTGTGGCGGGCCCGGCGGCTCGGCCCGGTCGTCACCGAGCCGCTGCCGGTCGTCGTCCGCGCGGCGGAAACCGCCGAGGGCCGCGCGCGGCTGTACCGGCGCGCGAAGGCGGCGGACCACGCCGGCGAGACCCTGCGCGAGGCGGCCCGATCCCGGCTGCGGACCACGCTCGGCCTGCCCCGCGACGCCGACGCGGCGGCGCTGGTGACGTCGGTGAGCGAGCGCGCCGGCCGGCCCGCGAACGACGTCGGCGCCGTGCTGTACGGGCCGCCGGTGACCGGCGATCCCGCGCTGGTGCGGCTGGCCGGCGAACTGGACAGGGTGGAACGAGAGGTGGAGCGAACTTGAGCAGCGGTACCGAAGGGACGACCGGGGCCCGCGACGCGCTGATCGCGCTGCGCGCGGAGGTCGCGAAGGCCGTCGTCGGCAACGACGCCGCCGTCACCGGGCTGATCCTGGCCCTGCTCTGCCGGGGGCACGTGCTGCTCGAAGGCGTCCCCGGCGTCGCGAAGACACTGCTGGTGCGGGCGCTCGCGGCGGCGCTGGACCTGGAGACCAAGCGGGTGCAGTTCACGCCGGACCTGATGCCCGGCGACGTCACCGGCTCGATCGTCTACGACGCGCACAGCGGCGAGTTCTCCTTCCGCGAGGGCCCGGTGTTCACGAACCTGCTGCTCGCCGACGAGATCAACCGGACGCCGCCGAAGACGCAGTCGTCGCTGCTGGAGGCGATGGAGGAGCGGCAGGTCTCCCTCGACGGCGAGTCGCGGCCGCTGCCCGACCCGTTCATCGTGATCGCCACCCAGAACCCGGTGGAGTACGAGGGCACCTACCCGCTGCCGGAGGCGCAGCTGGACCGGTTCCTGCTGAAGCTGACCATGCCGACGCCGTCGCGCGAGGACGAGATCGGCATCCTCTGGCGGCACGCGCAGGGCTTCGACCCGCGCAACCTCGCGGCGGCGGGCCTCAAGCCGGTCGCGGGGGCGGCGGAACTCGCCACGGCCCGCGAAGCCGTCGCGAAGGTCACCATCGGCCCCGAGGTGATCGGCTACGTCGTCGACCTCTGCCGGGCGACGCGGCAGCTGCCGTCGGTGCGGATCGGCGTTTCTCCCCGTGGTGCCACGGCGTTGCTCGCGGTGACGCGCGCTTGGGCGTGGCTCGCCGGGCGCGACTACGCGACCCCGGACGACGTCAAGGCGCTGGCCCGGCCCGCGCTGCGGCACCGCCTGGACGTCCGGCCCGAGGCCGAGCTCGAAGGCGTCACCGCGGACGGCGTGCTGGACCGGGTGCTCGCGTCCGTGCCCGTGCCGCGCTGACATGGCCGTCACCGGAAGGCTCGGGCTGCTGGCGCTCTTCGGCGCGCTGGTGGTCGGGCTGCTCCTGCCGTCGCGGACCGGCCTGCTGGCCGTCGGCGGGGTGCTGCTGGTGCTCGTCGTGGTGGACCTGGTGCTGGCCGGGAGCGTCCGGCCGCTGACGTTCGCGCGCTCCGGCGACACGTCGGTGCGGCTCGGGGAGCCGTGCGAGGTGACGCTCGTGGTGGCGAACCCCGGTGGCCGCGCGGTCCGCGGGCAGCTGCGCGACGCGTGGCCGCCTTCGGCGGGTGCCGCCGACCGGCACGTCCTGCGCGTTCCGGCGGGGGAGCGGCGCGCTTTGGTGACTTCTCTGCGGCCGTCGCGGCGCGGCGACCGGATGGCGGCGCGCGTGACGGTCCGCTCGGTCGGGCCGCTGGGATTGGCCGCGCGGCAGGGTTCGCACGTGGTGCCGTGGACGGTCCGCGTGCTGCCGCCGTTCCACAGCCGCAAGCACCTGCCGTCGCGGCTCGCGCGGCTGCAGCAGCTCGACGGCCGCAACGCGGTGCTGATCCGCGGCCAGGGCACGGAGTTCGACTCGCTGCGCGAGTACGTGATCGGCGACGACGTCCGCTCGATCGACTGGCGGGCGACGGCGCGCGCGGCGGACGTCATGGTCCGGACCTGGCGCCCGGAACGCGACCGGCACGTGGTGCTGGTGCTGGACACCGGCCGCGTCTCGGCGGGCCGGGTCGGCGACGCCCCGCGCCTGGACGCGGCGATGGACGCGGCGCTGCTGCTGGCGGTGCTCGCCGCGAAAGTCGGCGACCGCGTCGACCTGCTGGCCTACGACCGCCGCCTGCGCGCGGCGGTGCAGGGTTCCTCGGGTGCGGCGTTGCTGACGTCGCTGGTCAACGCGATGGCGCCGCTGGAGCCGTCCCTGATCGAGACGGACGCGCGCGGGATGGTCGCCGAGATCCTGCGGCGGACGCGACGGCGCGCGCTGGTGGTGCTGCTGACGGGGTTGGACGCGGCGCCGCTGGAGGAGGGGCTGTTCCCGGTGCTGAGCTCGCTGACGTCGCGGCACGAGCTGGTGATCGCGTCCGTCGCGGACCCGCGGGTCGCGGAGATGCTGGCGGGGCGCGGCGACGCGGAAGCCGTGTACGACGCGGCGGCGGCGTCGCGGACGATGGCGGAGCGCGGCCGCGTGACGGAAAGGCTGGCGCGCCACGGGGTCAGCGTCGTCGACGCGGTTCCGGAGGAGCTGCCGCCCGCGCTGGCGGACCGGTACCTGGCGCTGAAAGCCGCCGGACGGCTCTGACGGGTGACTCCGGTGGTGGACGTCCGCCCGGCCTGTTAAGCCCGGAGGATGCTCAAGTTCATGGTGGTGGCCCTGGCGATCACTTCGGCACCCGCGGCCGACGGCGCGCCCGTGTACCTGGCCGACGGCGGGGGCAAGCTCTCACTCGCGGTGGCCGACGGCAAGCCCGTGCTGGCCGACGCGGGAGACGCGAGTGCGAAGTGGACATATGCCGGTCAGCGCTTCACGAACGTCCAAAATGGACAGTGTCTCGCCGCGGTGAGCCCGGTCGACGGGGTCACGGTGAAACTGGCGGCCTGTGACGCCAAGGACGAGCACCAGGCCTGGCGGCGCGTGGCCGGGCTGCCGGGCCTGGTCGAGATCGCGAACGTCGCCACGGCCCGGTGCCTCACCGCGGAAGGCGCCGTCGCGGGCGCGCGGCTGTACCAGGAAGTCTGCTCCCTGACCGGAATCCCGAACACCTGGGCCGCGGGCGGGCGCACCCTCGCCATCCTGTCCGGCAACGGCCAGCGCCTGGCGACGAAGGACCCGGGCGCACCGTTCGTGGTCCGCGTGATCGGCGAAAACGGCCAGCCGGCGGCCGACGTCCCGGTGACGTTCTTCGTCCGCGCGGCCCGCCCGAAGAACCTCCTGGTCTTCGAAGGGGGCGCGGAAACGGTGACCGTCAAGACGGGCGCGGACGGTTCCGCGTCGAGCCCGAAGCTGACGTTGACGGAGGTGGGCGAGTTCGAGGCCCGGTTCGTCGGAACCGCGAGCCTGGACGACGGATCGTCCATCGCCTTCGAGGGCTCGTGCTTATGCTGACTCGGGCAGCGCGTCGCCGATGTCGCGCGCTTCGAGGTCGCCGACTTCGCCTTCGCGAGCGGCGCGGCGGCCGAGCGTGAAGACGTAGACCAGGAACGCCACCTCGACGACGACGCCGATCCCGACGCGGACCCACGTCGGCCAGCCCGACGGCGTCACGAACGCCTCGATGACGCCCGACACGAACAGCACGCACGCCAGCCCGAGCGCCAGCACCACGACCGACCGGCCCTGCTCGCCCAGCGCCGCGGTGCGCGATCGGCGTCCGGGGTCGATCACCGTCCAGCCGAGCCGCAACCCGGCGCCCGCCGCGATGAACACCGCCGTCAGCTCCAGGAGACCGTGGGGCAGCAGCAGGCCGATCATCACGTCGGCGCGGCCCGCGGCGCTCATCGCGCCGATGATCACGCCGGCGTTGAGCGCGTTCATCCAGAGCGCGCCGATCACCGGCAGGCCCAGCGCGACACCGAGGAACAGGCAGGTCGCCGCCACCCAGGCGTTGTTCGTCCAGACGCGCGCGGCGAACGACGTCGCCGGCCCGGTCGAGTAGTAGGTCTCGGCTTCGCCGCCCGGCTTGGTCAGCTGGTTCAGCTCGTCCGGCGTCGCGATCGACGCGCGCACGTGCGGGTCGCCCGAAACCCACACCGCGATCACCACCATCACCGCGATCGACGCCAGCGCGGCCGGAATCCACCAGCGCCGTGACAGGTAGACGGCGGCCGGGAAGCGGCGCGTGAAGAACAGCGCGACCTCGCGCCACGCCGGGTTGTGCGACCCCGAGATCGCGCTGCGGCCGCGGGCGACCAGCCCGGACAGCCGGCCGAGCAGCGCCGGGTCGGGGGCCACCGAGCGGACGATCGAGAGGTGCGTCGCCGTGCGCTGGTAGAGCGTGACCAGCTCGTCGGCCTCCGCGCCGGTGAGCTTCCCGCCGCGGCGGCTGAGCTCACCGAGCCGGTGCCACTCCGCCGAGTGCGCCGCGACGAAGACGTCCACATCCACCCGGTCACCCTATCCGTCGATACGCTGGCCCGGTGCACGAGGAATCCGAGCTGGTCACCGGCGAAGCCGTCGTCCTCGACCTGCACGTGGCCAAGCTCGCCAGCCGCGCCCTGGCGATGGCGCTCGACGTCGTCGTGCAGTTCGCGCTGCTGCTCGGCGCGGTCTTCGTGCTGACGCTGGCCGTCCCGGCCGGCGACGGCTCACTCGCGCTGACCCTCTTCCTCGTGTTCCTGGTGCTGGTGATGGTCGGCTACCCGGTGCTGTTCGAGACGCTCTCGCGGGGCCGCTCGCTGGGCAAGATGGCGGTGGGCCTGCGCGTGGTGCGCGTCGACGGCGGCCCGATCCGCTTCCGGCACGCGCTGACCCGCGGGCTCGCCGGGTTCGTCGTGGACTTCTGGACGCTTGGGCTGTTCGGCGCGGTCGCGGTGATCGTGTCGCTGTGCTCCTCCGACGGCCGCCGCGTCGGCGACTTCCTGGCCGGGACGCTCGTGGTGCGCGAACGCGTCCCGGAGAGCGCCGGCTACCCGGCGATCGGCATGCCGCCGGGCCTCGAGGGCTGGGCGTCCCAGCTCGACCTGACCCGGCTGCCCGACGGTCTCGCGCTGGCGAGCCGCCAGTTCCTCGCCCGGTTCACCGAGCTGCGCCCGGAGGCCTCGCACGCGCTCGGCTGGGGGCTCGCGCAGCAGGTCGGCAACGCGCTGGGTGCGGCGGTGCCGCCCGGGGTGCCGCCGTGGGCGTTCCTCGCGGCGGTGCTGGCGGAACGCCGCAACCGCGACCACGCCCGCGCCTTCCAGGCGTACGCGGCGGCCCGAGCCCAGCAGACGCAAGCGTTTGCGGCCCGGGGTCAGGGTTACCCGGCGCAGGCGTCCGCGGGACCGGCACAGGGTTACCCGGCGCAGGCGAACGCGGCCCAGGCCTACCCGGGGCAGGCGCAATCGCAGCCCTTCCCGGCGCAGGCGGCCGCACCCGAATACGCGGGCTCCTCCGAGCCGACCCCACCGCGCGGCACCCCGGCGGCGCCCGCCGAGAACCCGTTCACCCCGCCGAGCTGAGACCCAGCCCCACGGCCGAAAAGCCGTGAAGGCCTCCTTCCCGGCCATAAGAGCCGGTAAGGAGGCCTTCACGGCTTTCACCCCAGCGTCGACTACCGCCGAGGCCGCCGAGCTGAGCTACGAGACGTCGCCGCCGGAGGCCGTCCACGTGTTGCACTGCTGGTTGCGGTTGGTCGTCGCGCCGTGCTGCCACCAGGAGATGTTGTGCTTGGCGCTGCCGTGGTCGCGTTTGCCGTTGCGGGCGTAGTCGTCGCCGCGGTCCTGGGCGTTCCAGGCCTCGTTGTAGATGTTCTTGTCGACCGAGCCGCCCGAGACCGACGCCGAGCCCAGGAACATCCCCGAGAAGCACTGCGCCTCGAGTTCCATCCGCCGGGACAGCTCCAGGCCGACGGCCGAGTCCGCGCCCGCGTCGTAGCGCTGCTCGCCGTAGGCGTCGGAGATGCCGGCCATGTTCTGCACGTGGTGGCCGTATTCGTGGGCGAGGATCGACAGGTACGGGCCGGGGTGGTTGCCCCACGTCTCGATCTCGATGCGGTCCATCGGCATGTAGATCGTGTTGTTCGACGGGCAGTAGAACGGCGTGACGCCGGTGGTCGTGCCGCCGCTGCCGCACGGCGTCGAGGACTCCGAGAGCGACCGCGGCACGGACAGGTTCGGCGTCTCGAACGGCAGGTCCGCGCCGCCGAGGGCCTTCGACCACATCGCGTCGAGGCAGGCGATGCCGGACTGGAAGAACTTCGTGACGCTGTTCTGGTCGGTCGCCCAGCGGCTCAGCGTGCACGGGACGTTCTGCAGCCCGAAGTTCGCGCTGCCGAACAGCGGGTTGGTGCCGGTGGCCGAGACCGAGTGGGGGCCGGCCGGGGTCTGGGACGTCGGCGTTTCGCGCCCCGACGTGCGGGTCTGGCGCGTGGTCGTCTCGTCGGTGGACGACGTCGTGGACGTGGTTTCGTCGCTGGTGGTCTCGGAGTAGGTGTCGGTCGGGTAGGTGCTGGAGTAGCCGGCGTCGGCGACGTGCCGCGAGTGCCCGCCGGTCAGCGCGACGGCCGCGATCACCCCGCCGACGACGGCCACGATCCCGATGATCGCCACGGCCACGATCACGCCGGTGTTCGACTTCTTCGCGACGTAGGGCCGGTACCCGGGCGCGAACCGCGGCCCGAACCCCATCGCGGGCGGCGGCCCGGCGTACCCGGGGGTGAACACGGGCGCAGGCGCCGTCACGGGCGGCGGCAGCGGAGCCCCGGCAGGCGGCGGACGGAACTGCGCCCCGGTCGGCGGCCCGCCGAAGCCCCCGGGACGCGGGTAAGCCCCGGACGGCGGTCCCGGCGCGGGAAACCCCTGAGTGCCCTGCGGCCCTTGCGGACTCTGGGGCCCCGGCGGGGTCTGCGGCGGACGGCCGGGTTGCTGCGGCGGCCCCTGCGGACCACGCGAACCCGGCGGCGGACCACCGGGTGACTGCGGATTCGGCGGCCCGTGCGGATTCTGCGGCGGCGAACCGCCCGGCCCGTGCGGATTCTGCGGTGGCGGTCCGGCGGGTCCCTGCGGTCCACTCGGCTGCCCCGGCTGCCCCTGCGGGCTCTGTGGCCCCCCGGCCGGTCCACTCGGCTCCCGCGGCGGTCCGGCGGGTCCTTGCCCCGGCTGACCTTGCGGTCCACCCGGCCCTTGCCCCGGCTGCCCTGGCTGACTCGGCTGCCCAGGCTGACCCTGCGGCCCGGTCGGGCCCTGCCCGGGCGGCTGGCTCTGCGGACCACGCCCTGGCTGACCTTGCGGCCCGGCCGGCCCCTGCCCAGGCGGCTGGCCCTGCGGACCACGACCCGGCTGCTGACCCTGACCCGGCTGACCCGGCGGCAACGGCCGGTTCGCCGGTGGCGGCAACGGCCGGGCCCCCGGCGGCGGCAACGGCGGCCGGCCCGGCGGCGGCGTCGGACGTCGCGGGTCGTGCGGACCCTGCGGCGGTTGGGACATCTGTGTGGAACCCCCCCGTGGACTCACCCCGTCGGAACCGGCGTACCTGCGCTGATCTCGCCGTTCCGGCCGTCAGCATAGATCCAGTGCTCTAGGGTGTGGTGCTGTGTTGAGGAAACTGGGGCTCGTCGTCGCGGCGGGCGTGCTGGCCGCCGCCGGGCCCGCGGCCGCCGCCGCCGGGCCGACGGCGCCGACCGGGCCGACAGCGGGGCCGCCCCTGCCCGCGCAGCCGAGCGAGCAGGTCAAGAAGCCGCAGCTGCTCGGCAGTGACGTCCCGGGCGTCCAGGCCCCGGACGGCGCCACCGCCGACGTCGCGCTCAAGCTCCTGCGCGACGGCTCCCTCTCCGTCACCGAAAAGGTCACCGTCCCCGGCGGGCAGCAGCTCGTTTCCCGCGTCCCGCTGCGGGTTTCGGCCGGTGACGACCAGGACCGCGTCTTCGCCGTCCGCGACGTCAAGACCGAAGGTGCGGCCACCGGCCAGCTCACCGGCGACCAGCTCGTCCTGACTTTCGCCGGGGGCAGCGGAAGCGTCACCTACCTGGTCGACGGCGTCGTCGCCGACCAAGGCGGCCGGCAGCAGGCGCGCTGGCAGGCCGCGAGCGGTTTCGACGGCCCGGTCGCCAAGCTCACCGCGTCCTTCATCGCGCCGTCGCCGGAGCTGTCCCCTGTGGACTGCTTCGCCGGCCCGATCGGCTCCAGCCGGCGCTGCACGCTCAGCGAGCTCGACCACACCGGCGTCGTGCGCCTGGAGCAGAACGACGTCCAGCCGGGCGACCGCGTCGACCTGCTGGTCGGCCTGCCCGCGAACACCGCGCCGGCCACCGCGAAGTTCGCCGGCATCGGCCTGCTCGCCAACGCCTTCGCCCTGACGCCGCTGACCGGCGTCGCCTTCGCCGTCCTCCTGGTGCTGCTCGTCGCCGCCGCGGTCTTCGTGGTGCGCCGCCGCAAGCAGGACGCGGGCGCGCTCACCGCCGCGACCGGCCCGGTCGAGGTGCTGCTGCGCGACGGCGACCGCGTCTACTTCGCTTCCCCGGACGGCGTGCTGCCCGGGCAGGTCGGCACGGTGATCGACGAGACCGTCGACGTCGTCGACATCAGCGCCACCGTTGTCGACCTGGCCGTCCGCAACTACCTGTGGCTCGCGGAGGTACCAGGGCCCGACTGGCAGCTCGCCCGCCGCAACTCGCCGGACGAGCACCTCCACGACTTCGAGCGCGCCGTCTACGAAACGCTCCTCCCCGAGGGAACCGACGCCGTGCTCGTGTCGCAGCTGCGCGCCCGCGGCGGCCTCGACCTGCGCCGGATCAGTGACGCGATGTACGCCGACGTCGTCACCAAGCGCTGGTTCTCCCGTCGCCCGGACACCGCGCGTGGCCGCCTGACCGGGCTCGGCGCCGGGATCTTCGCGCTGGGCCTGGTCGTCACGGCGATCCTCACCTTCACCGTCGGGTACGCGCTGCTCGGTGTCGCGGTCGCGCTCGCCGGGCTCGGCGTCGCCGCCGCGGCCGCGCTGCTGCCCTCGCGCACCGCGCGCGGCCGGGTGCTGGTCGGCCAGGTCCGCGGCCTGCTGCACTACCTGCACCACGCCAAGGCCGAGGACATCCCGCCGGGCGACCGCGAGATGGTGTTCTCCCGGTCGCTGCCGTACGCGGTGGTGCTGGGCGACACCGAACGCTGGCTGGGCGCCTTCGCCGCGCTCAACCCGGCGTCGGACGGCACGGCCGGGCTCTACTGGTACGGCGGCATGGAGGCCGACAGCGACCTGCGCCGGTTCGGCACGCACTTCCCGTCGTTCCTGACCGCGCTCGACGGACTGCTCACCGAGTCCGGCCGCGCGACGTCGACGCGCTGACCGTGCGCGGCCGGGTCGTCGCCGCGGCGGTGCTGACGCTCTTCGTGGCCGTCGCCGGGCCCGCGACGGCGCAGGACCAGCCACCGCCGCCCGCGTTGCCGCAGAGCGCCGAGATCCAGCTCAAGGTGGAGCGCGACGGCTCGCTTTCGGTCGCCGAGGCGGTGGCGGTCCCCAACGGCGTCACGATGGACCGCCGGGTCCCGCTGCGGGTCCCGGCGCCGCACCACCGCGACCGCGTCTACGGCGTGCGCGACGTCGTCCTCGAAGGCAGCGGCACGGCCTCGGTGGACCAGGACGCCTTCACGATCCACCTGACGTCCGGCACCTCGACCGTCCGGTACACAGTGGACGGTGCGGTCGACGGGAACCGCGTCACCTGGGAGCTGGCCGGCGGCTGGAGCACCGACCTGAAGTTCCTCCGCGCGTCCTTCGCGGCGCCCCGGATCCCGACGGCGGTCGACTGCCTGGCCGGACCGGCCGATTCGGACTTCTCCTGCGGCGCCGCGCAGATCGACCACGCCGGGCTAACCCGGTTCAGCCAGCAGAACCTCCTCGCGGGCCAGCGGATGACGGCCACCGTCGAGCTGCCGGCGGGCACCGTCCCGGCGAACGCCCGGCTGGTGCCGGCCAAGACCCTCGCGGGCGCGTTCGTCCTCACCGCCCCGGTCGGCTGGGCCTGGGCCGGCTTCGGCGCGCTGCTGCTGGTCGCGGCCGCGTTCGTCTGGCTCGCGCGCCGTCGTGACGTCGGCGCGGGGGAGCCGCCGAAGGCCGAGCTGGTCTCGGCCAACGGCGAGTTCGCGTCACCGGAAGGCGTGCTGCCGGGCCACGTCGGCCTGCTGCTGCACGGCCGGACCGGCGCGGCGGACCTCGCGGCGACGGTGCTCGACCTGGCCGTCCGCAACTACGTCTGGGTGAGCGCCGAGGACGGCGGCTGGCGGCTGAGCCGGCGCAACCCGGCCGACGAGCACCTGACCCCCTTCGAGCGTGCGGTGTTCGCGGCCGTCCTGCCGGAAGACTCGGTGACGCTTGCCGAACTGCGGCAGCGGCACGTCGATATCGCACCGCCGGAGCTGTACGCCGACGTCGTCCGCCGCGGCTGGTTCGCGGCCCGGCCCCGGCGGCTCGGCCGGGCCGGCGTCCGGGTGGTCTGCTACGGCGTTTTCCTGACCGTCCTGCTCGCGCTGACCGCCGGGTACGCCCAGCTCGGCGTCATCCTCGTGCTGGCCGGGGCGGCCGCCGCAGTGGTCTCGGCGGCGCTGCCCGCGCGCCGCCGGGCGGGCACCGACGTCGCCCGGCGGCTGCGCGGCGTCGCCGCGAAACTGGGTTCCGTGAAGGTGAAGGACCTCGGCAAGCCGCAACGGGAACTGGTGTTCTCACGCGGTCTGCCGTACGCGTCAGCTCTGGGCGAACTCAGCGGCTGGGTGGCCGCTTTCGACGGTCTCCCGCACCCGCCGCCGGTTTACTGGCACGCCGGCGAAATCAGCCCTGACCAGGCCGGATCCTTCGCGACGGCGCTCGCGGGCACGTTCGCCGGCGCCCATCGTGGTCGCCTGCAGGGCCTCGTGAGTGGTAATTCGGGTCAGAACCCGAATCACCACCCACGAGGCGGGACGCGGAGAGCAGGCGAGCCGTCGTAGGGTGGGGCCATGGCCGATCCCGAGCTCGTCCGATACACCCTAGACAACGGTTTGCGCGTGGTCCTCGCACCCGACGCGACCGCGCCGGTGGTCGGCGTCAGCGTGCACTACGACGTGGGTTTCCGCTCCGAACCGGAGGGGCGCACCGGTTTCGCGCACCTCTTCGAGCACCTGATGTTCCAGGGCTCCGAGAGCCTGGAGAAACTCGCCCACTTCCGGCACGTCCAATCCAGCGGCGGCACCTTCAACGGGTCCACCCATCCGGACTACACCGACTACTTCGAGGTGCTGCCGAGCGCCGCGCTGGAACGCGCGCTGTTCCTCGAAGCCGACCGGATGCGCGCGCCGAAGCTGACCGCCGAGAACCTGGCGAACCAGATCGACGTCGTGAAAGAGGAGATCCGGCTCAACGTGCTGAACCGGCCGTACGGCGGGTTCCCGTGGATCACCCTGCCGCCGGTCCTGTACTCGACGTTCCCCAACGCGCACAACGGTTACGGCGGCTTCGAGGACCTCGAGAGCGCCACGGTCGAAGACTGCGCCGCGTTCTTCGACACCTACTACTCGCCGGCCAACGCCGTGCTCACCGTGGCGGGCGACTTCGAGATCGCCGACGCCAAGGACCTGATCGAGAAGAACTTCGGCGACGTCCCGCACCGGCCGGCGCCGCAGCGGCCGTCGTTCGCCGAGCCGCTGCCGACCAGCGAACTGCTGGGCGAGACGATCGACCCGCACGCCCCGCTGCCCGCGCTCGCCGTCGGCTACCGGATGCCGGACCCGATCAACGACGTCGGCGGCTACCTCGCCTACCTCGTGCTCGCCGGCGTCCTGACCGACGGCGACGGCTCCCGGCTGCAGCAGCGGCTGGTGCACAAGGAGCCCCTGGTCGTCGACATCGGCGCCGGCGCCGGGCTGTTCGGCCCGTTCGAGGCCCGCGACCCGGACACGTTCACCATCACCCTGATCCACCCGCACGAGGTGCCGCGCGAGCGCGTGCTCGCGGCGCTGGACGACGAGCTCGAGAAGATCGCCGAGAACCCGCCGGACGAGCAGGAACTGCGCAAGGTCACCGCGCGCTGGACCGCGAGCCTGCACTCCGAGCACGACCGCCTGGTGTCCCGGACCCTCGCGCTCGGCTCGTTCGAATTGCTCTACGGCGACGCCTCGCTGGTCTACCAGCTCGCGGACCGGATGTCCGCCGTCACCTCGGAAGCCGTTTCGGCGGCGGCGAAGGCGCTGCGCCCCGACGCGCGCGCCGTCCTGGTGGTCAAGCCCGCTTCGGAAGGGACCGACGAGCAGTGAGCTCCCCCACGACTTCTGCAACGCACCGCAGCGCCGAGGAGATCGGCCGCACCGAGCGGGGGCCGCGTCCGCTGCCGCCGCTCGGCGCGCAGCGGTCCGCCGCCGACCTGTCCCATGTGGACACCACGCTGGCCAACGGCCTGCGCGTGGTGGCCGTGCGCAAGGCGACCGTGCCGATGGTCGAGGCCCGGCTGTGGATCCCGTTCGCGGGTGACGACAAGCTGCACCCGGCGATCGCCGAGGTGCTCGCCGAGACCATCCTCACCGGCACCGCGCGCCGCAACCGCATCGAGATCGACGCCGAGCTGGCGCTGATCGGCGGCGACATCGGCTGCGGCGTCGACCCGGAACGCCTGGTGCTGACCGGCTCCGCGCTCGCCGGCAAGCTGCCGACGTTCCTCGACGTGCTCGGCGACGTCCTCACCGGCGCGACCTACGCCGACGAGGAGATCGCCCGCGAGAAGGAGCGGCTGGTCGAGCGGATCGCCGTCTCCCGCACCCAGCCGCGGACGATCGCCCGCGAAGCCCTGCAGAAGCACCGCTACGGCGACCACCCGGCCACCCGTGAGGTGCCGCAGGCCGAGGACGTCGCCGTCGTGACGCCCGAGCAGGTCCGCGCGCTGCACCAGGCGTCCGTGCAGGCGCGCGGTTCGGTGCTGGTGCTGGTCGGCGACATCGACCCCACCGCGGTGATCGGCGACCTGGAGAAGGTGCTCGGCGCCTGGGCGTCGGACCGCTCGGCCGTGCGGCTGCCGGCGTTGCCGGACCTGACCGGCCCGAGCGTGCTGCTGGTGCCGCGCGCCGGCGCCGTCCAGTCGCAGATCCGGCTGTCCGCGCAGACCGTGCCGCGCACGGACCCGGGGTACGCGGCGCTGCAGCTGGCGAACCTGGCCTACGGCGGGTACTTTTCGTCGCGGCTGGTCGAGAACATCCGCGAGAACAAGGGGTACACCTACTCCGCGCACTCCGGCTTCGAGTTCACCGACGGCACCGCGGTGGTCAACGTCGACGCGGACACCGCGACCGACGCGACCGCACCGGCGCTGCTGGAGACCCGCTACGAGCTGGGCCGCCTCGGCCAGGTCCCGCCGGCGGGCGACGAGCTGGAGTCGGTGCGGCAGTACGCGATCGGCTCGCTGCTGACCTCGACGTCGTCGCAGTCCGGCCTGGCCGGCCAGGTGCTGGCGCTGGCCTCGACCGGGCTGGGCCTGGAGTGGCTCAACGAGCACCCGGCGCGGGTCGCCGCCGTGACCGCCGAAGAGGTGGCCGACGCGGCGCTGAAGTTCTTCGCGCCCAAGCGGTTCACCGGCGTGGTCGTCGGCGACGCGGGCGTCCTCGAACGCAAGCTCCTCGCGCTCGGCGACGTCGTAGTGGGCGAGCCGGCCTGATGTCCGTCCCGTTCTCCCTCGGTGCCCTGCCGACCCTGTCCCGGTCCACTGTGGACCGCCAGGAAGGCTTGCGCACCAACCCTTCGCGATTGGTGTCGCGCTGGGCCAACGCCCGGGTCGTCCTCCTGGACGACACCGGGCGCACCCCGGTCGTCGAGGGTTCGTCCGTGTTGGCGTTCCGCAAGGCCGTCGACTTCGGTTCTTCGCCGCCCGCCGACGCCGTATTCCTCGGCGAGTGGGAAGACGTCGACTACTGGTCGCTCCCGGGCGGCCCGACGGGCGAAGCCGACACGGTGAAGATGGCCGGGAGCTGGGGCTTCGTCGAAGAGGTCCCGCGCGTCGACGGCGAGATCTGGGTCGAGCTGCGTGGCTACGGCGACCTGCTGGACGACACGTCGGCCGGCTTGTTCACGACGGCGCAGGCGTTGCGCAACTGGCGTCGCCAGGCCAAGTTCTGCACCCGCTGCGGAAATCCCACGGAGCTGATCCAGTTCGGCTGGGCGAGCAAGTGCACCAACGACGGCCGCGAGGAGTACCCGCGCACGGACCCGGCGGTGATCTGCCTGGTCCACTCGCTGGAGGGCACGAACGGATCCCACGTCCTGCTGGCCCGCCAGCCGATCTGGCCGGCCGGCCGCTATTCGGTGCTGGCCGGTTTCGTCGAGGCGGGCGAGTCGCTGGAGGCGTGCGTGCTCCGCGAGATCCGCGAAGAGGTGGGTGCGTCGGTCTCGGACGTCCGGTACCTCGGCAGCCAGCCATGGCCGTTCCCACGCTCGATCATGCTGGGCTTCACGGCCCGGGCGGATCGCACGTTGCCACTGGTCCCGGCAGACGGCGAGATCGAGGAAGCGCTGTGGGTATCACGCGCGGAGGTCCGCGCGGCGTTCGAGAACAGCTCACTGCGCAACGAAGGCGCCAAGCCGACCCCGATAGCGGACGGCGCGGCGGAGATCCTCCTGCCGGGCAACTCGTCCATCGCCCGGGTCATGCTCAAGGCTTGGGCGGACGCGGAGGAGTAAGTCCGTAGGCTTCTCCGAAGGCCACCATGAGGACATCTAAGTCCCTCATGGTGGCCTTCAGTGCGTTCGGCCCCGAGCGCCGCCAAGGCGGCCTTGGGGCGCGTGGCCCATCGGCTGCGCCTGGCCGCTCGGTGCCGGCCGCGACTTGGATCCAGCACACCGTCCCGCTCCCGGAGCGTGACGCCGTCCAAATCGCCGATCGGGCGCAAAGCGGACCATAGCTCGAAGCCGATCGGCTCATCGACGTTCCCCAGAGGACCTGCGCATCCGCGTGGTCTGGTGGCGGATCCCCAGCCCCCGCAAGCCGCTTTCCGGTGACGCGCTGACCGGCGCAAACGCCCCGCCGCAAATCTCCCACCAGCCGAAACGGCGGCCGGGCTAGTGGGATCCGCCGTGTCACACGCGCGACTTCAAGCGTTACCTGGCCGTTTCCCGAGCCCGTTGACGGCTGTGCCGCGGCTCACTACAGTCCCCGGAAACCGTCTGTAAAGTATCCTAATTAAGTCGGGAGCGACGACAGTGCGAGCCGGTAGCCCGCGGATGCTGCGCGAGATCAACGATCGCGCCGCCATCGAGGTCCTCCTGCGGGAGGGGCCGCTGACGCGCGCCGAGCTCGAGCTGGCCATCGGTCTTTCCAAGCCCGCCACCGCGCAGCTGCTCACCCGCCTCGAGCAGGACAACCTGGTCATCAAGGCCGGCGTCCGGGGTGGCGGCCGCGGGCCGCGGGCCCAGCTCTGGTCGGCCAACGGCGGCCTCGCCCGCGTCGCCGCCGTGGATCTCACCCCGCACGTCGCGGACTTCGTCGTCGCCGACGTCGCCGGGACGATCCTCGCCGAGCACCAGGTCGCGCTGCCCGTCCACGAAGGCGCCGACGTCGTCGGGACCTTCGGCGAGGCCCTCAGCCACGTCGCCGAAGCGGCCGGGATCACCCGCGAAGAGCTCGCCCACGTCGTCATCGGCGCGCAGGGCGCCTTCGACCCGCGCACCGGCCTGCTCTCCTCCGCGCCGCACATCCCCGGCTGGCTCGGCTTCGACGTCCCGCAGAAGCTCAGCGACGAACTCGGCGTCGACGTCCTGATCGAGAACGACGTCAACCTCGTCGCCGTCGAGGAGATGAGCGCCGGGAAGGCCCAGGACGTCGACGACTTCGTCATGGTGTGGTTGTCCGAAGGCGTCGGCGGCGCGGTCGTCATCGGCCGGCGGCTGCTGCGCGGCGCCACCGGCGGCGGCGGCGAGATCGACTGGATGCGCGTGCCCGACCCGGCGACCGTCGACACCGGCGACGTCTGGCCCGAGGCCGGCGCCCGGTTCGGCAACCTCGTCGACTCGCCCGCCATCTGCCGGCTGGCCGCCGCGCACGGCATCACCGCCGCGACCGCCTGGGACGCCGTCGAGCAGGCCGGCGAAGCCCACCCCTTCCTCGACGACCTCGCGCGGCGCGTCGCCGGGGGCATCGCGAACCTCGTCGCCGTCGCCGACCCGCAGCTCGTCCTGCTCTGCGGGGACACCAGCCGCGCCGGCGGCGAGAACTTCGCCGGGCTCGTCCAGCAAAGGCTGCACGACCTCGTCCTGCCACGCACACCGGTCGGCTGCGCGTCGGTGCAGGGCAACGCCGTCCGCGCGGGCGCGCTGCAGTCCGCGCTCGCCAAAACCCGTGAGGACGTCTTCGGCGTCGTCACCCCCACGCTCCTCGGGTCGCGCCGACCCGCGGTCGGACCCTCGCCCGGTAAAGCGGCGGTCCCGAACACCCGTCCCGCCCCGTCCCCAACCGAGTAGCCCAACCGATGAGGAGGAGGGCCATGCGCCCTACCAACCGGACCCGTCGCGGCGCAGCGTTAATCGCCGTGGCCGCGGCGTCCGTCCTGCTGACCAGCGCCTGTTCCGGCGCCGCCGCGCCCAGTAGTGGAAGTGGTGACGCGGCCGCCGCGCCCGGCAAGGACGACAAGCTCACGATCACCGTCTACAGCAAGTTCACCGACCGCGAGTACGGCGTCGTCACCGCGGGCCTGAACAAGCTCAAGGCGAAGTTCCCGAACATCGAGATCAAGCACGAGGGCAACCAGGACGACGACAAGCTCACGCAGTCGATCCGCGGTGGCAACCCGCCCGATGTGGCGATCTCGTTCTACACCGACAACCTCGGCGCCTGGTGCTCCAACGGCAGCTTCCAGGACCTGAAGCCCTACATCGACCGCGACAAGATCGACCTCAACCAGATCCCCGAGGCGGTCCGGAACTACACCGAGTACCAAGGCAAGCGTTGCGCGATGCCGATGCTCGCCGACGTCTACGGCCTGTACTACAACAAGGACCTGTTCGCGGCGAAGGGCATCACGTCGCCGCCGAAGACCACCGACGAGTGGCTCGAAGACGCCAAGAAGCTGACCGAGTACAACGCGGACGGCTCGATCAAGGTTGCCGGCTTCCTGCCGTCGATGCCGTTCTACGGCAACCAGGCCCAGTACTGGGCGCCGAACTTCGGCGCGCCGTTCATCGGCCCGGACGGCAAGTCGGACCTCGCCAGCAACCCGGGCTGGAAGGCGATGTTCGAGTTCCAGCAGAAGCTGATCGACGCGCTCGGCGGCCACGACAAGGTCGAGAAGTTCAAGGCCGGTCTCGGTGACGAGTACTCCGCCGACAACGGCTTCCAGAAGGGCAAGCTGGCGATGATCTACGACGGTGAGTTCCGCACCGCGTTCATCAAGGACCAGGCGCCGACGCTGAACTACGCCACCGCGCCCGCCCCGGTCCTCAGCACCATGGCCGACAAGTACGGCAGCGCCTTCACCACCGGCACGATCATCGCGATCCCCAAGGGCGCCAAGAACCCGGGCGCCGCGTGGGAGCTGATCAAGCAGGCCACCCTGGACACCGACACCCTGGTGGACATGGCCAACGGCCTGAAGAACGTGCCCAGCACGAAGGCCTCGCTGACGTCGCCGCGCCTCGACCTGCAGCCGCAGTTCAAGACGTTCCTCGACATGTACGACAGCGGCAAGCTCGTGTCGAACCAGACCACCCCGATCGGTGACGCGCACCTCAAGGCGGTCAACGACTTCGCCGAGAAGTGGCAGGCCGGCTCGATCCCCGATCTGACCGAAGGCCTGAAGAAGGTGGACGCGCAGATCGACGACGAACTGAAGCAGAAGGGCGCGGGCGGATGACTCTGTCCGATGGGGTCTCGGCGGTAAAGAGTGCCTCGCCCCGCACCCTCGCCGAACAGTCCCAGGGTTCCCCGTCCGCGCCTGCAAAGGCGCGGGCGGGGGCCCGCCGGGCCAAGCGCCGCCGGACCGCGTTGTTCTTCATGGCCCCGGCGCTCATCGGGTTCCTGGTCTTCTTCGGCTACCCGCTGATCGCCACGGTCTACTACTCCTTCACCAAGTACGACCTGATCAACCCGCCGCAGTTCATCGGGTTCGACAACTACGTCCGGATGTTCACCACCGAGCCGCTCGTCGGCGTCGCGGCGTACAACACGCTGTGGCTGGTGGTCATCCTGACGACGTGCCGGGTGCTGTTCTCCCTCGGCATCGCGTCGGTGATCTCCCGGCTGAAGTCGGGCGTCGGCCTGGTGCGAACGCTCTGCTACCTGCCGACGCTGGCCCCGCCCGCGGCGGCGACGCTCGCGTTCGTGTTCGTGTTCAACCCCGAGTTCGGCCCGGTGAACCGGTTCCTGCGGCTCATCGGCATCGACGGCGGCCTGTGGTTCAACAGCCCGGCCATGTCGAAGCCCGCGCTGACGCTGCTCGCGCTGTGGGGCTCCGGCGAGCTGATGATCATCATCCTGGCCGCGCTGCTCGACGTCCCGACCGAGCAGTACGAGGCCGCCGAGCTCGACGGCGCCGGCTCGGTCCGCAAGTTCTGGCACGTCACGCTGCCGTCGATCTCGCCGGTGCTGCTGTTCGGCGTGGTCAACTCGATCATCTACGCGCTGCAGTTCTTCACGCAGGCGATCGTCGCGGCGTCCGCCTCGGCGGGCACGGCCGACGTCGCCGGCAACTCGAAGCTCATCGGCGCGCCCGAAAACTCGACGCTGACGTACCCGATCTGGTTGTACGTCCAGGGTTTCCGCTACTTCAACATGGGTTACGCGGCGGCGATGGCGGTGCTGCTGTTCATCGTCTCGGCGGGCTTCACCTGGATTCTGGTGCGGCAGCTGCGTAAGTCCCAGCACCAGGAGGAGGGGACATGACCGCGTTGGCGGAAGCACCGCAGAAGCCGGCGGGTGTGCACCCGAAGGTGCGGTTCAAGCGGAGCTGGGACAAGCGCCTGTCCTGGATCGCGTTGCACGCGACCGGGATCGCGCTCGGTGTGATCTTCATGCTGCCGCTGCTGTTCGTCTTCCTCACCGCGGTGATGGCGGACGACCAGGCGATGACGGCGAGCCTGTGGCCGAGCGTGTGGCACTTCGAGAACTTCGTGACGGTGTTCCGGAAGGCGCCGCTGCTGGAGTACTTCGGCAACAGCCTGCTGTACTCGGGGCTGGCGACGATCGGCGCGCTGCTCTCGGCGATCCCGGCGGCGTACGCGCTGGCGAAACTGCGGTGGCGCGGGCAGAACCTGTTCTTCATGCTCACGGTGGCCGCGATGATGCTGCCGCCGCAGGTGACCGTCGTCCCGTTGTACGACCTGTGGGTGCGGCTCGGGCTCACCGGCACGCTCGTGCCGCTGATCACGCCGTACTTCTTCTTCGACGCGTTCTCGATCTTCCTGCTCCGGCAGTTCTTCCTCACCATTCCGAAGGACTACCTCGAAGCGGCGAAGATCGACGGCTGCAACGAGTTCCAGGCGATGTACCGGGTGCTGATCCCGATGGCGAAGCCGGGGATCGCGGCCACCGCGATGTTCTGCTTCCTGTTCACCTGGAACGACTACTTCGGGCCGCTGCTCTACACGGGCGAGGACCAGGACCACTGGCCGCTGTCGCTGGCGATCGCGTCCTTCCGCGGCATGCACCACGTCGAGTGGAACATGACGATGGCGGCGACCGCATTGATCATGGCGCCGGTGATTGTGCTGTTTATATTTGCGCAGAAGTCGTTCGTCAAGGGCATCACATTCACGGGAGTCAAGGGATGAAGCTGGCAGTCGTCGGTGGCGGGTCCACCTACACGCCGGAGCTGATCGACGGGATCGCCGGTCGCCGGTCCACTTTGGACGTCGACGAGATCGTGCTGGTCGACCCGGACGCCTACCGCGTCGAAGCCGTCGGCGGGTTCAGCCGGCGGCTGCTCTCGCACGCCGGTCACCCCGCGCAGGTCCGGACGACGCAGTCGCTCGAAGAGGGCGTCGACGGCGCGTCGGCCGTGCTGATCCAGCTGCGTGTCGGCGGACAGCGGGCGCGGCGCTCCGACGAGACGTTCCCGCACGCCTGCGGCTGCGTCGGCCAGGAGACGACCGGTGCGGGCGGGCTCGCGAAGGCGTTGCGCACGGTGCCGGTGGTGCTCGACATCGCCGAGCGCGTCCGCAAGATCGCCGGCGACGACACGTGGATCGTCAACTTCACCAACCCGGTCGGCATCGTCACGCGCGCCCTGCTCAACGAGGGTCACCGCGCGGTCGGGCTGTGCAACGTCGCGATCAACCTGCAGCGTCAGTTCGGGAAGCTGCTCGGCGTCGGCGCGGACGACGTCAAGCTCGTCCACACCGGACTGAACCACCTGAGCTGGGAGCGCGGCGCGCTCGTCGACGGCGTCGACCGGCTGCCGGAACTGCTGGAGCAGCACCTGGACTACCTGTCCAACGAGGTCGGTGTGCCGGAGAAGTGGTTGCGGCGGATGAACGTCGTGCCGTCGTACTACCTGAAGTACTTCTACGCGCACGATGAGCAGGTCACCAAGCAGCGCACCGAGCGGCCGCGGGCGGACGTCGTCAGCGACGTCGAGGAAGAGCTGCTGAAGATCTACCTCGACCCGGAGGAGAACACGAAGCCGGAGTCGCTGGAGAAGCGCGGCGGGGCGTACTACTCCGAGGCCGCGGTGCAGCTGGTGCACGCGCTGACCGCGGGTGGTCCGGCCGAAGAGCACGTGGTGAACGTCCGCAACGACGGCACGTTTCCCTTCCTGCCCGACGACGCCGTCATCGAGACCAGGTCCACTGTGGACTCCTCCGGCGCCACACCGATCCCGCAGCCGCCGGTGGAGCCGCAGTTCTCCGGGCTCATCGCGGCGACGACGGCGTACGAGTTCCTCGCGCTGGAAGCGGCGGTCAAGGGCGGCCGCGACCGCGTGGCCGACGCGCTGCTCGCGCACCCGCTGGTCGGGCAGTACACGAAGGCCGACACGCTCGCCGATTCGCTGGTGCAGATCAACCGTGAGTACCTGCCCTGGGCCCGCGGATGAAGCCAGCGATCATCGCGATCGACGGCGGCAACAGCAAAACCGAAGTCCTCGTGGTGTCCCGCGAAGGCGTCGTGCTGGGAAAGTCGCGCGGTCCCGGTGCTTCTCCGCAGAACGTCGGCGTCGTGGCCTGCGTCGCGGCGCTGGAAGACCTGGTGCTGGAGGCTTTCCCGGGTGCCGGGGAGAAGCCGTTCGCGGTGCACACGTCGGCGTACCTGGCCGGGCTCGACTTCCCGCGTGAGGAAGAGGCGCTGCACGCGGCGCTGGCGGCCCGCGGGTGGAGCGACACGCTGACCGTCGGCAACGACACCCTCGCGCTGCTCCGGGCGGGCAGCGCGGGGATCGGCGTGGCGGTGGTGTGCGGAGCCGGGATCAACGGCGCCGGCGTCGGCCCGGACGGGCGCGTGCACCGCTTTCCCGCGCTGGGCAAGATCTCCGGTGACTGGGGCGGCGGCTACCGCCTCGGCGAGGAGGCCCTGTGGTGGGCGGTCCGCGCCGAGGACGGCCGCGGCCCGCGCACGTCGCTTCGCGAGGCCGTCGCCGGCTTCTTCGGCCGGGAGACGCTGTTCGACGTCGTCCAGGGCCTGCACTTTGAGGAGATCCCGGCCGCCTCGATCCACGGGCTCTGCCCGCTGCTGTTCGAGGTGGCCGCGGCGGGCGACGAGGTGGCGGCGGACATCGTGACGAGGTTCGTCGAGGAGGTCAGCGTGTTCGCCGCGGTGATCCTCCGGAAGCTGGACCTCACGGAGGACGCCCCGGAGATCGTCCTCGGCGGCGGAGTCCTGACCGGCATCGGCACCCCGGTGATCGCGGAGATCGAGCGGCGGTGCCTGAAGGTGGCACCGCGCGCGGTGGTCCGCGTGGTGGACGTCAACCCCGTGGTGGGGGCGGCCCTGTTCGGGCTGGACACCCTGGACGCGCCGGCGTCCGCGAAGGCTGCGCTGAAGGCCGCGACCCAGCGCGCGTAGACCCCCGGTGGGCCGGCTCGAAGCGG
The DNA here is from genome assembly GCF_023023025.1 of Amycolatopsis sp. WQ 127309. Taxonomy (NCBI): domain Bacteria; kingdom Bacillati; phylum Actinomycetota; class Actinomycetes; order Pseudonocardiales; family Pseudonocardiaceae; genus Amycolatopsis; species Amycolatopsis sp. WQ 127309. The sequence goes on from NZ_CP095481.1 coordinate 3,865,428, forward strand.
CGCGAGCCGGCCCACCGGGACCTCGTCAGGCCGGCACGATGACGTCGCCGGTCTCCAGCAGGGTCTTGAGGTCGGAGAGGATCCAGGCCCAGCCCCCGCCCGCACCCTGGCCGGGCGCGGCGTCGACGTCCTCGTGCTCCCCGCCGACCATCGCCCCGGTGACGGGCGCGCCGGTGACGTCGTGGGTGACGGTGAGCCTGGTGCCGGCGGTCTGCGTGGCCTCGATGTCGTAGGTGACGGTCGTGTAGGGCTCCTCCGCCATCGTCGGGTCCATCAGCAGCTTCCACGTGATGACGAGTCTGCGCGGCGGATCGGCCTCGAGGACCTCACCGTCGATCAGGTCGCCGGTGAAGCCCGCGTCGATGAAGGCCTGCGTCGGGTGGGTCCGGTGCTTGCCGCCCGCCTTCAGGTCGAAGTCGACGAGGCCGGTGTAGCCGTACTTCCGGGTCCACTCGGGCTTGGTGATGGCTTCCCAGATCCGCTCCGGGGTTGCCTTGATGTAGATGCGGTTGACCTGCACGGTGTTCGTCATGGTTCGTCGCCTTCCAGTTCGTTCTTGAGGTCGAGCAGCGCGGTCACCCGGCGCTCGGTGTACTTGTCGATCCACCGGTCGTGGATCTCCCGGATCGGCACGGGGTTCAGGAAGTGCAGCTTTTCCCGCCCTTCCTTCCGCGCGACGACCAGGCCGGCCTCTTCGAGCAGCTTGAGGTGCTTCATGACGCCGAAGCGGCTCATGTCGACGCGCGTTTCGAGTTCGGTGAGCGTGCGCCCGTCACGCTCGAAGAGCAGGTCGAGCAGGAACCGGCGGGTCGGATCCGCCAGCGCCTTGAACACCAGGTCGTCGTCGGGCACGCCGGAAGAATAGGTGACCAAAAGGTCACATGTCAACGGGCGGCCGTGTCGACTCCTCAGTCACGCGTGTCGTCCCTCCAGTCACGCGTGTCGACCTTCTGATCACGGGCCGGGCGGCTCGGATCGAGGCAGCTCGACATCGCCGTGTGACGGAGGGGTCGACACGTGTGATCCGGGAGTCGACACGCGTGACTGGAGGGACGACACGACGAAGGCCGCCACCGGGCGTCCGGTAGCGGCCTTCATGCGGGTAAGTGCGGCGGTCCGGCTGGAGTCGCGACTGCGTGCCGTTGTTCGGCTACTGGGCCGGGGCGTACGACGGCGTCCACTGCGCGCCGTCCCACCACTGCGTCGACCCTGGCTGCGTGGGCGACGGGTACCAGCCTGGGGGCGGCGCGGCCGGCGGCGCGTGTCGAGCCTGCTTCTGCTGCTCGAGCTGGGTCTTCTGAAGCCTGGTCTGTACTCGCAGCTCCTTCAGCTGGGCCTTCGCCACTCGCTGCTTCTTGCTGCTGCCGCGGACGGCACCCATCGTGCCGACCATCATTGTCTTGCGGATGAGTCCCACGTGGTCCCACCTTCCCGTCGGGAGTACTGGGAAGTCGGCAACCACGTCCGTCGCGTTACGGCGGTCGGACTACACCACCAGTGACAGCGGCAGGATCAGCGCGATCGCCACCACCGAAATCAGCGTCTCCATCACCGACCAGCTCTTCAGCGTCTGCCCGACCGTCAGCCCGAAGTACTCCTTGACCAGCCAGAACCCCGCGTCGTTCACGTGCGAGAAGAACAGTGACCCGGCTCCGATCGCCAGCACCAGCAGCGCGCTGTGCGACGGGTCCATCGTGGCGGCCAGTGGTGCGACGATGCCCGCCGCCGAGACCGTTGCGACCGTGGCCGAGCCCGTCGCCAGGCGGATCGCCACCGCCACCAGCCAGCCCAGCAGCAGCGGCGAGAGGTTCGCGTCCTTGGCCAGGCCCGTGATGACGTCGCCGACACCGGCGTCGACCAGGGTCTGCTTGAAGCCGCCGCCGGCGCCGACGATCAGCAGGATCCCGGCGATCGGGCCCAGTGCGTCACCGACCACAGTGGACAGCCGACTGCGGCCCAGGCCGGCCGGGCGGCCGAGCAGGACCATGCCCACCAGCACCGCCGCGAGCAGTGCGATCAGCGGGTCGCCGATGAAGTCCAGGATCTTGCGCGCCTGGCTTTCCTTGTCCAGCAGGATGTCCGACAGTGCCTTCGCGAGCATGAGCACGACCGGGAGCAGGACCGTCGAGAGCGTCGCGGCGAAGCTGGGCCGCGGTTTGTCCGTGTCGGCGCGCTCCGGGACCAGCCGCGCGGGTGCCACGGCGTCCGGCACCATCCGGGCGGCGAGCTTGCCGAACAGCGGGCCCGCGATGACCAGCGTCGGGATGCCGACGAGCAGGCCGAACGCCAGCGTGATCCCGACGTTCGCGTTCAGCGCGCCGGCCGCGGCGAGCGGGCCGGGGTGCGGCGGGACCAGGCCGTGCAGCACCGAAAGCCCGGCGAGGGCGGGAATCCCCAGCAGCATCAACGGTTTCCCGGTGCGCTTGACCGCCAGCAGCACGACCGGGATCAGCATGACGAGGCCGATCTCGAAGAACATCGGCAGCCCGATCAGCGCCGCGACCAGGGCCATCGCCCACGGCAGCGCGGCGCCGCGGGCCTTGCCGAGCACCGTGTCGACGATCTGGTCGGCGCCGCCGGAGTCGGCCAGCAGCTTGCCGAGCATCGCGCCGAGCGCGATCAGGATGCCGACTGAGGCGACCGTGCTGCCGACGCCGTTGGAGAAGCTCTTGATCAGCTTGTCGACCGGCATCCCGGCGGCCAGGCCGAGCACCAGCGAGCCGAGCACCAGCGACAGGAACGGGTGCAGCTTCACCTTGGTGATCAGCACGACGATCACCGCGATGGCGACGACGGTCGCACCGATCAGCCGGGTGTCGTGGCCGGTCCAGGCGCCGGCGAGGACGGACGTCATGCGAGCTCCCGGAAGGCGGTTAACGCGGCTTCGGTGATCTCACCGGGGGTGTCGCGGATGTCGAAGATCGCGCCGGGCTCGTCCGGCTCGAGGGGTTCGAGGTCGGCGAGCTGCGAGTCCAAGAGGGACACCGGCATGAAGTGGCCCTTGCGGGTCTGCATGCGCTCGGCGAGGATTTCGCGGTCGCCGTGCAGGTGCGCGAACCAGACGTTGCCGCCGGTGCGCAGGACGTCGCGGTAGCGGCGCTTGAGCGCGGACGACGTCACGACGCCGCCGGTGTCCTGGTGCGCGCGGATCCAGCCGGCGATCGCCTCGAGCCAGGGGGCGCGGTCCGCGTCGGTCAGCGGCGTCCCGGCGGTCATCTTGTCGATGTTGGCCTGCGGGTGGAACGTGTCGGCCTCGGCGTACTCGACGCCCAGCGCGTTCGCCAGCGCCGTGCCGGCCGTCGTCTTCCCGGAGCCCGACACCCCCATCACCACGATGACGGTCATCCCGCACCTCCCACTTCGTTGTGCTCGGGTGAGTCAAACTCAAAAGTACTACTTATTCAAGATTAAGTGCTACTTAATCGAGTCAGTTCGCTAGATTGGGGGCGTGGGGAACGACAGGCACGACCAGGTCCTGGACGAGCTCGGCGCGGCGATCGCGAACGGTTCGCTGCCGCCGGGGACGGTGCTGCGGTCCGAAGAGCTCCAGGAACGCTTCGGTGCTTCGCGGACGGTAGCGCGTGAAGTGGTCCGAGTGCTCGAGACGATGCGCCTGACCAGCAGCAAACGGCGCGTCGGGGTGATCGTGCGGGACCCGGGGGAGTGGAACCACTACGACCCGAAGCTGATCCGCTGGCAGCTCGACGGCCCGTCGCGCCCGGCCGCCCTGGCCACGCTGAACGAGCTGCGTTCGGCGATCGAGCCGTGCGCGGCGCGCTACGCGGCCCTGCGCGCGACCCCGGAGGAGCGCGGCCGCCTCGGCGCACTGGGCGAGCGGCTCGCGCGGACGGCTCGAGCGCGCGACCTCTCGGCGTTCCTCGGGTTCGACATCGCGTTCCACGACGTGCTGCTCACGGCGTCCGGGAACCCGATGTTCGCGCAGCTGTCCGAGGTGGTCGCGGAGGTGCTGACCGGCCGGACCGGCCACGGCCTGATGCCCCCGGAACCCCAGCCCGAGGCGGTGGCCCTGCACCTGGAGGTGGCGGCCGCGGTCGCCGCGGGCGACGCGGACCGGGCCGAACGCGCGATGCGCGACATCGTGGTCCAGGCGCGCGAGGAGATCGCGGCGCTGGTGGAGTGACCGCACGATTCCGCACCACGCAGCTCACACTGACCGGCTTGACCGCGACCGCTCCGGGCACTTCGGACACCGACCCGCACGTCGGAAGGGTGTGGTGCTGGTGGTGTCGTCCGGCGGCGGCCGGGTGGTCCGGGCGCCTCGGCGATCACGGCCCTGGTCAGGCGCTCGGTGATCCCCGAGCGGGACATCGTGGTCCGGCGATCGCGGCGCTCGTCGAGTAGGCCGTTCGGTGGTCCGGTGGGGCGAGTAGCCTCTCCTCGAACTGGACATTCTTTCTGCCGGGGGGCACAGGTGAGCGCGGCGCGCGCGATCGGACTGGTGTTGGGCGTAGCGGCCGACGGCGCCCTCGGCGACCCCCGCCGGCGTCCGCCGGTGACGGCCTTCCGCCGCTTCGGGCCCGCGCCGGGGGCCGCGGTGGCCGTGGCCGCCGTGCTGGGTGGCCTGGTGCTCGAACGCGCCGGGCGTGGTCGTCCGCTGGTGCAGGCCTCGGCGACCGCCGTCACGACGTGGGCCGTGCTCGGCGCGGCGGGCCTGGCGCTGCAGGGCACCGAGCTCGCGCGCGACCTCGAGGAGTGCCGGTTCGAGCCGGCCCGCTCGACACTGTCCGAACTGGACCCCCGCGTCGCCGACGGGCTGGGCCCGGTCGCGCTGTCGCGGGCTTCGGTGGAAACGTTGGCGGAGAACACATCCGACGCCGTCGTCGCGCCGCTGGTGTGGGGCGCGGTGGCGGGCGTCCCGGGCCTGCTCGGCGCGCGGGCGGTCAGCCTGCTGCGCCGCACGCGCGGCGGCCGCCCCGGCCACTGGGCGCTCGACCGTCTCGACGAGCTCGTCCACCTGGTCCCGACCCGCATCGCGGCGGGCCTGACGGTGCTGGCGGCCCCGGTGGTCGGCGGCTCGGCGGGCGGCGCGTGGCGCGCGTGGCGCCGCGACACGATCGCGCACCCCAGCCCCAACGCGGGCCGCGTGGAGGCGGCGTTCGCGGGAGCGCTGGAGATCCGCGTCGGCGGCCGGACGGTGTACCCGCACGGCATCGAGGAGCGCCCGGTACTGGGCGTCGGCCGCAACCCGGACGCCGGTCACGTGACACGCGCAGTGGAACTGTCCCGTGTGGTCGGCTGGCTGGCGGGCGTCACGTCGGTGCTGCTCGCGGTGGTCGCGGGCCTCTGGCACCGCAACCGCTGAGTCAGCCGCGGCGCCGCAGCTGGGCCAAGGCCTCCGCGTCCAGCCGTCCGTCCCGCTCCGCCAGCTGGGCGCCGATCCGCTCGCGGTCCTCTTCCGTCCGGTTTCCGCCGAACTTGAACTTCGCCCGGACGCCCGTGATCGTGAACTCGATCCCGCGGATCCCGGGCAGCAGCCGCCGGTCGGGGGCGTCCGTCGCGCTCACCGGGGCGCGTGCTCCGTCGGCCTCGAAGTGGCGCAACTGCTTGTCCAGCAAGGAAGCCTTCGCCGCCGGGTCGTCGACCAAGCGGACGTCGCCCTCGAGCTGGACCGTCGCGTAGTACGACGTCGGCACGCCGCGCGCCGGGTCGGCGCCGGACGCCGTGTTCCAGTCCGCGCGGATGTAGGCGTAGTCGTCGACCACCGTCAGCAGCGCGCGCGGGTGTTCCTCCAGCAGCGGCCAGATCGGGTTGGGGCGGGCCAGGTGCGTGACGATCGTGCGGTCGCCGTCGTAGGCGAAGTGCGCGGGCGTGACCACCGGCAGGTCGCGGCCGGTGCCGCCGGCGATCAGCTGGCCGAAGTCGTGGCCGGCCAGCCAGTCCCGCCACTCGGCGTCGTCCTTCGCGGCGTCCCAGGGGTGGATCAGCATGAACCCAGTATGAGGACCGCAAGTGGCCTCGCCCCAGGGCCATTTCCGGCTTACTTCGAAGGGCCACTTTCGGCGTACTCGGCCTCGTCCTCGGCCAGGATCTCCGAGACGGACTTCCGCCGCGTCCGCTCGCCCGGCTCCTTCGGCGCGGTCAGCGCGCCACCCGGCTTCAGCTCGCGGACGGTGAAGTACAGCCAGCCCAGCACCGCCATCGCGCCGAACGCGATCCACTGCAGCGCGTAGGAGAAGAACGGCCCCGAGTCGGTCTGCGGCAGCGGCAGCGCGCCCAGCACGCCGGGCTGATCGGTGTCGAGCTGGAAGTACCCGGGCCGGATGTCGATCCGGCCCGCCCGCGCGACGACCTTCGAGTCGACGACGTAGCTCTGCAGCCGCCCGTCGGTCGACGCGTCGGCGAAGGCGTCACGGTTCTTCGGGTCGGTCTCGTCGCTGCGCACCCGCGCGGTGACCTGCACGATCCCGCCCGGCGCCGGCGCGAAGGGCAGCACGCCGGACTTACTGTCGAGCTTGACGAACCCGCGGTCGATCAGCACGACCGTGCCGTCGGTCGTCCGCAGCGGCGTCAGCACCTCGTAGGCGCCCTCGCCCTGCACGGTCCGCAGCCGGGCGATGACCTCCTTGTCCGGGAGGTACCGGCCGGTGATCGACACGAGGTGCCACTCGGTGCGCTGGTCGGGCACGGCGCCCGGCGCCAGCAGCTGGTCGAGCGGCACCGGCGCGGCCGTGAACGACGTCTCGAGCGAGGAGTTCTGCTGCTCGCGCTCGGTGTTGCGGCCGAACTGCCACGGCGACAAGAGCGTGAAGCAACAGACGGCGAAGGCGAACACCACCACCGTCAGAGCCAGCCACCCGGGCCGGAGCAGGAACCGCAACCGCACCCCACCACGGTAGGCCGTGCCCGGTCCGGCCCGCCCGCCGACCTCGGCCAATGTGACGTCTCAGGGGTGCGAACGCACCCAATCCAGCAAACCGGGCACCGTGCGTTCGATCATGCCGAGGACGTCCTCGAAGCCGTCGTCACCGCCGTAGTAGGGGTCCGGCACCTCGGCGCCGTCCGGGGCCGACGGGTCGAACGACCGCAGCAGCCGCACCTTCGCCGGATCGTCGACGCGGGCCCGCAGGAACCCGGCGTGCCCTGCGTCGGCGGCGAGCAGGAGGTCGGCGCCGAGGTCCTCGTCGGAGACCTCGGACGCGACGTGCCGGGTGGGGTAGCCGTGGGCCTCGAGGGTCGCCCGGGCCCGCTTGTCGGCGGGTTCGCCTTCGTGCCAGCCGCCGGTCCCGGCACTGGTGACGCGGACGGCGTCGGCGAGGCCGGCGTCGTCGAGCTCCTTCCGGAGGACGAGCTCGGCCATGGGAGAGCGGCAGATGTTGCCGGAGCAGACAACGACGATCCGAAGCATGCGGCGAGCGTAACCACCGGCCCGCCGGGTTCACCTGGTCAGCTCACCGCTCGGCGGTACCACCGGCCCGCACCGGGCACCTAGCGTCGATCGCGCGAGGACGCGAACCGGAAGGAGAGCGATCATGCACGGGTGCTGCTCGAAGTGCACTGGCCAGGGCTGCGGCTGCTGCGGCAACTGCAACTGACCCCCGCACGGCGCTCGCGGCGGCGGTGACCCGCCGCCGGAGCGCCCCCTAACGCGGCAGGCAGGTCGCCGAGACCGCCTCTTCCAACGCTCGCGCGTGCAGGGCGTCGAAGCGGTGGACGACGTCCGCGACGCCGGCGGCGAGGAGCTGACGCTGCGGGCACGAACGGGCCGTTCGTGCCCGAAGCGTCGCCGCCAGCTCTGTCAGCAGGCCGTTGTTGAGGCGGTCGATCACCGGGCGGATCTCGCCGAGGTCGGGGCGGGTCGCCGGGACCTCCGACGGGTGCGTGGCCCAGCGGGCGTACAGGCCGCGCTGGACCACCTTGTTCGCCTCGATCTGGGCGCGGAAGAACCGCACCGCGTCCGCCGGGTCCAGGCCCAGCCGCGGGGCCCGCGCCGCGACCGTGTGGTAGATCTGCTGCTCGCGCACCGGGTCGTCGATCGGGGACGGCGTGCCGTACTTGGCCGCCGCCACCTGGTCCGCGATCCGGACGCGTTGCGCCGCGAGATCCGTGAGGCGCCACAACGACGGCGCCGCGGCCGAAGCGGGGGCCGTGCAGGCCAGGAGCGCCGCCAGCGCCACCATCACCGTGACGAGCCAGGACCGAAGCCGCATGGCCCGAAACGCTACATGCGAAGATCCCCGGATGCCCGCCCTTTCCGAAGTCATCACCGTGCTGGAGCAGGCGTACCCGCCGGCGCTCGCCGAGTCGTGGGACGCCGTCGGCCTCGTCTGCGGTGACCCGGCCGAGTCCGTGACGCGCGTGCTCTTCTGCGTCGACCCCGGCGCCGACACCCTCGACGAAGCCGCCGAGCTCGGCGCGCAGCTGATCGTCGCGCACCACCCGCTGCTGCTGCGCGGCGTGCACGGCGTCCCCGCCGACACGGCGAAGGGCGCGCTCGTGCACCGGATGATCCGCGCCGGGATCGCGCTCTACTGCGCGCACACCAACGCCGACTCCGCCGACCCCGGCGTCTCCGACGCGCTCGCCGAAGCGATCGGCCTCCGCGTCCTGCGGCCCCTCGACCCGAAGCCGGACGGCGTCACGGGCCTCGGCCGCATCGGCGAACTGCCGGAGCCGGAACCCTTCGGCGTCTTCGTGCAGCGCGTCGCGGACGCCCTGCCCGCGACCGTCCCCGGCGTGCTCGGCGCGGGCGACGAAGACCGCCCGATCCGCACCGTCGCCGTCTCCGGCGGGGCCGGCGACTCCTACCTCGCGCTGGCCACCGAAGCCGGGGTCGACGCCTACGTCACCGCCGACCTGCGGCATCACCCCGCGGGTGAGCACCTGGCGAGCCCGGGCCCGGTGCCCGCGCTGGTCGGGCTGACCCACTGGGCCAGCGAATGGCCCTGGTGCAGGCAAGCCTCGGCGGTCGTGGCGCGAGCGTTTGCGGGTAACGTCGACATCTGCGTCTCCACGCGGTGCACCGACCCGTGGAACGTCCGCGCCGAGCGCACATCGAATTAAGAGGAGCACCGTGAAGGCCGAACCCGCCGTGCAGCGCCAGTTGCTCGAGCTCGCCAAGGTGGACGCCGAGCTCTCGCGCACCGCGCACCGTCGCCGCACCCTTCCCGAGCTGGCCGAGATCGACGCCGGGGAGAAGACCGTCCGGGATCGCCGCGACGCGCTCGTGTCCACGGAGACCGCCGCGTCCGACCTCGACCGGGAGGTGGCCCGGCAGGAGAAGGAGATCGAGTCGGTGCGCGCCCGCGAGGACCGCGACCGCAAGCTCCTGGCGTCCGGATCCGTGAACTCCAAGCAGATGACCGACATCGAGCACGAGCTGCAGACCCTGCAGCGCCGGCAGAGCGCGCTGGAAGACGACCTCCTGGAGCTGATGGAGCAGCGCGAGGCGCTGGGCCTGGACGCGCAGCGCACGGGCGCCGAGGTCGACAAGGCCGAGTCCGAGGTCGCCGCCGCGATCATCCGCCGTGACGAGGCGTTCAAGGACCTCGACACCACCCGCGCCCGCCGCGACGAAGACCGCGCGAAGCTGCTGCCGCGCTTCCCGGAGCCGCTGCTGAAGCTGTACGAGCGCGTCCGCGAGCACAAGGGGATCGGCGCCGCGCTGCTGCGCGCCCGCCGGTGCGGCGCCTGCCAGCTCGAGCTGGACCGCAACACCGTCAACGAGATCAAGGGCGGCCCCGAGGACGACGTCGTGCAGTGCGAGAACTGCGGCGCGATCCTGGTCAGGACCGTGGAGTCCGGCCTGTGACCGAGCACGTCGTGATCGAGGCCGACGGCGGTTCCCGGGGCAACCCGGGCCCCGCCGGCTACGGCGCGGTGGTCAAGGACGCCGCGACGGACGAGGTTCTCGCCGAGCGCAAGGAAGGCCTCGGCGTCGTCACCAACAACGTCGCCGAGTACCGCGGCCTGATCGCCGGGCTGGCCGCCGCGGCCGAGCTCGGAGCGTCCACTGTGGACGTCCGGATGGACTCGAAGCTCGTGGTGGAGCAGATGTCCGGGCGCTGGAAGATCAAGCACCCGGACATGCAGCCGCTCGCCGCGCAGGCCAAGGAGATCGCCGCCGGCTTCACGCGCGTCCGCTACGAGTGGATCCCGCGCGCGCAGAACTCGCATGCCGACCGGCTCGCCAACGAGGCGATGGACGCGGCCACCGGGAAGCCGGCCGCCGGCAAGCCCGCCCCGGCCGCGCCGAAGCTGCCGACCCGGAAGCCGGACCGCGCCGTCGTCGCCTGGACCGGCGCCCGCGGCACCCCGACCCGGCTGCTCCTGCTGCGCCACGGCCAGACGGAGATGTCGGCGCTGCGGCGCTACTCCGGCCGCGGCGACGTCCCGCTCACCGAACTCGGCCGCGCGCAGGCGGCCGCGGCGGCGAAGCGGCTGGCCGCGACCGAGGGCCTGATCGTCGACGGCGAGTCCGTCCCGATCATCTCCTCGCCGCTCACGCGCACGAAGCAGACCGCGCAGGCCGTCGCCGACGCGCTCGGCGGCCGCGTCGAGACCCACCCCGGTCTCATCGAGACCGACTTCGGCGAGTGGGAGGGGCTGACGTTCGCCGAGTCCGCCGACCGCGACCCGGACCTGCACCGCTCCTGGATCGGCGACAGCTCGGTCCCGCCGCCCGGCGGCGAGAGCTTCGACGTCGTCCACCAGCGCGTCCGCAAGGCCCGCGACGAGCTGATCGCCGAGCACGGCGGCCGGACGCTGGTGCTGGTCAGCCACGTGACGCCGATCAAGACGCTGCTGCGGATGGGCCTGGACGCCGGGCCGTCGCTGCTGTTCCGGCTGCACCTGGACCTGGCGTCGCTGTCGATCGTCGAGTTCTATCCGGACGGCAACGCGTCGGTCCGGCTGGTGAACGACACGTCGCACCTGAGCTGACCGGGGCAACTGTGGGGTGGATCACGCTCAACGGCGACGCGTGGCCGACCCCCGATGGGGTATTGGCTACAGTGGCTCGACCGCGGCGCCGCGGCGGTGGGCCCGGCCTCGGGTCCATTCATGGGGCGCCGGCTCGTGCGTAACCCACCGGCAGAGGCCTGCGGGCGGAACAGTGACGAGGACATGACGGCTAGCGCACTCACCGAGACTTCCCAGAGCGACGTCCCCGACGACCCCGTGGCCACCACCACGACGCGGGGCTGGGGCGCGCGCCTGGCACCGGTACTGGCCGTGCTCGCCGGGGTGGCCGCCGTCGCGGCGCACGCCACCCGCTACGGCCACTGGATCGTCGACGACGCCGCCATCACCTTCTCCTACGCCCGCAGCTTCGCCGACGGCCTCGGCCCGGTGCTGCAGCCGGGCGCGCCGCCGGTCGAGGGCTTCTCGGACCCGACGTGGATGGTGCTGCTCGGCGTCGGCAAGCTCGTCGGCCTCTTCGACCACGGCCTGCTCTTCGGCCTGCCCGACTACGTGCTGTTCCCGAAGCTGCTGGGCCTGCTGTTCACCGGCGGCATCCTGACCGCCTGCTACATCGCCGCGAAGCAGATCTTCACGCGCTTCGCCTGGCTGGCCACCCTGGTCGTCGGCCTGACGCTGGCGACGATCCCGTCGTTCGTCATCTGGGTCGTGTCCGGCCTGGAGAACTCGCTGTTCGCCTTCGTCGTCGTCACGCTGGGCGTGACGCTGTTCGTCTCGGTGAAGCGGGACAAGCTGCTGACCCCGAAGGTCGCGCTGTGGGCCGGCGTCATGGTCGCGTTCGCCGCGCTGACCCGGCCGGAAGGCCTGATCTACGCGGGCGCGTACCCGCTGGCCGCGCTGTTCCTGCTGCGGTCGGGCCTGTTCTGGAAGAGCTTCCGGCTCGCGCTGCTGTCGGTGGCCGCGTTCGCCGTCCCGTTCGGCGCGTACGTCGTCTGGCGGCACGCCGAGTTCGGCAGGCTGCTGGCCAACCCGTCGGTCGCGAAGCAGCAGGGCCTGCCGGGGTTCGACGCCGTGAAGCGGCCCTTCGAGCTGGCCGGCTACGCGGGCTGGGCCGGCGTCGTCCTGCTGCTGCTCGTGATCGTGTTCGCGCTGGTCAAGGCGCCGTGGCGGCGCTCGCTGACCGCGTTGCTGGTGCCGCTGGGGCTGGGGATCGTCGCGTACGGCGTGATGGTCGCCGACTGGATGTACCAGCACCGGTTCGCCAGCCCGATCTGGCCGCTGGCGGTCATCGCCGGGACGCTGTCGGCGGGTGAGCTGCTGAAGCACCGCCGGGCGCTGCTGCGGATCGGGATCGTCGTGGTCCTGGTCGGCGCGTTCGTCCCGTCGGCCGTCGGGTTCGCCCAGGCCGCGGACAAGTTCGCGAAGAACCCGAACATCACGGCGTGCCTGGTCGCGGACCGCTTCGGCCGCGGCTTCAACACGTACGCGGACATCCTGGGCATCCAGAAGGCGTCGCTGCTGCTGCCGGACCTCGGCGGCTCGTCGATGACCAGCCGGCTCGAGCTGGTGGACATGGCCGGCCTGGTCAACAAGCCGATCGCCGACCTGGTCCACGACAACGACCTCGCGGGCCTGCGCAACTACGTGTTCGACACGGTCAAGCCGACGTTCATCCACTCGTGGGGCCCGTGGGCCGCGGGCAACGGCATCGCGCTGGACCCGCGCCTGGACCGCGACTACGTGCTGGTCTACTCGTCGCCGATCGAGGGCCTGCGCAACGGCGACTGGGTCCGCAAGGACGCGGTCACGGACCCGGCCAAGCTCAAGGCGGCCCAGGACTACGCGAAGGTGACGATCCCGGCCGTGGCGGCCGACCGTTTCGGCGGCCCGCTGGACGACTGCGGCGCGACGATGAAGCCTGGCCAGACCCTGACGGTCCCGAACCCGTAACCCGCGTGACACGGCCCGTAACCCGCGTGACCCGGCCCGTCACTCGCGTGATCGGGCCCGTGACCCGCGTGACTGAGGCCGGAACTCGCGAGTTCCGGCCTCAGTCACGTGAGATCCGGCCGCGATCACGCGGGTGACGGGTTACGTCGCGACGGTGAGGCCCAGCCAGAGGGCCACCGTGGCCGCGGCCAGGCACAGCGGGGTCGTCAGGGCCCCCAGCGCGTGGAACGTCTTCGCCGACGGGTGCCGCGGGAGGGCTCGGCGCCACAGCAGCGTGGCCAGGGACCCCAGGTAGCTCGCGTTTGGGCCGATGTTGACGCCCAGCAGCACCGCCAGCAGCACGCCCGGCGCCGGGTGCGTGCCCAGGACCGACAGCAGGATCAGCGTCGCCGGGAGGTTGTTGACCAGGTTGGCCAGCAGCGCCGCGACGCCGGCCGCCAGCAGGAGGTCCACCAGGCCCGTCGACGTCGGGAGCACGTCGCGGAGCAGGCCGCCCAGCAGGTGTTCCGACACCGCCTCGACGACCACCGCCAGGCCCAGCACGAACAGGCACAGCTGCGGCGCCGCCTCGCTGATCAGCTGCCACGGCTTGATCTTGCCCCGCGCCAGCGCGCGCACGCCGAGGACCAGCGCCGCGGCCGTCGCGATCCAGACCGGCTCGACGTGGCCCAGCGGGCCCAGCCCGAAGCCGACCAGCGTCAGCGCCAGGACGACCAGCGCGAACGTCGGCGTCTCCAGGTGCTGCCGCGGCTCCGCCGTCTCCTGCGGCTTCAGGTCCGTGGCGAAGAACCGCAGGAAGACGAGCAGTTCGATGCCGATCGTCACCAGCCACGGCAGCGCCATCAACGCCGTGAACCCGGCGAACGTCAGCCCGGACGCGGCGAAGGCCAGCAGGTTGGTCAAATTGGACACCGGCAGCAGCGTCGAGGCCGAGTTCGCCAGGTGCACGCAGGCGTAGGCGTGCGGCCGCGCGGGCATCTTCAGGCTGGACGCCGTCGCGAGGACCACCGGGGTGAGCAGGACGACCGTGGCGTCCAGGCTGAGCACGGCCGTCACGCCCGCCGCCGCGGCGAACGTCAGCACCAGCAGCCGCTTCGGCTTGCCGTGGCACGCCTCGGCGAGGCGGTTGCCGAGCCAGGCGAACACGCCGTCGACACTGGCCAAAAAGGACAGCAGGAGGATCGCGGCCAGGAAGCCGAGCGTCGGCAGGATCTCGACGGCCCGGTGCCCGGCCGCGGCCGGGCGCACCAGCCCGAGCAGGAGCGCCAGCCCCGCCGCCGGCACCGCGGCGACCGCCTCCGGCCAGCCGCGCGGCCGGACGATCGCGAAGACCAGCACCCCGATCAGGAGCACCAGGCTCGCGGCACCCGCCCAGAAGTTCACCAGTGCACGCTAGCCGGAGTGCCGTGAAGGGCACCCTCAGGGACCAGGTTTCCCTGAGGGTGCCCTTCAGGACATCTCAGACGCTCAGCGGCTCCGGGGTCGCGGCGCCGCGGGCGAGGTCGCGTTCCTTCGCCCGGATCACCGGCAGCACGTGCTCGCCGAAGTGCTCGACGTCCTCCAGGTAGTGCAGGAAGCCGAGCAGCAGCAGGTTCGCCCCGCGCCGCTTGTACTCGATGGCGCGGTCGGCGATCTGCTCCGGCGTGCCGATCAGCCGGGTGCGGAAGCCGTCGTTGTACTGCACGAGGTCCTCGAACTCCGAGTCTGCCCACATGCCCTTGGTGTCCGAAGTGGACTTTCCGGCCTGCTTGACGGCGTTGCGGAAGCCCTCGACGGCGGGGCGGTTGGCCTTGTCGACGATCTCGCGCAGCACGGCCTTCGCTTCGCTCTCGGTCTCGCGGGCGATGAGGAAGCCGTTCAGTCCGAATCGGACGGTGTGGTCGTTCTCCGCCGCGTACCCGTTCACCTCCGCGACCTGCTCGCTGAAGCCGTCGAAGTCCTTGCCGTTGCTGAAGTACCAGTCCGAGACGCGCCCGGCGAGCTTGCGCGCCGCCGTGGAGTTGCCGCCCTGGAAGATCTCCGGGTGCGGTGTGACGACCGGCTTCGGCTTGATGTCGAAGTCGTGGATCCGGTAGAAGTCGCCGCGAAACTCGGCGTGGTCGCTGGTCCAGAGCTCCCGCAGCACGCGGATGAACTCCTCCGACCGCCGGTAGCGCTCGTCGTGCTCGAGCCACGCTTCGCCCAGGCCGGTGAACTCGTCCTTGAACCAGCCGCTGACGACGTTCACGGCCGCGCGGCCGCCGGAGATGACGTCGGCGCTCGCGATGAACTTCGCCAGCACACCGGGGTGCCACAGGCCCGGGTGCACGGCCGCGATCACCTTGAGCCGCTCGGTGGCGAGCAGCAGCGCCAGGCTGAACCCGGTCGACTCGTGCTGGTAGGCCGCGCCGTAGCTCGCCGTGTAGCGGACCTGGGAGAGGGCGTACTCGAACCCGTTGTTCTCGGCGAGCACCGCCAGTTCGCGGTTGTACTCGTAGCCCCAGTCCGTGCGCTGCTCGATGTCGCTCGTGACGAGCCCGCCGCTCACGTTCGGGACCCAGTAGGCGAATTTCAGAGGTTCCTCGGGCGAAGACATGGCCCGAGTAGAGCAACGACGCCTGGGGCGGTCAACGCGCGTCCACGCGGTGGGACCTCACCCGCCGCGGTGGGACTTCGCCAGTGCGCCACCGAGTTCCGCGCGCCCCGGGATGCCGAGCTTCCGGTACGCGCCCGACAGGTGCAGCTCGACCGTGCGCCGCGTCAGGTGCAACGCCGTCGCGATCTCGCGGTTCGTCAGGCCTTGTGCGGCCATCACGGCGATGCGGCTTTCCTGGCGCGTCAAGCCGTGCTCGTTGTCCTTCGCCGGGGTCAACGCGCGCCGCGACGAGCGCAGCTCCTCCGCCGCGCGCCGCGCGAGGGGGCGCGCGCCGCAGTGCTCGCTCAGCTCGACGGCCTGCCGCAGCGTCTCGATGGCCTTTTCGGACTGGCCGTGGCGCGACTGCAGCGAGCCGAGCTCGGTCAGCGCCGTCGCCAGCTGCAGGCGGGCCGGTGACGCGCTCAGCGCCGTGATCGCCTTGGCCAGGGACCGCTCGGCTTCGTCGTCCTCGCGGACGAGCCCGAGCGTCGTGAGCGCGGTGCCGAGCGGGCGCGCCGCGCCCCAGCGGGTCGCCGCGGACAGGTCCTCTTCGGCCAGCCGGGCCGCGTCCTCGCCCTGGCCGAGCGCGAGCGCCGCGCGGGCCGCGTGTGCGCGCCACGGCACGAACCCGGGGAAGCGCATCCCGTGGTGCGCGAGCCGCCGGCCGCAGCTGAGCAGGTCCTCGAAGCCGAAGCGGGTGTAGCCGGTGGCGACGCGCAGGCGGCCGCGCGCGTAGAGCAGGTAGGTGTGGGTGAACAGGCCCTGGCCGGCGACGAAGTCCATCCGGTCCAGCAGCGACGTCGCCGCCTCGAACCGGCCCAGGTCGACCCAGCACTCGACGAGCTTGGCCGCGCACAGCACACCGACCGGGCACGTCGTCGTCGCGCCGCGCTCGTCGAACCGCCGCAGCAGCGACTCGAAGTGGACGCTCGCCCGCTGCAGGTCGCCGCCGGCCTGCAGCGCGATCCCGCGGGCCAGGGTCGGCAGCGCGCCCTGCGGCACGTGCACGTCCCACGGCTCGCGCTCGACGTCGAGGATCCGGCACAGCCGGTCGACGTGGGCCGGCTCGTCCGCGAGCACCGCGGTGGCCAGCGTGAAGAAGTAGTGCTGCTCGAACAAATCGCCGTCGTCGTCGCCTGCCAAGGCGTCGGCGAAGTGCGCGATGGCGTCCTGCGCGGACTCGCCGCTGCGGACCGTGTCGAGCGCCAGCAGGGCCGAGCGGCTCCGGCGCGCGGCCGGGTCGGTCAGCGGCGCCCACTGCTCCTCGAAGTCGCGGAACTCCGGCGGCGGCCCGAGCCGGCTGCCGGCTTCGGCGAGGTAGGTCATGCTCAGCAGCGGCCCGACGGCGTCCGGGCCGCCGGCGTCGAGCCGCGCCGCGATCTGGCCGGCCGCGCTGATCGCGAGCCGGGCGTCCTGACCGCCGCACAGCGAGAGCAGCATGGCGTTGGCGATGAACGCGGCGGTCTCGCGGCGGCCGATGTTGTCGACGGCCTCGCGCACCCGCACCGCGGCCGCGGGCGGGTCGACCTGGAACTCGGCGTGCGCCAGCTGCAGCAGCACGGCCACCCGCCGCCCGGAGCTCAGCCGCTCGTCGAGCGCGCGCCGCAGGTGCCGCGAGGCCAGTTCGGCGTCGCCCGCGAACAGGGCGGTGCGCGCGCTCTGCCGCAGGATGTCGACGCCCCAGGGGATCCGGATCGCGGTGGCCTCGAGCAGGTGCGCGGCGACGCGCTCGATCGGCGCGCCGGTCTCCGCGAGCAGTTTCGCCGCCCGCGCGTGGTTGACCGCCCGCGTCGTCTGCGGCATGTCCTTGAGCACGGAGTTGCGGACGAAGGAGTAGGACAGCGTCGGCCGGCTGCTGTTGTCGAGCACGTGCAGCCGGACCATGGTGTCGATCGCCGGCAGCGCGTCCAGCTCGTCGATGCCGGCGAGCTGGGCCAGCAGGTCGAAGCTCGCGTCCTCGCCGGCGATCGCGGCCGCGTGCAGGATCGCGGGGGCGTTCGGGAACTCGTGCATCCGGGTGTGGAGGACCTGGCCGATCAGCGACGAGCCGAGCGCGTGCGGGTCCGCGCCGGGCAGCAGCCGCGGCCGCAGCGCGTGCAGCAGGTACGGGTTGCCGCCGGTGGCCTCGCGGCAGGTGGACGCCAGCTCGCCGGGGGCGAGGCCGAGGATCTCGGCGGCGGCCGCGTCGCCGAGGCCGTTGAGCGTGATCGTGGCCGGCGTGCAGCCCGCCATCTCCAGCAGGGCCACCTCGCGGTGGGGCGGGTGCCCGATCAGGGCGGTGAGGACGATCAGCACCGGCAGGTCGAGCACGCGGTGCCGGATGTAGGCGAGGCACCGCATCGACCAGGCGTCGGCGAGGTGGACGTTGTCGATGCCGAGGAACAGCGGGCCGCGCTCGGCCGCCTCGCGGACGAGGTGGAAGAAGCGTTCGAGCGCTTCGCTCTCGCCGGCCGGGCCGCACTGCTCGGCGGCGTGCGGCAGGCGCGGCCGCGGTGAGGCCGGGTCGGCGGTGATGTCCTGCAGGGCTTCGGCCAGCTGCCGGGCCACCCCGCCGGGCAGGTGGCTCTCGAGCCGTGACCCGGTGGCGATCGCGGCGGTGAAGCCCGAGTCCGCGGCCAGCGCCGCGGCGGCGCGCAGCGTGGCGCTCTTGCCCATGCCGAACTCGCCGGCCAGTACCGCGCTCGCCGCCGTGCCGCCCAGCGCGACCGGGAAGAGCCTGGTCAAGCGGCTGAGCTCGGGCTCGCGGCCGGGGAGCCGCGGAGCCGGACGCTTCGGTACCGAAGCCCCGCTGACGGGGTTCTCGGGATTTACTTCGGTATCCACCGTAAGGACTTTCATGTTGGGTTCGGGCAGACTACCGGTAACCGGCCGAACTCGGGAGAACCCGCAGGTGGGCGCCGGTGCCGGCGACGAAGCGAGCAGGGGAGACGATGGACGCAGCGGTTGCGAACCCGTCCCTCCCGAAGGCCGCGCCCGTCGCGCACAGGGCCGTCACGCCGACGCCCAGGGCCAGCAGCAGGAGCGTGCCGGTCGCCGAGCCGGGCCGCCGGCCGCCGAACCGGCACGACTTCCGGCGCGGGGCCGTCCCGTCGCCCGGGGGCAGGTAGCCGAGCTCGGCCGCTCGCGCGAGCACCCCGGTCACCGAGCGGAACTCGGCGACGCGGACCCGGCAGCGGGCACACCCGCTCAGGTGCGCTTCGAATTCCCCCGGATCGTCGAGGACGCCGAGCCCGTAGGCCGCGGCGTCCCGGTGCACCCCTTTCCCCGCCCTCATCGCACCGTCACTTCCCCGAGCGCCTTACGCAATTGCCGCATCGCCGTGTACAACCGCGATTTCACGGTTCCCTCCGGAATTCCGAGAATGGTCGCGGCTTGGCGAACGGTATTTCCGGCGAGGTACGTCTGGGAGATGACGGACTGGTATTTCTCGTCCAGTTCCGTCAATGCGCGGGAAATCGTTAGTGCGGCTAACGAACTGTCGGTGCGGTCGGCTGACTCGGCGTTGTCGGGGATCTCCAGAGCGACCTCCTGCGGGCGTACCCGGCGATTCCGCCAGCCGTCGATGACGATCCGGCGGGCCACCGTGAGCAGCCAGCCTCGCAGCATGCCAGGCTCGCGCTCAAGGGTTTCGGAGTGCTGCCAGGCGCGGATCATGGTCTCCTGCACCACGTCCTCGGTCCACTGCCGGTCGTAGTTGGTGAGGGACAACACCTGGCTGAACAGCGTGGCGCGAAAGTTCTTGTACAGCAACGGGACCAGGTCGTCGACCGGGTCCGCCGCGAGGACGGCCGCGGCGGCGGACGAGGAGGGGCCGGTGTGGCCGATACCTGTTCTGCCCGGTGCTTCCATAAAGCTCGCAACCTCACCTGACTGGCGGACCGTAAGGGCCAGCAGAGCGTAGCGCAGAAATACTTGATAGGCCATATGCATCAGTTTCTCCGGCTATTCGGCTCCCGGTCGCCACGATGTGTTCGCGTGAACGGTTCAAAAGCTGTCTTGTGATGCACATCACAGTCTCTAAAAGGTGACATCGAGAACCGTGCCGCACCTTTCACGCGTAGCTCCCGGTAAGGACCACTCCACGAGGGGACACGGAATGCCGCTCCGATTCGCAGCACTGTTCGCGGCCACCGCCGCGCCGCTGCTCGGCGCCGTTCTCCCGGCCGCCGCCGGGGAGCTGCAGCAGACCGGCCGCACCCTGCTGACGCGGCTGAAGCAGCACACCCTGTGGGCGGTGCCGGCCAGCCGAGATCGCCGCGGCTTCGGGTGCCGAGTTCGACCGCGCTGGCTCCGCTTCCACCGGCTCGGCTACCCGGCGATCGGCCTGCTCGCCGCGTACGCCTGGCTCGGCGCGATCCGGAGCGGCCACCTCGCCGCCTTCTGGCTCGCCGGGATCACGCTGCTGGTCCCACCGGTCGTGCTGTCGGCACTGCGCGTGCTGCCCGCGTCGGCGCTCGTGCGCGCCGGGCTGATCGCGCCGGTCCCGGACGCGGACACCCTGCGCGTCGACGTCGACAGCCACCTCTGCCACTCCTACGGCGTCTGCCAGTCGGAGGCGCCCCAGGTCTTCCGGCTCGGCCACGACGGCCGGCTGGAGTACGAGAAACGGCCGGCGGCCCGGCTGACACCCCACGTCCGGGCCGCCGCCCGCGCCTGTCCCATGCGAGCCATCCACCTGGTGGGAGCCATCCGATGAGCGAACGGATCGTCATCGCCGGAGCCGGCCTCGCCGGCCTGCGTGCCGCCGAGCGGGTGCGCGAACTCGGGTTCGACGGCGAGGTCGTCGTCATCGGCGCCGAGCCCGACATCGCCTACCACCGCCCGGCGCTGTCCAAGCACCTGCTCACCGGCGCCGTCAGCCGCGCCGACACGCTCCTGGCCGACCCCCTCGAAGTGGACGCCGAGTGGCGCTTCGCCACCACCGTCACGGGCCTGTCGCCGAACCGCCAGGTCGTCCACCTCGGCGGCGAGGAACTGCGCTACGACGGGCTGATCATCGCCACCGGCGTCGAACCCCGCCGGATGCCGGGCGCCCCGCACGGGCACCAGCGGGTCGTCGTCGTCCGGACGCTGGCCGACACGATCGCCCTGAAGCGCGCGCTGGCCACCGGTCCCGGCCCGGTCGCCGTCGTCGGCGACGGCTTCATCGGCTGCGAGGTCGCGTCCAGCCTCCGGGAGATGGGCCGCGACGTCGTCCTCATCGGCCGCGCGCGGGCCCTGCTGGCCGACGTCCTCGGGCCCGACATCGGCGAGTGGCTCACGGCGCTGCACACCGCCCGCGGCGTCCGCCTCGAGCTCGGCACCGCGGTCCGGCGGTGGCGGCCCACCGCGGCGTCGGTGGGGATCGAGTTCACCGACGGGCGCGCCCTCGACGTCGCCTGCGTCGTGGTCGCCGTCGGCAGCGTGCCGGCGGTGTCGTGGCTGCGCGGTGCCAAGCTCCCGCTCGACGACGGCGTCGTCTGTGGGCCGACCTGCCACGTCGTCGGCTCGCGGACGATCGTCGCGGCCGGCGACGTCGCCCGCTGGCCGAACCTGCGCTTCGACCCGGTGCCGCGGCGCGACGAACACTGGCTCAACGCGGTCGAGATGAGCCGCGCGGCCGCCGCGAACCTGCTCGCCGGGCCGCAGGGCTCACCGGCGTACACGCCGGTGCCGCGCTACTGGTCCGAACAGCACGGCGTCCGCATCCAGGTCGCCGGCCGGCCCATGCTCGGCACCGACACGGTGCTGCTGGAGTCCCCGGCGCCCGGCACCCGCCCGATCACCGGCTTCGTCCGGGACGGCGCGCTCGTCGGGCTGATCGGCCTCGACAGCCCCGCCGCCGTCCTGCACTGGACGGCCGAGCTGGCGCGCCGGCTGCGTTCGCCCGGCGGGGAGCCCGCGCCCGAGATCGTCCGCCCGCGCCATGGCGGCGACCGCGACCACAGCGGCGCCATCGCGGGGTGGTGAGCGCGCCCGGGTACGATTCCCGGCGCGGACGAGCTGGCAGGGCGGTCGCGGGCCGGGGCGACCCGGCTCGAGGAAAGTCCGGACTCCACAGGGCTGGGTGGTTGCTAACGGCAACCCGGGGTGACCCGCGGGAAAGTGCCACAGAAAACAGACCGCCGCGGCCCGCGAGGGCCGGGGTAAGGGTGAAACGGTGGTGTAAGAGACCACCAGCGTCCCGGGTGACCGGGACGGCTAGGTAAACCCCACCCGGAGCAAGGCCAAGAGGGAGCTTCGGCTCCTGCGCAGGCGCTCGAGGACGGCCCGTCCGAGTCTGCGGGTAGGCCGCTGGAGCCTGCCGGCGACGGCAGGCCGAGATGGATGACCGCCGCCCCGCGAGCCGCAAGGCGACCGGGGAACAGGATCCGGCTTACACGCCAGCTCGTCCGCACCCCGTCGTGGGTGTTCAGGGCGGTTCTCACCGCCCTGAACACCCACGACCGGGTGCCGCGGAGGCTCGTGCCAAGTGGTTACCCGGGGGTAGGGTGCCCGCATGGCGGGAAACGAGAAGCAGTTCAAGTCGGCTTTCGACTCCTTGCACGCGCTGACGTACTTCGCGCCCGAGGTCGACGCCGCTCTCACCGGGATCGGGCTGCGACCGGGGCGGATGCCCTACTTCGCCGGCCGCTCCGCCGCCATGGGGCCCGTCGGCGCCGAGGTCGTCGCGGCCACCTTCTACAACTTCAACCCCGAGGTCGTCGCGCGGGTGATCCCGCGGGCCTGGACGCTGGCCACGCCCGAGCAGGTCCTCGAAGCCCGCCTCGACGGCGTCGACAAGGTGCTGACCCGCCTGCTCGGCGACGACACCCTCAAGAGCGAAGAGGTGGCCGAGGCCGCCGAGCTCGCCCGGGAGGCCTCGGCCGGCTGCACCGCCGAAGGCCGTCCCCTCTACGCCGCGCACGCGGCGCTGCCCTGGCCCGACCAGCCGCACCTCGCCCTCTGGCACGCCATCACGCTGCTGCGCGAGTACCGCGGCGACGGCCACATCGCCGCGCTCGTGCTCAACGGCCTCGGCAACATCGAGGCGCTGATCACGCACGTCGCCACCGGCGACGGGTTCGTGCCCGAGGTCGCCAAGCTCACCCGGGGCTGGAGCGACGAGCAGTGGGCCGCCGCCGAAGCCGGGCTGGCCGGCCGCGGGATCCTCGACGCCGAGGGCGCGCTCACCGAGGCGGGCGTCGCGCTGCGCGACCGGGTCGAGGTCGCCACCGAGGCCGCCGCGACCGGGCCGTGGGACCTCCTGGGGCCGGAGAAGACGGCCCGGCTCGAGCTGCTGTGCCGCGCTCTCAGCCGCCAGGCCGTCGAGGCCGGTGCCTTCCCGGAAGGCGTGTTCGCCGGCCGCCGGCGCGTCTGAATGGAGCAAGATCACGCTATGTAGTGAAACTTGTGTGAGGTCTTGAACACCTAGTGACGGACGTTCGCGGCCGCCAAGATCGGGATCTCGGCGGACCGGTCCACTCGGCGTCACAGTGTGGACTCCTGCAAGCCCGCCGTTCGGGTCGTGTCACACTGTTTCGGGCCCGGCGACGGTCACAAGCCGGGCACGCAAAGTGAGCGATTCTCTGCCAAGAGAGTGAGTTCGGCACTGCGACAAAAACGATGGGCGGCCGGGCTTTGACCGGAGGACCCTTGCCGCGATGATGGTGGGCGTGGAGATTTCGGGTAATAAGCGCGCCGTCCCGGTTGAGCAGCGAGCCGGTACCTACTCAGCGCGCTTTGACCGCTACCCCTCGTAGCCGCCATGATGTTGTTCGAAGCACTGCTTGAGCCAGAACCGCGCGGCCCCCACCGCGCACCGGGAGTAACGCGATGATGACCTTGACCACCCTCGACACGCTGGCCGCAGGCGAGCTGGGCACCGGAAACGTGCGCCAGTGGCTGCTCGACAACGTCATCCCCCTGGTGCTGCTGTCCGTCGCGCTCCTGCTCCTGTGGCTGGGTGGCGGCAAGGGCGACAACGCCGGCGTGATGCGCAGGCTCGCCGGCGTGGTCATCGCGCTGGCGATCATCGGACTCGCGGTCAGCGGCGCCGGCGTCAACGTCGGCCAGTGGATCGCCGGCCTGTTCACCGGCTGAGGCAGGGGCCCGCGTGCGCATCAGGACTGATGACGAGGTCTACCGGGTCGACGCCGTCTGGCTCGGCCCCCCGAAAGCGACTTTTCCCTGGCGGGCCCGCTACGTCGCGTGGCTCATCGGCATCCCGGTGTTCTTCGTGGTCCTCGGCGTCGAGCGCTGGGCCGGGTGGAGCTTCGGGTTCTTCTCGACGGCGTGGGCGTTCATCGCCACCATCGTGGTGACCCGGCTGCTGACGGCCAAGATCAGCCACGAGCGGCCGCTCGGCACCGTGGTCTCGATGGCCGGGCGCGAGCTCAACACGCCGCGGCAGGCGACCACGGGCACGGGCGGCGCCGTCAGCGCCAGCCGCGTCCGGGTGCGGGCCGAGCGCCCGTTGCCGAAGCACCGCCGGAGACGGCAGTACCGGCACCACGGCCCGCAGCCGGGTGCCGTGGCCACCCATGCCCCCACCACCGCCTCAACGGAAGCGCTACGCGCCGCGGTGTCTGTCAGAGGAACCCCACGAGCGCGCCCGAGCCGCCGCGGTGCGGCCCGGGCCGGGAGGTAGTCGTTGTTCGGTCGCGGCGGTAGCCGAGGTAAAGGTCGGGACGCACACTCGGGCGCGTGGCAACCGCCCGAGCAGGTCCGCGCGGCGCGGAACGGTTCGGGTGGCAGCAGCACCAAGGGCCGTCGCCTGCCCGGTGAGCAGGCGATTCCGGCGTACACCCCGTCGATCGCGGTGCGCAGCATCGACGGTCACCTGGTCCGCAGCGGGTACGAGGTCTACGCCTGGTACCGGCTGGCGCCGCAGCGCTGGTCGTTCCGCTCCGACTCGCAGCGCCGCGACCTCGTCGCGGCCATCGCCGGCCAGTACGCCGAGCTGCAGGGCCGCTGGCTGCACCTGCGCGTCACGAACCGGCCGTACCCGATCCGGATGTGGGCCGAGGCGCACGTCTACAACGCGCACGGCCGCCCCAACGACGTCCCGGGCGCGCTGTCGTTCGACGACTACCTGATCGGCGAGCAGCAGCAGCTGATGGGCCGCTCGATGGCCGAAAAAGAGGTCTACCTGGGCGTCCAGGTGCAGACCCGGCGGATGGTCGACCGCGCGGTCGAGCGGGCCGCGCCGGTGCTGCGCAAGATCCTGCCCGAGGCCGTCGACGCCGAGCTGACCGCGCTGGACTCCGAGGTCGAGCACCTCGACCAGGTCATCGGCAGCGCCGGGCTGGAAGGCCGGCCGGTGCACGCCGAGGAGATGTCCTGGCTGATGCACCGCTCGTGCTCGCTCGGCCTGCCCGCGCCGCGGAACATGCCCGCGGTGCCCGGCGCGGCCTGGGAGCCCGAGGACCTGGCCAGCTTCACCGACGCCGCCGACTACTACGCCGACCCGTACGCGCCGACCGTGACCGTCCGCGGCCGCACCGGCTCCAACGCCGGCGTCTCGCGCCACCTGGCGATCCTCACCGTCGGGCAGATGCACGGCCTGCAGATCCCCGAGGTCGACGACCCGTGGATCCAGCACGCCGACCGGCTGCCCGCCGCCGTCGAGGTGTCCGCGCGGATCTACGTCCGGCGCCCCGAGGAGGTCGCGGGCGAGCTGGCGCGCCAGATGAACAAGGTGCGCTCGCAGGTCAAGCACTACACCGACGAGCACGAGCTGGAGCCGCCGCAGTCGCTGTCGCGCCAGGCCGGTCGGGTGCTGGAGATCGACGACGAGATGACGTCGGGCTTCACCGCGCTCGCCACCCGCGTGCGCTCGTGGTGGCGGCTGGCGGTGTCCGGCCCGACCGAACGGGACGCGCTGCGCCTGGCCCAGCAGCTGCTCGACCTGTACAAGCCGAAGATCGCCATCGAGCACCCGGAAGCCCAGTACGCGCTGGCGCGGGAGTTCATCCCGGGCGAGCCGCTGGCCTCGGCGGCCTACATGCGCCGCGGCTCGGTCGTCTGGGGCGCGTCCGCGGTGCCGACGGCGACCGCGGAGGTCGGCGACCGGCGCGGCATTCTGCTCGGCGAGACCTGCACGGCGACCCGGCGCCCGGTGGCCTGGGACCCGTGGATGGCCCAGGAGATCCGCGACGGCTCGGGCCTGACCGCGATGGTCGCCGGCCTGGGTGCCGGCAAGTCGTTCCTCGGCGGCGGCATCGTCTACAAGACGCTGCGCGCCGGGGCGAGCTGGACGCTGCTCGACCCGTCGGGCCCGCTGTCGCGGCTGTGCGACCTGCCGGAGCTGCGGCCCTACGCCCGGCCGATCAACCTGCTCAACGCCCAGCCCGGCATCCTCAACCCGTACCGGGTGGTCGCCGAGCCGCTGATCGAGCACTTCATGGACGAGGACGACCCCGAGCGCTCGTGGCGCCGCGAGAAGGCCCTCGCGGGCGCGACGCGACGGCGTCTCGTGCTGGACGTCCTCACCGGCGTCCTGCCGTACGAGGTGTCGCGGATGGCGCAGACCCGGATCGTGCTGCTGCGCGCGGTCCGCACCGTCGGCGGCCGGTTCGACGCCGACCCGGGCCAGGTGATCGACGCCCTGCGGCGCGACTCGAGCGAGCACCACGAGCACGCGGGCGTCGTCGCGGACTTCCTCGACGAGATGCGCGAGCGGATGGCGCTGCTCATCCCGGAGACCGACGCCGACCCGTACGCCGAGACCCGCGACGACCGGCTGACGGTGCTGACCATGGCCGGGCTGACCCTGCCGAAGGACGGCGTCCCGCGCGAGTACTGGACGGACGCGGAGTCCCTCGGCGTCGAGATGCTGAACCTGGCGGCGTGGCTGACCCAGCGGTCGGTCTACGAGAAGCCGAAGGAGATGCGCAAGGGCGTCTGGATCGACGAGGCGTTCTTCCTGTCGGAGGTGCCGACCGGGCGCGTGCTGATGAACCGCTTCGCGCGTGACTCGCGCAAGTGGAACGTCCGCGTGCTGCTGTCGTCGCAGATCCCGGCGGACTTCCTGAAGATCCAGGGTTTCGTGACCCTGCTGGACTCGGTGTTCGTCGGGCGCCTGGACGACGACGACGCCCAGGCGGACGCGCTGCGGCTGCTGAAGGTCCCGGTGGGCGTCGGCTACGAGCAGGTCGTCGCGGCGCTGGGCCGCCGCCCGGGAGCGCAGCAGCGCGGCCTGGAGCGGGACATCGAGCCCCGCCAGTTCATCTTCGGCGACGGCGCGGGCGGCGTGGAGCGCATCCGCGTCGACTTCTCCGGCCCGCACCTGGACCACCTGCGCCGGGTGATGGACACGACGCCGGGCTCGAAGGACGCGGAGAAGCCCCGCCGCCCGGGCACGGAACTGGCCCTGCCTCACACGGAGGAGAAGAAGCCGTTCGTGGCGGCCCCACCGGAAGACGACATCGAGCTGGAGCAGGACTTCGAGCTGGCGGCGGAGCTGGAGGTCGGCTTGGCCGACGAGAACCTGCTGGGCGCACCGGACCCACTGGCCTCGGAAACGGGCGAAGTCCAGGGCGACGTCCAGCAGCCTGCGAACGGCAACGGACACGGCGGGCAGCAACACGCCCGCACGGGCGGGAAGGGCGGCACCGGCCGGGACGCCGCATGACCGCCGCCCGGAGCCGAAGTACCGGTGCCGGTCGTAGCAGCGGCTTCGCCACCGGCGTCGCCGACCCGGCGACCGCGGAGCGTGGCGCATGAGCACCCTGCTGACGTTGGCGGTCCTGCTGTCGATGGCCGCCGGGTGGCACGCGCTGAAGCGGCGGATCAAGGAAGGCCCACGCCGACCGGGCCGCCGCACCCCGAGCCGCAAGGCGACGATGTTCGCCGTCATGCTGGTCCTGGGCCTGCAGGCGATCGCGACGGCCCCAGCGGCGAGCGCGGCGGCGTGCGGTGAGGCGCCGAACCCGGAACGCCCGGGCGCGGGCATGGTCGGTGCCCTCGACCCGCCGGACGGCGTGCACGGTGAGGGTTTCAGCCCGTATCGGGCGTACGGCTACGCCGGCATGGTCTGGGACACGTTCGAAACCGACTGCGGCCCGCTGTCGGGGATCGGCTCGCCGAACTCGGCGATCGACACCTGGGCCGGCAACCAGCTGTTCAGCCTCGGCAAGAACATCGTCGGGGCGACCAACTCGCTGCACTACACGGTTCTGCAGGGCAGTCTGCTCAGCCCGCTCTACAACGCCGTCAAGGCGGGCGCGGACAAGATCTACAACAACATCTACGCCCAGTTGTTTGGCCTGGTCGCCTTGATCATGTCGATCATGATGTTCCGCAACATCTGGCGGGGCGACCTCGCGGCCGTGAGCAAACGTGCCCTCTACGGGCTCGCCGCGGTCTGGCTCGCCGCGTCTTCGCTGGCCCTGTTGCGGTACCTCGACCCGATCGACAACGCGATCGTGCAGACCACGACCAACATCCAGGCCGGCTTCGTCGACGCCGGGCCGCCGACGGCGCCGCCGCCGCAAGATCCGGCGCAGGGCCAGATCTCCTGCCAGAACAAGGGAACCACGGCCGGCCGGCCGACCTGGGACATCCTGCCGACCGACCTGCACTGCCAGATCGTCTACGAGAACTGGCTGCGGGGCGAGTTCGGCTCCGCGACGGCACCACAGGCGCAGCAGTTCGGTGCCCCGTTGCTGGACGCGCGTGCCTTCACCTGGGACCAGATCCAGAAGGGTGGCGACGGCGACGCCGGCCTCGTGGACGCGAAGAAGGCCGCTTACAAGGACATCTCCACGAAGCTCGGCCCCGCCACGGGGTACTTCACCGGCGAGGCCGGTGGCCGCACCGGTGCCGGGTTCCTTTCGCTCGGCCAGGCGCTCGTGTATTCGCTGTTCCAGCTGCTGGCCAAGGCATCCATCCTGCTCGCGCAGGTGCTGATCCGGCTGTTCGCCTTGACCGCCCCGTTGATCGGCTTGATCGCACTGCTCCAGCCGCAGGTTCTCCCCCGCGTGCTCAAGGTCGCCGGGGGAGTGGCGTTCAACCTGATCGTGCTCTCGGTACTCGCCGGCGTGCACATGCTGCTGCTCCAAGCGATCTTCGGTGCCGGGAACTCCCTCAACATGCTCACCCAGATGGTGCTCGCCGGGCTGATCACCGTCCTCTTGTTCATGGTCGGCCGCCCTGTCCGGCGGCTGTGGCAGATGGTCGAGATGTCCGTCAGCATGGTCGGCGCCGCCGTGCCGTCGCCGAGTGGCGGGATCTTCTCCCGGTTCCGGCGCAACAACAATGGCCCGACGCCGCAGGACGCGTTCTGGCAGAACGTGCGCGAGACCGACGACGTCGTCGACGGCGAGCAGCGCGGGCCGATGGGGGCGACCGTCGGTGGGGGGCGGTTCCGGCCGGAGGCGACGATCTTCGCCAACGCCCAGCGGCTCGACAACAACGGCACCAGTGCGTCCCGGCCGGCCGCGGCGTGGTCCGGCGCGTGGCCGGGGGCCATCGGCGGTGGCTCGGCCGGTGCCCTGCCCTCGGGCGGCCGCCCGGGCTCTCCCGTGTACGGCCAGTACAACCCGGCCGGCGGTGACCCCGGCGAGTACGTCGTCGTCGGCGCCGGGGGGCGGCCGACCGTGCGGGGCGAGGAAAGCCGCCGCGTCGACACCTCGCCGGTGGCCGACCGGCGCTGGAACGACGAGCCCGAGCCCGTCGTCGTCCCTTCCGACCTGCGCACGCCCGAAGCCGACTTCAGCGGTTACACCCCGCCGGAAGCGCCGCGGGCTCCGGGAGTGCGGGCGACGCCGCGTCGCGTCGACCCCGAGGTCGTCGCGGGCAAGCCGGTCTTCGTGCTGTACCGGCCGTCGCGGGGCATCGAAGTCCGCGAGGAACCGCGTGACACCGACCAAGTGATGGGGCGGTGACGGATGCCGATCCGGACCAACCGCGGCCGCGCCGCGGTCTACCGCCGCCTGTGGGGCTTTCCGCTGCGCTCGCCGCGCCACCTCATCGGGACGCTGGTGTTCCTGGCCATCCTGGTCACCGTGCTCGGCATCGTGGTGCCCAAGGTGATGGGCAAGCAGCCGGCCAAGGCGTCGCCGCTCGCCCCCGGCACGACCACCACGTCGGTCACGGCGACGCAGCCGGGCGTCGCCGCTTCGGTGCCGACGTCCAACCTGCCGACGCGCCTGTCCCAGCCGCTGGTCACCCCGACGACGGCGGCGCCGAACGGGGACGCCGTCCGCGTCGCGAAGGAATGGGCAGCGGCCTGGGTGAACCACCCGGCGGGCATCACGTCGGCGCAGTGGCTGGAGCAGCTGAAGCCCTTCACGACCGAGGAGTACCTGCCGGTGATGTCGTCGGTCGACCCGGCGAACGTCCCGGCCACGAAGGTCACCGGTGAGCCGACGGTCGGCACGTCCTACACCAGCTCGGTGCAGCTGACGATCCCCACGGACGGGCCGAAGCTCAGCATCACGGTCGTGAGCACCAACGCGGGCTGGCGGGTCGCCGACTACGACCAGGCGAGCTGACCGTGCGGCGGCTGGGGCTGTGGCTGGGACTGGTCGTGTTCGTCGCGATCGGCGCCCTCATCGTCACCGCCGTCGCCGCCAAGGTCGTCATCGACAACCAGCAGGCGCAGGCCCGGGGCGTCTCCCTGACCAGCTGCGACGCCTCGGTCGGCCCGACCCAGCCCGGTGAGGGCGAGCGCGGCACGGTCGACGCGTCGAACCTGGACGACGAGCAGCGCGGCACGGTCGCGCTGATCGTTTCGATCGGCAAGCAGCGGTCGCTCGCGCCGCGGGCCTGGCAGGTCGCGATCCAGGCCGGCATGACCGAGTCGGGGCTGCACAACCTGACCTACGGCGACCGCGACTCCCTCGGCATCTTCCAGATGCGCCCGTCGATGGGCTGGGGCACGTACGCGCAGGTCACCGACCCGACGTACGAGGTCAACAAGTTCTTCGACGTCCTGCTGGCGGTGCCGGACTGGGAGAACATGCGCCCGGGGGACGCCGCGCAGCGGGTCGAGCGCTCGGGGTTCCCGGACCGCTACCACAAGTGGGAGCCGATGGCGGCGACGCTGGTGGAGAACGTCGGCCAAGTCGTCGACGTCGTCGCCTGCGGCACCGGGCTGGGCCAGCTGCTGCCGCCGAGCCAGGCCGCCGCGAAGGCGATCAGTTTCGCGCTGGGTGAGCAGGGGAAGCCGTATGTGTGGGGCGCCACAGGGCCCGGCTCGTACGACTGTTCGGGTCTGATGCTGCGGGCCTACGAGTCGGCCGGGATCATCCTGCCGCGCGTCTCGCGTGATCAGTACCACGCGGGCGCGATGCTGCCGGTGCGTGAGGCGCAGCCCGGTGACCTGCTGTTCCTCGCGAACAATCCGGCGGATCCCAACACGATCCACCACGTGATGATGTACCTCGGTGACGGCAAGGTCGTCGAGGCCCAGCAGACCGGTGTCCCGGTGCACACACGGGCGTTCTCGTTCGATGAGGCCGAAGTGGTGCCGCAGGCGGTCCGGCCCGGCGTTTAGCATGGGTTAAAGCCCCTTGACACGAGCGGGCCGGCGGATGGGCCGACAACGGAACCGATTCACCCGACGTCGCGGCGCCTCCACCAGCAGGTGGCCGCGTACTGGCAGAGGATGAGCACGTGGGACGGAAATTCGGCAAGCGAGGCAAGCCCGGCGGTCCCCAGGACCCCGCGTCGCTGTTCGGCGCGCCCCAGCCGCCGCGGCAGTCGGCTCGCCCCGCCTCCAGCACCCCGCTGGCCGACCAGCTGAGCGTCGGCTACCCCGGCGTCGACGCGGGGTACGTCGTGTTGCCCCGGTCGCTGGCCGAGGGGATGTCGCTGCCGTGGCAGCAGCAGATGGCGGCGCTGCTGGCCCAGTTCCACGCCGAGAACGCGCGCCTGGCGTGGCCGATCTACCGGGTGGTCCCGTCCCGCTACGAAAAGCTGGGTGACCTGGACGAGGAGCAGCTGGCGGAGGCGGGCTACCTGGTCGAGATGGACGCCGACGGCGAGATGGTCTACCGCGAGCGCAGCGGCCGCAAGGTGGAAGACCCGATGAACACGACGGTCCTGGTGTCGAGCCTGGACCCGATCCCCAAGCCGGCGGCGCGACCTCAGGCTCCGCCACCGGGAGCACCACCGCCGCCTGGGCAAGCGCCGGCGGCGATGAACATCGGCCCCGCACCGGTGTGGCGCACGATGCCGCACGGCCAGCCGGGACAGCCGGCGACGTCGGGACAGCCCGTGTCCTCGGGGCAGCCTGGTCCTGCGGTTTCTTCGGGCCAGTCGGCACCTGCTGTTCCCCAGGCCTCCTCGGGCCAGTCGGTTCCTTCTGGCCAGGCGGCTCCGTCGGTTCCCCTAGCTCCCCAGGCCGCTCAGACCCCCTCGGCTCAGGCGGCTCCTTCTGGTCAAGCAGCTCCTTCGGTTCCTTCAGCTGCCCAGGCCCCCTCGATGCCCGCGGCTCCGTCGGTTCCGGAGTACCAGCCGGGGCGTCCGGCGGGCGTCGAGACGCCCGCTGAGCCACGGCCGGGAGCGGCGAGCCGTCCGGCGGGGTTCGCCGAGTCGCGGCCGGAAGGGCCGGGCCGGGCCGAGCCCGAGCCGCCCGCGGGGTCCGGGGCGTCGATCACGGGCCCGTCGTGGGGCCACATGGAGGACGCGTCGCCGAGCCGCCACCGCCCGGAACCCCCGCCGAGCTGGGAGCACCGCGCCCCGGAGCCGGAGTGGTCGGTAACCGCGGAGGCGGACCTCCCGAGCCCGGTGGCCCCCCATCAGACGGCTCGCCACGCGGCCCCGGAGACATCCGAGCCCGCCGGCCCACTACCGCCGTACGTGGGCGAGTCACGGCATGCACCCCCAGCCGAGCAGCTCGAGGTGCCGACAGCGTCCGCGCGGCCTGAAGGCGCCCAGCCGGAGATGCCCGCGGTGAAGTCACCGGCAGCCCCCATCCAGTCGGATCTCCGCCCGCCGGAAGCGGCTCAGCCAAACCTCCCCGCGGAGGATCACCACCCGGAGCCTCCCGCCGAGTCGGCCCCGAGCGAGCCGGCACTGGCCGACCAGCCCGTCCCGGAGCCGGCAGGCGCCGCACAGTCCGGCGAGTTCCACCCGGAGCCCTCGGCTGTCCCAGCGACGAGCGAGTCCGCGCGACCCGAGGCCGATCCGAAGTTGGAGTCACCGGTCGAACCGGCGCCTCTCACCAGGGAGCCGGAACCGACGCCGGAGCCCGAAGCGCCGGTCACCGAGTTTCAGGCCGAACCAACGCCGGAGCCTGAAGCTCCCACGGGGGAGTTCCAGGCAGAGGCAGCATCGCAACCCGAAGCTGCCGCCACGGAGTTCCGGGCGGAACCGGCGCCGGAATCCGAGGCGCCCGCTGCGGAGTTCGGCGCAGAATCGGCGCCGGATCGCGAGGCCCCTGTCGCGGAGTTCCGAACCGAACCGGCACCGGTACGCGAGGCTGCCACGGAGTTCGATGCGGAGCGTGCGTCGGAACTTGAGGCTCCCGCTGCGGAGTTCCGCGCAGAATCGGCGCCGCAGTCTGACGTTCCTGTCGTGGAGTTCCAGGCGGAACCGGCGCCGGAATCTGAGGCGCCCGCTGCGGAGTTCCAGACAGAGGTGGCAACGCAACCCGAAGCTCCCGCTGCGGAGTTCGAGGCGGCACCGGCGCAGCAACCTGAACCTGCTGCGGAGTTCCGGACAGAACCTGCGTCGCAGCCTGAAGCGGCCGCTGAAGAGGCGCAGGCAGAACAGGCCCCCGCGCCCGAGGTGACGGCCCAGCCTGTGGCGTCCGAGCCCGTGGTGCCGGTGGGGTCGTCCGCTCAGCAGGGTGATGAGTCTCGGTCGCTGCCTGTCGAGCAGACGACACAACCCGACCAGTCCGCCGAGCCACCTACGGTCACGCAGGCCGACTCGTATTCCGGTGTGCCCGTCGCGGAGCCTGGCCAGTCCGTGCCGGAACCTGGCCGGCCCGTCGAGTCGACGACGGTCGGGGAGGGCGCGTCGGTCTCGCGGTCTGAGGCACCCGTTGTGGAGCCCGCCGGGCCGGCGACAGTCCCTGATGCCGATCCGGCGTCGTACTCGGACGCGGCCGTTGCGGAGGCTCCTCCGCAGCGACCAGAGCCGTCTGACTCGCAGCTGCCGCAATCCGAAGAGCCACAGGCTGCTCCGGGGGTCGATTTGCCGACCTCGCTCGCCGGCGAGTCCGCTCGGCGGCTTCCCGAGGAGGCTGCGGTGCCGCCTGCCTCGCCCGATCAGCCCGTGACATCGCCGGCTGGTTGGCGACCTGGTCAGCCCGTTGTTCCGCCGGCTGCACCGCAGGCTTGGCAGCCCGGCGCACCCACCGGCCCCGGCTCGCCACAGCCCGGCGGCCTCGTGGTGCCGCACCCGGTGCCTGAGGCCGGTCCGCAGCCTGGGGGACCTTCGCCGCAGCACGGCCATTCCGCTGTACCGCCGGCCGCGGCGTCTTTGCCGCAGCCGGTTCAGCCTGCGGCGCCGCAGGGGGTTCAGCCTGTCGCGCCGCCTCCTGGTCCGCAGCCCGGCCAGCCTCAGCAGCAGTCAAGTCCGGCCGTGCTTCCGACCGCTCAGCAGCAGCCCA
This sequence comes from Amycolatopsis sp. WQ 127309, assembly GCF_023023025.1. Taxonomy (NCBI): domain Bacteria; kingdom Bacillati; phylum Actinomycetota; class Actinomycetes; order Pseudonocardiales; family Pseudonocardiaceae; genus Amycolatopsis; species Amycolatopsis sp. WQ 127309. The sequence continues at coordinate 3,899,396 of NZ_CP095481.1, forward strand.
ACCAGGCCGCACCGCAGCTCGGCCAGCCTCAGCAGCACTCCATCCAGGCCTCGCCGCCGCTCGGTCAGCCGCAGCCGACGCAGGCCGGGCCGCAGCCCGCTCAACCTCAGCCGAACCAGGCCGCGACCCAAGCAGGTCAGCCCCAGCCGCCAGCGGTTCAGCCTCAGCCGCCGACAAGCCAACCCCAGCCGCCGACGGGCCTGTCCCAGCTGCCAGCAGTCCAACCTCAGCCGCCTACGGGCCAACCCCAGCCGCCAGCTGGCCAACCCCAGCCGCCGACGGGCCAGTCCCGGCTGCCAGCAGTCCAACCTCAGCCGCCTACGGGCCAACCCCAGCCGCCTACGGGCCAACCTCAGCCGCCGACAAGCCAACCCCAGCCGCCTACGGGCCAACCCCAGCCGCCCCAGCAGTGGGGTCCTGGGCCAGTCACCGGCCCCACTCGCAGCCAGCCCGCCAAGCCCGTCTTCCCCGGTCCGGAATCGACCCCTCAGCCCTTCCCGGCCCGGCACGCCGCCCCGGTGCGGCCCGTCTTCCCGGGGCCGAACTCCACGCCGCCGCCTAATCCGCAGGCTCCGCCCGTCTTTCCCGGGCGGGAGCCCCAGCCCCTTCCGCAGCCGAGCGCGCAGGACGCCGACACTCCTCCGCGCGGGACCGCCATGCCCTCGCGTGGCTGGTTCGACGAGATCGGTGAGCAGCCCGCCGACCCCGAGGAACCTCAGGAGTTCGGGCCCACCGGGCTGCCGACCGAGATCCCCTACCGGTACAAGCGCTGACAGACTCGCCCCGGGATGCCAGGCTTGGGGACATGGCGAAAGACGCGAACCCGGACCCTGGCTGGTACTACAACACCCGCACCAACCAGGTCGAGCACCTCGAACGCTCCCGCGGCGTCGACCTGCTCGGCCCGTACCCCGATGAGGCCACCGCCCGCCGCGCGCTCGACATCGCGCGGGAACGGACCCGGCAGGCCGACGCCGAAGACGCCGACTAGACCGTCACCTGCGGGCCCAGCACGAACTCGGGGTCCACTTGGGAGACGAGGTCGGCGCCCGCCCACGCCTTGGCGTTGCGCAGGTGGAATTCGACGGCTTGACGCTGGTAGCGCGCCCAGTCGCGCTGCTCGGCGTCGACCGCCGCCTGCATCGCGCACAGCGTCGACAGGTTGCGCGGCTCCAGCTCGCCGATCGGGCGGGTCGCGCCGCGCTCGGCCGCGCGCACGTGGCCCGAAGCCGACATCCAGCCCAGCAGCGCCCCGCCGACCTGCTCCTGCAGGAACTCGACGTCCTCGTCGTCGGTCACCTTGTTCCCGACCACCACGAGCCGCACGCCGAAGTCGCGTGCGTGGTCGGCGTACTGCCGGTAGACGCCCACGCTGCGCACCGTCGGCTCGCACACCAGGAACGTCACGTCGAACCGCGTGAACAGCCCCGACGCGAAGGCGTCGGCCCCCGCGGTCATGTCCATCACGACGTACTCGCCGTCGACGTCGACCAGGTGGTTCAGCAGCAGCTCCGCCGCGCCGACCTTCGAGTGGTAGCACTTGACGCCGAGGTCGTCCTCGTCGAACTGCCCGGTCACGCCGAGGCGCACGCCGCCCAGCTGCCGGAAGCACGTGTCGAACACCGGGTTGTCCTCGAACGGCCTGACCAGCCGCGACCCGCGCCCCGGTGGCGTCGTCTTGATCATCGACGCGGCATCCGGGATGCGCGGGTTGTCGCCGCGCAGGTAGTCCTTGATCAGGGTCATGTTGTCGCCGAGCGTCGGCCAGGCGAGTGCTTCCTCCTCGGTCGCGCCGAGCGCCACCGCGAGGTGCTGGTTGATGTCGGCGTCGATGGCCAGCACCGGCTTGCCGGCGGCGGCGAGGTACGCGACGAACAACGACGACAGCGTGGTCTTGCCGCTCCCGCCCTTGCCGACGAACGCGATCTTCACGGTCGAGACCCTTCCTGGGAATGAAGACGGTTTTCATTACTGACGCGATCAACGTACACCCGACCGGCCCGCGCCCGATCGGGCGATCATCGGCCTTTCGCGGGTTAGGGTTGGGGGGTGCCTCCCCTCGTGATCAGGACACACTCGGCGGGCGGGGACTTCGGCCCCCTTCGTGCCGAGTTTTCGCTGCCGGAGTCCTTCGGGCCCGAGGTGCTGGCCGAGGCCGAAGCCGCGGTCCTGGATCCCCTGGCCGCGGCCGGGCCCCGGGAGGACGCCACGGACCTGCCGTTCGTCACCATCGACCCGCCCGGCTCCAAGGACCTCGACCAGGCGATGGTCGTCGAGCGCACCGCGCACGGCTTCCGCGTGCACTACGCGATCGCCGACCTGGCCGCGTTCGTGCCGCCCGGCGGTGCGCTGGACCGGGAGTCGCGCCGGCGCGGGCAGACGCTCTACCTGCCCGACGGCAACGTCCCGCTGCACCCGCCGGTGCTGTCCGAGGGCGCGGCGAGCCTGCTGCCCGGCGAGATCCGGCCCGCCGTGCTCTGGACCATCGAGACCGACGAAGCGGGCGAGCCGACGGCGACCCGGGTGCGCCGCGCGCTGGTCCGGTCCACCGAGCAGTTCGACTACGAGACCGTCCAGGCCGCCCTCGACGCCGGCGACCCGCACCCTTCGGTGGCCGCGCTGCCGGAGCTGGGACGGCGACGGCGGGAGCTGGCCGTCCGGCGCGGCGCCGTCGAGCTGCAGCTGCCCGAGCAGGAGATCAGCGGCGACCCGGACGGCGGCTGGGTGCTCGCCCGCCGTCCGCGCACCGTCGTCGACGCCTGGAACGCCGAGATCTCGCTGCTCACCGGGATGGCCGCGGCGCGGATCATGATCGACGCGAAGATCGGCGTCCTGCGCACGCTGCCCGACCCGGAACCCGAGGCCGTCGACTGGCTGCGCCGCTCCGCCGAGGCGGTCGGCATCGCCTGGCCGGCGGCCGACACCGTCTCGGAGTTCCTGTCCCGGCTGGATCCCCGGCAGCCCGCGTCGATGGCGATCTACGCCGATACGACGCGGTTGCTGCGCGGCGCGGGCTACACGGCCTTCGACGGCGAGCTGCCCGCGCTGACGACGCACGCGGGCATCGGCGGCGCGTACGCGCACGTGACGGCGCCGATCCGGCGGCTGGTCGACCGGTTCGCGACGGAGATCTGCCTCGCGGTTTCGGCCGATCGCGAGGTGCCGGAGTGGGTCCACGCGGCGCTGACGGACGTCCCGGACCGCATGACGGCGTCGGACACCCTCGCCGCGAAGGTCGAGCGGGCGTGCATCGACCAGGTCGAGGCGTGGGTGCTGGCCGAGCACGTCGGCGGCGAGTTCAGCGCCGTCGTGCTGCGGGCGGACGAGAACAAGGCCGAGATCCTCGTCGAGGACCCGACGGTGATGGCCAAGTGCGCGGGGGAGAAGCTGACCGCGGGCGCGCGCATCGGCGTGCGGCTGACCGCGGTGGACGTCGAGAAGCGGAAGGTGTCGTTCGAACGCGCATGACTTTGACCGACGACTTGGGCGAACCGGTTCCGCTGGCAGGACCGGCTTCGAGGGTCGTGTCGCTGGTGCCGTCGCTGACCGAAGCCGTCGAGGTCAGCGCGCCCGGGCGGCTCGCCGGGGTCACGGACTACTGCACCCATCCGGCTGCTTTGGACGTCCCGCGGGTCGGCGGGTCGAAGTACCCGAAGCTGGACCGGGTGCTGGACCTGGCGCCCGACCTCGTGCTGGCCAACTCGGAGGAGAACCGCCCGGAGGACGTCGAAAGGTTGCGCGCCAACGGGATCCCGGTGTGGGTGATGGCGGCGTCGGCCTCGGTCCCGGCCGCGCTGGGCTCGTTGCGGCGGATCCTGACCCAGGCGTACGACCTGCCGGAGCCGGCCTGGCTGGTCGAGGCCGAGGAGATCTGGCGCGAGGTGCGGCCGGTCCGGTTCCACGCGGTGGTCCCGGTGTGGCGCAAGCCGTGGATCGTGCTGGGCCGCGAGACGTTCGCGGGCGACGTCCTGCGCCGGGTCGGCGTGGCGAACGTCTACGCGGCGTCCGAGGAGCGCTACCCGAGGCCGGACGTCGAGGAGCTGCGCGCGCACTTCGCGGCGGACGCGGACCTGCTGGTGCTGCCGGACGAGCCGTACTTGTTCACCGACAACGACGGCCCGGACCACTTCCCGGACGAGCGGTACGTCCTGGTCTCGGGACGGCACCTCACGTGGTACGGCCCGTCTTTGGTCGACGCGCACGCCGCACTGCTGGAGGCCCTGCCAAAGCCGTGAAGGGCACCTTCAGGGACATAGAGTCCCTGAAGGTGCCCTTCACGGCTTTCGGCTACAGCGTCAGGCCGGTCAGGACCGTTACTCGCTCCTCCGTGAAGTCCGCCATCGCCGATGCCGGGCCTTCGCGGCCGACGCCCGAGTCCTTCACTCCGCCGTACGGCATCTGGTCGGCTCGGAAGCTCGGGACGTCGCCCACCAGGACCCCGCCGACCTGGAGCGAAGAAGACACCGCGAACGCCGTCGGGAGGTCTCGCGTGAACACGCCCGCCTGTAGCCCGAAGCGTGACGCGTTGATCCGCGCCACTCCCTCCTCCACGGAGGCGACGCGCACCAGTGAGACCACCGGGCCGAAGACCTCGTCCGCCATCACCGACGCGTCCTCCGGGACGTCCGCGAGCACCGTCGGCTCGAAGGTCGCGCCCGAACGCCCGCCGCCGGTCAGCAAGCGACCGCCCGCGGCAACAGCAGCGGACACCCACGAGGAAACCCGCGCGGCCGCGTCGTCGTTGATCATCGGGCCGACGTCCACGCCCTCCGCGCGCGGGTCGCCCGTCCGCAACGCCTGCACCTGCGAAAGGACCTTTTCGACCAACGCGTCGTAGACCGAAGTGTGCGCGTACACCCGCTGCACCGAGATGCACGACTGCCCGGCCTGGTACATGGCGAACGTCGCGATGCGCTGCGCCGCGAAGTCGAGGTCCGTCCAATCGGGACAGACGAGGACCGCGCCGTTGCCGCCCAGTTCCAGCGCGACGTGCTTGCGCGGCACGCTGTCGCGGATGCTCCAGCCGACCGGGACCGAGCCGGTGAACGACACCACCGGCAGCCGCGGGTCCCGGACCAGCCGCGACGACGTCTCGTTGTCCACCGGCAGGATCGACCACGAGCCCGCCGGAAGATCCGTCTCGGCCAGGATTTCGCCCAGCAGCAACGCCGTCAGCGGCGTCGCGGGCGCGGGCTTGAGCACGATCGGCGCGCCGACCGCGATCGCCGGGGCCACCTTGTGCGCCACCAGGTTCAGCGGGAAGTTGAACGGCGTGATGCCCAGCACCGGCCCGCGCGGCACGCGCCGGACCAGCGCCAACCGGCCGGTGCCGCCCGGGTCGGTGTCGAGGCGCTGCAGCTCGCCGGAGAAGCGGCGGGCCTCCTCGGCGGCCCAGCGGAACGTCGACACCGCGCGGCCGACCTCGCCGCGCGCCCACTTCAGCGGCTTGCCGGACTCATCGGTGATCAAAGACGCGATCTCCTCGGACCGCTCGCCCAAAGCCCGGGACACGTGGTCCAGCGCCCCGGCGCGGACGTGCGCGGGCAGCGTCGCGAACTCGTCGCGGACGTCGTGCGCGGCCTGCACCGCCGCCTCGACGTCCGAAGTGGACGGTACGAAGTGCGAACCGGCGAGAGAGCCGTCGAAGGAGTGGCGGACGTCAGCCGTAGCACCGCCGGTCACCGGCTTTCCGGCGACCCAGAAGGGGAAAGTCACGAGCGAGCCTCCGTGCGGACAGCGTGCTCGAGGACCGCGAGGCCCTCGTCGAGCAGGTCGGTGGACAGGGACAGCGGCGGCAGCAGGCGGACGACGTTGCCGTAGGTGCCGCAGGTCAGCACGACGACGCCGGCCCGGTGACAGGCCGCCGCGACGCGCTTGGTGAGGTCGGCGTCCGGCTCGGTCGTGCCCGGCCGCACGAACTCCGCGGCCAGCATCGCGCCGCGGCCGCGGACGTCGCCGATCACCCCGGTTTCGTCGGCCAGCGCGCGCAGCCGCGGCAGGACAACCCCTTCGATGCGCTTCGCCGACGCGGCCAGGTTCCCGGCCTTCATCGTCTCGATCGAGCCGAGCGCGGCGGCGCAGGCGATCGGGTTGCCGCCGTACGTGCCGCCGAGGCCGCCCGGCGGGACGGCGTCGAGCAGCTCGGCGCGGCCGGTGACCGCCGCGAGGGGGAGCCCGCCCGCGATGCCCTTGGCCGTCGCGACCAGGTCCGGGACGACGTCCTCGTCGTTCGACGCGAACCAGGAACCGGTGCGGCAGAAGCCGGTCTGCACCTCGTCGGCGACGAACACGACGCCGTTTTCCGTGCACCAGCGCGACAACGCGGGCAGGAAGCCGCGTGCCGGCTCGATGAACCCGCCCTCGCCCTGGATCGGCTCCAGGACGACGGCGGCCACCTGGTCGCCGCCGATCTGCTTCTCGATCCGGTCGATCGCCAGCGCGGCGGCGTCGGCGCCGGACAGGCCGTCGCGGAACGGGTACGACCCCGGCACGCGGTAGACCTCGGGGGCGAACGGGCCGAAGCCGTGCTTGTAGGGCACCGACTTCGCGGTCATGCCCATGGTCAGGTTGGTGCGGCCGTGGTAGGCGTGGTCGAACACGACGACGGCCTGGCGCCCGGTCGCGACGCGCGCGATCTTCACGGCGTTCTCGACGGCTTCCGCGCCGGAGTTGAACAGCACCGACTTCTTCGCGTGGTCGCCCGGCGTCAGCTCGGCCAAGGCTTCGCACACCTCGACGTAACCCTCGTACGGCGTGACCATGAAACAGGTGTGGGTGAACAGCCCAGCCTGCTCGCGGACGCGGTCGACGACGGCCGGGACGGAGTGCCCGACGCTGGTCACCGCGATGCCGGAGCCGAGGTCGATCAGGACGTTGCCGTCGGCGTCGGTCAGCAGGCCGCCGCCGGCGGAGGTGACGTAGACGGGCAGCACCGAGCTGACCCCGGCGGCGACGGCGGCGGCACGCCGCTGCTGCAGCTCGCGCGAGACGGGACCGGGGATCTCGGTGCGCAGCCGGCGCTGCCGGGGTGCCGGGGCCTGCGGCTCGGCGGTGGTGCTTGCGGTCACGGCGTGCTCCTCCGGACGGGGGTGGACGTCCTCAGGATGAGCGGCGACGCGGCTGCCGTCAGCTGGCCGTTCTGGCTATTTTAGGGCGTAGAATTGGCCGTTATGGCACTCACGCTGCGCGGACTGGCCGCCGACCGCCCGCTCGGCCTGCGCGTGCTGACCGGCGACGATCTCCTGGACCGGCCGATCGGCTGGGTGCACCCGACGGAGCTGACCGACCCGCAGGCCTTCCTGGAGGGCGGCGAGCTGCTGCTGACGACCGGCCTGACCCTGGACGAGCGGACGTCCCCGGGTTACGTGCGCCGCTTGGTGGACGCCGGGGTCGCGGGGCTCGGTTTCGGCGTCGGCCTGAGCCACGACGAGGTGCCGCACGCGCTGGTCGCCACCGCCGCCGAGGTGGGACTGCCGGTGCTGGAGGTACCGCGCGAGACGCCGTTCATCGCGATCACCCGCGCGGTCTCGCGAGCGGTGGCGGCGGACGAGTACGCCACGACGGTCCGCATCGGCACGGCCCAGCAGGAACTGACCCGCACGGCGGTCGGCAAGGGCGGCCCGGCGGGGGTGCTGCGCAAACTGGCCAAGCTGATCGACGGCTGGGTCCTGCTCTTCGACCGCACCACCGTCACCGAAGCCGCTCCGGCGAGCGCGCGAGCGTACGGCGCTTCGCTGCGCGAAGAGCTGGAGCGCCTTCGCACGGGCACGCGCGTGGTGTCGGTGGGGGAGGACGAGGTGGTGCTGCAGACACTCGACACCAGCGCGCGACGGGTGCTGGCGGTCGGTACCGCGGTGCCGCTCGACACGGCGGGGCGGCACATCGTGAACACCGCGGTGTCGTTGCTTTCCCTTGCGCTGGAACAGGATCGCGCGCAGGCCGCGGCGCGGCAGGCTTTGCGGTCGGGGCTGCTGGAGCTGCTCGCCGACGGACAGGACGAGCTGGCGTTGCGGGTGCTGACCACGACGGGGGCCGAGCCGCCGGAAGCGCCGTGGTCGGTGCTGGTGTTCGCCGGGGCGGCCGCCTCGCGGCGGAAACTGCTGGAAGCGCTGGAGGGCGAGGCGTTGTTCGCGGCGCGCTGGGACGCGCTGGTGGTCGCCTTCGGCTCGGGCACGGTGGTCGACGTGGTGGCCGAGGCGGCGCTGCGGATCGGCGGCCTCAACGGCGGCGTCGCCGGGCCGGTGGCCGCGGCGGACTTCGCGGCCGGCCTGGAACAGGCGGAGCTGGCGGCCCGCGCGGCGGAAGCCGAGGACAAGATCCTGTTGTCGGCGGCGGAGCACACCGGCCGCGGCCTGCTGTCCCTCATCGATCCGGTGGTGGCTCAAGCGTTTGCCCACGGCCTGCTGGCCCCGCTGCGCGAGCACGACGAAACCGGCCGCGGCGACCTCGTCGGCTCACTGCGCTGCTGGCTGGAGCACCACGGCCACTGGGACACCGCGGCCGCGCGGCTCGGCGTCCACCGCCACACGCTGCGCAACCGCATCCGGAAGGCCGAAGAGCTGCTCGGCCGCGACCTCGACTCACCCGGCGTCCGCGCGGAACTCTGGGTGGCGTTGCAGACCTGAGCACAAACGGTGGGTCGGACGTCTCCTTCGCATGGCCTGCAAGCGCATGGCACTGGTGGCTTCGGTGGTTGTGCTGCTGCCGGCGGCGGGTGGGCTCACGTTCCTGCCCTGGACGGCCAACCACTTCGGTTACGCGCTGCCGGGCGATCGCGGGCTGCCGTACCGCATCCAGCACGCCGGCGAGCCGGTTCGGACTGCTATGTGGGGTATGCGCTGATGGGTGGTCCCTGACCGCCGGCTTCGGACCTAGCGCACCAGCACGATCGGCGAGTCCCCGCACCGGCGCAGCCCCGGCCCGGGCTCCGCGCCCGACGACCACCACGCCGGGACGTCCACCTCGCGCACCAGCGACCCCGTCGCCTGGCGGACGCTGTTGGACACGATCACCCGGCCCTGCGCGTTCAGCAACGCCGCGCCGCGGCCGAGCGACCGCAGCCGCGGGCGGACCGCGCGCTCGAACTCGCGCACGTACACGTCCGCGCCCACCACGCCCGCGAAAGTGCCGGCCGAGACCACCGGGATGGTGAACGTCAGCGTGTACTCGTCGGTGCACAGGTAATCGACGTACGGGCCGTTGATGTGCCGGCGGCCGGTGTCGCGCGGGACCGTGAACCACGACTGGCGCGTGTAGTCCAGGAAGTTCTCGCTGCCCGGGTCGAGGCTGATGAACAACTGGGACGGCGGCTCGCCGGCGGAGCCGGTCCACCACTCGAAGCCGAACTCCGAGTCCGCGAGCACCCGGGGCGCGCTGACGAACCCCGCGCCGACGATCAGGCCGCCGAGGGCCTCGGTGACGGCCGGGCGGATCCGGTGCAACGCCGAGGCGGCCGGCGCGTCGGCCAGCACCGACTCGGCGGCCGCCAAGAGCGGCTTCAGCCGGTCGAAAACCCCTTCCACCAATGCGGAAACGTGCTCGACGACCTCGTCGCCGGCCAGCGTGCGGGTGTCGGTCACGGTGCTCACCTCGATGCGCGGAGTATGCCGAGTTTAGGGGGTGAGCAGGTCGAGGTGCACGTCCGCGAGCCGGTCGAGGGCGCCGAGGAGGTGCTCCTCGGTGAGCTTGCGGGCCAGGTCGCCGTCGGCCGACGCGATCGCCGCGGTGATCGCCGCGTGCTCCTCGTGCGGATGAGCCCCGAGCGGCAGCCACAGCAGGCCGCCCAGCTCCCGTTGCAGGTGCACCTCTTCGTGCGTCAGCCGCGGCGACTGCGCGGCCGCGGCGATCTCCAGGTGGAACTGGCGCTCCGCCCGCGTGAAGTCGATGCCGCGCGCCGTGCGGAGGTCGTCGGTGGCCAGGCGCAGCCGCTCGACGTCTTCGGGGGAGCTGCGCTCGGCGGCGAGCTTCGCGGCGGCCCCGGCGATCGCGAGGTAGTGGTCGCCGACGTCGCGCAGGTCGGACAGCGACACCTCCCGCAGCCGCTCGCGCCAGACGTCCGCGGGCGGGTTGGCCGGCGTGCGGACGAAACTGCCGCCGCTGCGCCCCCGCCGCGTCTCGACCAGGCCCTGCTGCCGCAGCGCCACGAGCGCCTCCCGGACCGTCACGGTCGAGACGCCGAACTGCGCGGCCAGGTCGGCCTCGCTGGGCAGCTGCTCCTCGTCGGCGAGCAGGCCGAGGGTGATGGCGTCGACGAGCCGCGCCGCCACCGCCTCCGCCCGCCCGACCTGCCCGAGCGGGGCGAACATGGCGGAGCGCGCGCTGTGCGACATCCCCTGGCGCATCGTGCCCCTTCGGCCGTCGGAGAACCCGTTCGCACCAATCTTGCCTGATCCACTTGTCCTATTACATATGAACTTATATGTTTTAGCTCCTGTGAACCCCGATGGAGGCAACGTGCAGGAGCTGAAGCACTACGTCGGCGGCGCGTACGTCGAGTCCAAGTCGGGCCGGACGGCGGAGATCACCGACCCGGTCACCGGGCGCCCCTACTGCACCGCGCCGATCGCCGGGCCGGACGACGTCGACCACGCGCTGCGGGTCGCCGCGACCGCGTTCGAGACCTGGCGCGCGACGACGCCCGCCCAGCGCCAGCTCGCCCTGCTGAAGATCGCCGACGCGCTCGAAGCCCGCGCCGACGAGGTCGTGCGCGTCGAATCCGCGAACACCGGCAAGCCGATCGCGCTGACCCTGGCCGAAGAGATCCCGATGGTCCTGGACCAGGTCCGCTTCTTCGCCGGGGCCGCGCGCGTGCTCGAAGGGCGCTCGGCGGGCGAATACATGGAAGGCCACACGTCCTTCGTCCGCCGTGAGCCGATCGGCGTCTGCGCCCAGGTCACGCCGTGGAACTACCCGCTGCTGATGGCCATCTGGAAGATCGCGCCCGCGCTGGCCGCGGGCAACACGATCGTGCTCAAGCCGTCCGACACGACCCCGGCGTCGACGCTGCTGCTCGCCGAGATCGCCGGGGAGTTCCTGCCGCCGGGCGTGTTCAACGTCGTGTGCGGCGACCGCGACACCGGCCGCGCGCTGGTCGAGCACGAGATCCCGGCCATGGTGTCGATCACCGGCTCGGTCCGGGCGGGCATCGAGGTGGCCAAGTCCGCCGCGAACGACGTCAAGCGCGTGCACCTGGAGCTGGGCGGCAAGGCGCCGGTCATCGTCTTCGGCGACGCCGACCTCGAAGCCGCCGCGGAGGCCATCGCCGTCGCGGGCTACTTCAACGCGGGCCAGGACTGCACCGCCGCGACCAGGGTGCTGGTCGCCGACGAGGTGCACGACGAGTTCGTCGGCGCGCTGGCCCGGCAGGCCGAGGGCACGAAGACCGGCAAGCCGGACGACGAAGACGTCGCCTACGGTCCGCTCAACAACGCGGCCCAGCTGGACAAGGTGGCCGGGTTCATCGACCGGCTGCCGGAGCACGCGACCGTCCACTGTGGCGGCAGGAGGGTCGGCGACGAGGGTTACTTCTACGAGGCCACGGTCGTCTCCGGCGTGAAGCAGGACGACGAGATCAGCCAGAACGAGATCTTCGGGCCGGTCATCACCGTCCAGCGGTTCTCCGACGAGGCCGAGGCCCTGGCCGACGCGAACGCCGTCCAGTACGGCCTCGCGTCCTCGGTCTGGACCCGCGACCACCAGCGCGCGATGCGTTTCGCGGCGAAGCTCGACTTCGGCTGCGTCTGGATCAACACGCACATCCCGCTGGTCGCCGAAATGCCGCACGGCGGCTTCAAGAAGTCCGGCTACGGCAAGGACCTCTCGCTGTACGGCCTCGAGGACTACACCCGGATCAAGCACGTCATGAGCGCCCTGTGAGGCTGGCGATGCCGAACCAAGCGCCTTCCGAAACCCGGGCCGAACCCGCGTCGACCAGCGACGACGACCAGCCCGCAGTCCGGCTTTCCGGGCTGCGCAAGCACTTCGGCGACGTCCACGCCGTCGACGGCGTCGACCTCGACATCCCGCCCGGCGAGTTCTTCTCCATGCTCGGCCCGTCCGGCTCCGGCAAGACGACGGTGCTGCGCATGATCGCCGGCTTCGAGCTGCCCACCGAAGGCGCGATCGAGCTGGCCGGCCGCGACGTGAGCCGGCTGGCGCCGTTCGAGCGCGACGTCAACACGGTGTTCCAGGACTACGCGCTGTTCCCGCACATGACCGTGCAGCAGAACGTCGAGTACGGCCTGCGCGTGAAGCGCGTCCCGAAGCAGCAACGCCGTGAGCGCGCCCTCGAGGCCCTCGAGACCGTGCGGCTGGAGGACTACGGCTCGCGCAAGCCGTCGCAGCTCTCCGGCGGGCAGCGCCAGCGCGTCGCGCTCGCCCGCGCGCTGGTGAACCGGCCGAAGGTGCTGCTGCTCGACGAGCCGCTCGGCGCCCTCGACCTCAAGCTGCGGCAGGCGATGCAGCTGGAGCTCAAGCAGATCCAGCGTGACGTCGGCATCACGTTCGTCTTCGTCACCCACGACCAGGACGAGGCGCTCACCATGAGCGACCGGATCGCGGTCTTCAACGACGGCAAGATCGAGCAGGTCGGGCCGCCCGAGGAGGTCTACGAACGGCCCGCGAGCGCGTTCGTCGCGGGCTTCGTCGGGACGTCGAACCTGCTGGGCGGGCGCGGCGCCGAGTCGGTGATCGGCCGGCCGGGCCTGTTCAGCATCCGGCCGGAGAAGATCCGCATCGACGACGAGCTGTCCGAGCCCGCGGCGGCGGGGGAGACCAGCGCGACCGGCACGGTCACCGACGTCGTCTACGCGGGCGCGACCGTGCGGTACACCGTCGCGCTCGACGCCGGCGGCCGGCTTTCGGTCGTCCGGCAGAACACCGACGGCGCGTTGGCGGCCGGCCGCGTCCGGCTGAGCTGGCGCCACGAACACAGCTTCCAAGTGGAGGGTTCGCCATGAAGAACAGGAAGACGCGGCTTGCCGGAATCGTCGGCGCCGGCCTGCTGTTGGCTGCATGTGGCACGTCGGGCACGAGCGCGTCCGCGCCGCCCGGCGCGCAGGGGTTCACCCCGCCGAAGCTGGAGGCGCTGAAAGCGCTCGGGCAGCCGGAGGGCCAGCTCAACGTGCTGGCCTGGCCCGGGTACGCGGAGAACGGCTCGAACGACCCGAAGATCAACTGGGTCACGCCGTTCGAGCAGCAGACCGGGTGCAAGGTGAACGTCAAGCCGTTCGGGACGTCCGACGAGGCCGTCACGCTGATGAAGACGGGCCAGTACGACGTCGTGTCGGCGTCCGGGGACGCGTCGCTGCGGCTGGTCGCCTCGGGTGACGTCGAGCCGGTGAACACCGCGCTGGTGCCGAACTACGCCGACGTCCAGCCGTTCCTCAAGGACAAGTCGTGGAACAGCGTCGCCGGTGTCGCCTACGGCATCCCGCACGGCTGGGGTGCGAACCTGCTGACCTGGCGCACCGACAAGGTGACGCCGGCGCCGAGCTCGTGGTCGGTGATGTTCGACGCGAACTCGCCGTACAAGGGCAAGGTGATCGCCTACGACTCGCCGATCTACATCGCCGACGCCGCGCTGTACCTGATGGCGCACCAGCCGGACCTGGGCATCAAGAACCCGTACGCGCTGGACGACAAGCAGTTCGCCGCCGCCGTGGACCTGCTCAAGCAGCAGCGGCCGCTGGTGAGCGAGTACTGGTCGGACTACCTCAAGGAGTCGCAGGCGCTGAAGAACGGCGACGCCGTCGTCGGCACGGCCTGGCAGGTGACGGTCAACCTGACCAAGGGCGAGGGCGCGCCGCTGGAGTCGGCCGTGCCGAGCGAAGGCGCGACGGGCTGGTCGGACACCTGGATGGTCGCGGCGAAGTCGGCGCACAAGACGTGCGCGTACAAGTGGCTCGACTACATCGTGAGCCCCAGGGTGAACGCCCAGGTCGCCGAGTACTTCGGCGAGGCGCCGGCGAACACCAAGGCGTGCGCGGAGATGACGGACAAGACGCTCTGCGACACCTACCACGCGAGCGATTCGGCCTACGCGTCGAAGATCGCGTACTGGACCACGCCGATCCCGCAGTGCCTCGACGGCCGCACGGACGTCAAGTGCAAGGACTACGGCGAGTGGACCAAGGCGTGGACCGAGATCAAGGGCTGACATGACCGCGCTCTCGGCCTTCTTCTACCGGAAACCGAAGCTGCGCCTGGGTTTCCTGCTCTCGGCCCCGCTGCTCTGGCTCGGCCTGGCCTACCTGGGCGCGCTGGCCGCGTTGTTCGTGACGGCGTTCTGGCACACCGACGCGTTCACCGGCCAGGTCGTCATCGAGTGGTCGCTGGACAACTTCACGACGTTGTTCAGCGACGCGGTGTACCGCACGATCACCTTCCGCACGGTCGGGATCGCGGCGCTGGTGACGGTGATCGACGCCGTCATCGCGTTCCCGATGGCGTTCGCGATGGCCAAGCTGGCGTCGCCGCGGGCGCGGCGGATCCTGGTGATCGCCGTGATGACGCCGTTGTGGGCGAGCTACCTGGTGAAGGCGTACGCGTGGCGCTCGATGCTGTCGGGCAACGGCGCCCTGAGCTGGCTGTCGCCCGGTTACGGCGTCACGGCGACGATCATCACGCTGTCGTACCTGTGGCTGCCGTACATGATCCTGCCGATCTACGCGGGCCTCGAACGGCTGCCGGATTCCCTTGTGGACGCGTCGGGTGACCTCGGCGCGCGCTCGTTCCGGACGTTCCGGTCGGTGATCCTGCCGTTGACGTTCCCGGCGATCGTCGCGGGCTCGATCTTCACGTTCTCGCTGTCCCTGGGTGACTACATCGCGGTGAAGATCGTCGGCGGCACGTCGCAGATGCTCGGCAACGTCGTCTACGACAACATCGGCGCGGCGAACGACCTGCCGTTCGCGGCGACGGTCGCGACGGTGCCCGTGATGATCATGCTCGTGTACCTGGCCGCAGTGCGCCGCACCGGCGCGCTGGACAACCTCTAGGAGCTGCGCCGTGCGGACGTCTCGGATGTTGTTGTGGACGGCGCTGGGCCTGGGCCTGGCGGTGATCTACTTCCCGCTGCTGATGGTACTGCTGAACTCGTTCAACGCGGACACGACGTTCGGCTGGCCGCCCACTCGTTTCACTCTGGAGTGGTGGAGCCGCGCGTCCTCGAACGAAGGTGCGTTGAACGCGCTGTGGACGAGCGTCCAAGCGGGCCTGGCGGCGACGGCGATCGCGCTGGTGCTCGGCACGATGGCCGCGTTCGCGTTGCAGCGCTACCGGTTCTTCGGCCGGAACCCGGTGTCGCTGCTCATCATCCTGCCGATCGCGCTGCCGGGGATCGTCACGGGCATCGCGCTGAACAACGCGTTCCGGACGATCCTGGGCATCAACCTGGGCTTGCTGACGGCGGTCATCGCGCACGCGACGTTCTGCATCGTGGTGGTGTTCAACAACGTCGTCGCGCGGTTGCGGCGGATGGGCGGCAGCCTGGAGGAAGCGTCGATGGACCTGGGCGCGACGGGCTTCACGACGTTCCGGCTGGTGACGTTCCCGATGCTGCGGTCGGCGTTGCTGGCGGGCGGGCTGCTGGCGTTCGCGCTGTCGTTCGACGAGATCATCGTGACGACGTTCACCCTGGGCACGGGCATGGAGACACTGCCGATCTGGATCTACAACAACTTGTTCCGCCCGAACCAAGCGCCGATCGTCAACGTGGTGGCGGCGGTGCTGATCGTGGCCTCGACGGTCCCGGTGTACCTGGCGCAGAGGCTGTCGGGCGACACGGCCTCAGGCGGGCGGTTATAGCGGCAGCCTGCGGATGACCAGGAAGAACCCGGTTCCCGCCGCCAGCCCGACGGCGCCCGCGCTCCAGGCGAGGTCGGCGCCCCACCACGAGTCGAAGAGGACTTCCCGGCCGTGCCGCGGACGGCTCGCCTCGGGCAGGCTCGCGGCGAGCCGGTCGACCTCGTCCTGGATCCGCTGCTCGTCGTCGCCGGTCAGGCCCGGGCCGTCCCGGCCGAGGTCGTGCGCGAGGTCCTCGACCGCCGTGTTCTGTTCGGGGCCGAAGCCCGGGAACGCCGGGTGCACGGTCAGCGGCTGCCCGGCGACGGGCCCGCACTCCAGCGGCGCGCCGTCGAACTCGGCGAAGTAGACGCCGCTGCCGGAACAGCTGTCGCCGTCCTCGGCGAAGTGGACCTCGTAGAGGTCGCCTGCTTCCGCCTGCTCGACGATCCCGAGCACCACGCCCGTGCCGCCGGCGACGATCAGGGCGAGCAGGCCGATCACCCCGAGGGTCGCCAGGAGGAGCCGCACCGTTCGCATCTCCGGGATGATCCAGCTCACGAGCGGGGACCGGTCCCGGGGTTCAGGGGCGGAACGCGTCCGTCGCGGCCCGCAGCGCGGCCAGGATCCCCGGATCGGTCACCGCGTGTCCGGCTCCCTCGATCAGCTTCAGCTCCGATCCCGGCCACGCCCGGTGCAGCTCGTACGCCGTGGTCGGTGGGCAGACCGCGTCGTACCGGCCCTGGACGATGACGCCCGGGATGCCGGCCAGCTTGCCCGCGTCGCGGATCAACTGGCCGTCCGACAGCCAAGCCCCGTGGCTGAAGTAGTGGACCGCGAGCCGGGCGAAGGTCAGGGCGAACGCCGGTTCGGCGTACTGCTGCACGAAAGACTCCTGCGGGTACAGGGAAACCGTCGCGCCTTCCCACTTGCTCCACGCGATCGCCGCGGCGTCGCGGACCCGGGCGTCGGCGAGCAGGTCGGTGTACGCGGCCAAAGGATCGCCGCGCCGGTCCTCCGGGATGGGCGCCAGGAAGGCCTCCCACTCCCGCGGGAACAGGTTGGCCGCGCCGCCGCGGTAGATCCAGTCCAGCTCGCTCTGCCGGACGGTGAACACGCCGCGCAGGATGATCTCGCTGACGCGCGACGGGTGCGTCTCCGCGTAGGCCAGTGCGAGGGTCGCGCCCCACGAGCCGCCGAAGAGCTGCCACTGCTCGATGCCGAGCCGTTCGCGCAGGAGTTCCATGTCGGCGACCAGGTGCCACAACGTGTTGGCCGCGAGGTCGGCGGCGCCCGGCGTGGACTGTCCGGCGCCGCGCTGGTCGAACAGGATGATCCGGTAGGCGTCGGGGTCGAAGTGCCGGCGTGCCATCGGTGCGATCCCGCTGCCCGGCCCGCCGTGGAGGACGACGACCGGCTTCCCGCCGGGGTTGCCGGCCTCCTGGCACCGGATGCGGTGCCCGTCGCCGGTGTCGAGGAACCCTTCGGCGCGCGCGGCGATCGGCGGGTAGAGCTCGTCCATGCCCGACACTCTGCCGGAACCGGTGCCGCGGGGGAGAAGGTGGTGCTCGGTCGCCGCCTCGAGGTGCCCCGCCGCCGGGACTCGGGACGGCGACCGAGAAAAGTGGGGGCCCGCCCCCGCCGCCGGGCTGAGCGGGCCCCCAGTCTGTGACGCGTCAGCGCAGGGCCGGCGCGAATCTCGGAGGGCGGCGCACGAGGGCCGTCGGTGCGGCCGTGAAGGTCAGTTCCCGCTCACGCATTCCCGTCCTCCTCGTCGAGGGTTCGAACTTTTGTCGTGGCGGCGACGGGCTAGACGCTAAGCCACAAGCCGAACACCAGTCAAGGACATGATTGATGTTCATGGATGTGAACACGCGCTGAGAGCACGCTGAGCGTCGAGGTCCCCCTTGCCCGCCGTTAACGAATGCGCCGGTACGTTCCGGTATCTGGGTCGAGGAAACGCTGTACGGAAAGGCACGGAATGTCCGCGGTGACCTATGTCGAGGCGATTGTCGTCGGCGCCTTGCAAGGGGTGTCGGAATTGTTTCCGGTGTCCAGTCTCGGCCACAGCATCCTGTTGCCCGCCTGGCTCGGCGGCCAGTGGCAGCAGGACCTGAGCATCGGCAAGGATTCGCCGTACCTCGCGGTGCTCGTGGCGATGCACGTGGCGACCGCGCTCGCGCTGGTCCTGTTCTTCCGGAAGGACTGGGTCCGGATCATCGCCGGCCTCTGGACGTCGGTCCGCGACCGCGAGGTCCGCACGCCGGACCAGCGGCTCGCGTGGCTGCTCGTGCTCGCCACCATCCCGGTCGGGCTGGCCGGCCTGCTCTTCGAGGGCCTGCTGCGCGACTACCTCGGCAAGCCCGTGCCGGCCGCGATCTTCCTCACGCTCAACGGCGGAGTCCTCTACGCCGCCGAGAAGTTCTCGCGACGGCGTCCCGAAGAGAATGACGACACAGTGGACTTCTCGGCCGAGGAAACGCTGGTCATGCGCGCGGTTTCCGTCGAGGAGGCGACCGACGTCCGGCTGGCGAAACTGGGCGTCGGCGAGGCGGTCGTGATCGGGGCCGCGCAGATCTTCGCGCTGCTGCCGGGCATCAGCCGCTCCGGCGTCACGATGGTCGCCGGCCTGCGCCGCGGGCTGGGTCACGAAGACGCCGCGCGGTTCGCGTTCCTCCTTGCCACGCCGGTGATCCTGGCCGCCGGCGTGCTCAAGATGCCGACGCTGTTCGCCCCGGAGAACCACGCGTCGCTCGGCCCGGCACTCGTCGGCAGCGTGGTGGCGGGCGTCGCTTCCTACATTTCCGTGCGTTTCCTCACGGGCTACTTCGAAACGCGCACGCTGACGCCGTTCGCGATTTACTGCGTGATCGCCGGAATCGCCAGCCTGATCTTCTTCGCGGTCTGAGCGTGACGACCATGCCCTTGACCTTCGACGTCCCCGCGGTGCTCGTGGTGCTCGCCCTGGGCGGGCTCTACCTCCGGGCGACGCGCCACCGCCGGTGGCCACCGGGCCGCACGACGGCGTTCCTCACCGGGCTCGCGACCATCCTCGTCGTCACCTGCTCGCCGCTGGCCTTCTACGACCGGACGTTCTTCTGGGTGCGCGCGGTCCAGACCGTCACGCTGCTGATGATCACGCCGCTGCTGCTGGCTCTGGGCGCACCGATCCGGCTGCTGCTCGACGTCACCCCGGCCCGCTGGCTGCGACGGCACGGCCGCGGCCCGGTGACCCGTGCGCTGACCTTCCCCCCGGTGATCACGCTCGCCCTGGTCGCCCCGGTCCTGGCGCTCTACCTGACCCCGCTCTACGACCTCACGCTCCGGGAACCGGTGGTCGACGGACTGGCCCGGGCGATGCTCGTCCTGTCCGGCTTCCTCTACTTCTGGACGCGCCTCGGGCTCGACCCGACGCCGCGCACGGACCCGCACCTGGTGTCGGTGTGGATCGCCTTCACCGAGGTCGTCTTCGACGGCGCGCTCGGGCTGGTGCTGTGGCTCGGCCCGCTGCTCGCGCCGGCGCACTACGCGGCGGCGCACCCGGGCCGGGGCCCGGACCCGCGCACCGACCAGATCATCGGCGCGGGCGTGCTGTGGATCGGCGGCGACGTC
The DNA here is from genome assembly GCF_023023025.1 of Amycolatopsis sp. WQ 127309. NCBI lineage: Bacteria > Bacillati > Actinomycetota > Actinomycetes > Pseudonocardiales > Pseudonocardiaceae > Amycolatopsis > Amycolatopsis sp. WQ 127309. The sequence continues at coordinate 3,918,788 of NZ_CP095481.1, forward strand.
GCCGGCCTGCCGTTCGTCATCGCGTTGTTCGTCCGCTGGGCCCGCGACGACGAGCGGCGCGCGAAGCAGATCGACGTCCAGCTGGACGAAGAAGCCGCCGCGGGCGCCGCGTCGACGTCGGGGCTCTGGTGGGAGAACGACCCGGCACTGGCCGAGCGGTTCAAGGGCCGGGGTTAGTCGTGGAAAGCGTGTTCGGGTGCCGGGAACTCACCGCGGCGGACGTCCTCGGCGAACGCCGTCGCCGCGCCCTGCAGCACCGTCGCGACGTCGGCGTAGCGCTTGACGAACCGCGGTGCCTTGCCGCGCCGCAGCCCGGCCATGTCCTGCCAGACGAGCACCTGCGCGTCGCAGTCCGGCCCGGCGCCGATGCCGACGGTCGGGATCGCCAGCTCCGCGGTGACGCGCTTCGCGGCTTCGGCGGGCACCATCTCCATCACCACCGCGAACGCCCCGGCCTCCTGCAGCGCCAGCGCGTCGGCGAGCAGCACGTCCGCCGCTTCACCGCGCCCCTGCACCCGGTAACCACCGAGGTTGTGTTCACTCTGCGGGGTGAACCCGATGTGGCCCATCACCGGCACGCCCGCCGCGGTCAGCGCCTCGACGTGCGCGGCGAACCGGCGGCCGCCCTCCAGCTTGACGGCGTGCGCGCGGCCCTCCTTCATGAACCGCACGGACGTCTCCAGCGCCTGCTGCGGCGAGAGCTGGTAGGAGCCGAACGGCAGGTCGGCGACCACGAGGGCGCGCTTGACCGACCGCGTCACCGCCCGCACCAGCGGCAGCAGCTCATCGACCGTCACCGGCAGCGAGGTGTCGTAGCCGAAGACGTTGTTGGCCGCGGAGTCGCCGACGAGCAGCACGGGGATCCCGGCCTCGTCGAACAGCGCGGCGGTGTACATGTCGTACGCGGTGAGCATGGGCCACGGCTCGCCGCGTTCCTTGAGCTCCCGCAGGTGGTGCACGCGGACCTTCCGGCCCGGACTCGGTGCCGCGGGCGCGGCGGATCCGGTGCCGTACGGCGCGGCTACTTCGTCGGAGGGGGTCTTCTCGGTGGCTGACATCGTCGTCGACCGTCCTTCCCTCGGGGCCTGGGTGAGGTCCCCGGGTCGTGGAGCAGAGGCGTCTCAAAGCGTGACACGCACCCGCACCGACCTCGACCCCGTGCGACCAGCTTCACACCGTCGTGCGGCGGGACGAGCCGGCGTCAGCCTTCAGGTTGATGTCGGGGGACAACCAACCTGTGTTCACTGACGTCAAGAAGAGGTCATGAAGAGCATGGCGACCGAACGGCCGCGAAAGGCGACAACGGCGACGATGGGTACCACCGCGCACGCGCGCACGCGCATCCCCGCCTGGAAGGCGAAGAGCGGCGGCATCGTCGCCACCGTGGTGCAGCTCGCCGCGGTCTTTTCGGTGCTCCTGCTGCTCACCGGCGGCCCGCGCGGGCGCCTGATGAACGGCATCGACATGGGCTTCTCCGCCCTCAGCGTGCCGACCAGCGCGAGCCTGGTCATGGTGCTGCTGCTGGTGGTGCTGGGCGGAGCGCTGCGCCGCCGCAAGAAGGCGGCGCTCTACACGCTCGTGCTGTTCCAGGTCGGCGGCCTGCTGCTTACCCTGGCCCTGCAGGCGACCCTGCTGTGGTCACCCGATCTGCTGACGCTCGGGCCGAAGCAGGTCCGGCACATCCCGGCGCAGCTGTGGGCCCTGACCGCGGCCGACCTGCTCTCGATCGGGCTGATCGTGTTCCTGCTCACGCTGCGCCCGGCCTTCCCGGCCCGGCTCGCGCCGAGCGCCTGGCGTGACGGCCTCACCATGCTGTTCGGCGGCTTCGCCGTGGTCATCCTGGTCGGCTGGGGCCTCACCGAGGCCTTCCCCGGCCACCTCGGCGACGCGTGGGAGCGCTTCGCCTGGGTCGTCAACCACGCCACCGGTGAAAACCTGCAGCTGCGGCGGATCGGTGTCGGCGAGGGGCCGGCCTGGCTGGACGTCTTCCTCGACCTGAGCGCGACCGTCGTCGCCACGGCCGCGCTGTACATGCTCTTCCGCGGGGTGCGCAGCCGCCGCCTGCGGACCGACCAGGAGGAGCTGCGCCTGCGGGAGCTGCTCGCCGAGCACGGCGAGGACGACTCCCTCGGCTACTTCGCCACCCGTCGCGACAAGAGCGTCGTCTTCGCGCCGAACGGCCGCGCCGCGGTGACCTACCGCGTGCTCGGCGGCACCAGCGTCGCCAGCGCGGACCCGATCGGTGACACCGAAGCCTGGCCGGACGCCGTGCGCGCGTGGCTCGACGAGACGCGCACCTACGGCTGGACGCCCGGCGTGCTCGGAGCCAGCGAACGCGGCGCGAAGGCGTACACCGACGCCGGCCTGCGGGCGCTGGAGATCGGCGACGAGGCCGTGCTCGACGTCCGCGAGTTCAGCCTCGCCGGGCCGGAACGGCGTTCGGTGCGCCAGGCCGTCAAGCGCATCGAGCGCGCCGGCTACACCTCGCGGGTCCGCCGCCACGGCGAGATCCCCGACGACGAGATGGCCGAGCTGCTGGCCCGGGCGCAGGCCTGGCGCGGCGCCGAGACCGAGCGCGGGTTCTCGATGGCGCTGGGCCGGCTCGGCGACCCGAGCGACGGCCGCAGCGTGATGGTCGAGGCCTACGACGCCCACGGTGAGCTGCGCGGGCTGCTGTCGTTCGTCCCGTGGGGCCGGCGCGGGCTCTCACTGGACCTCATGCGCCGCGACCGCGACGCCGAGAACGGCCTCAACGAGTACATGATCGCCGTGGTCGTCGCGGCCGGGCCGGTACTGGGCGCGCAGCGGATCTCGCTCAACTTCGCCATGTTCCGCGCGGTCTTCTCGGAGGGGGAGCGGATCGGCGCGGGCCCGGTGCTGCGCGCCTGGCGCGGGATCCTGAGCGTCGCCTCGCGGTTCTTCCAGCTGGAGTCGCTGTACCGCTCCAACGCCAAGTACGGGCCGGACTGGGAGCCGCGGTTCCTCTGCTACTCCTCGGCCCGGCGGCTCCCGCGGGTCGGCATCGTCGCGGGCGCACTCGAAGGGTTCGTCCCGACCGGCCGGTCGCGGTCGCTGCGGCTGGAGACGGTCACCGACGGCTTCGTCGCCCGCGTCCGGGAGATCGAGGAGTCGGCCGCCGTGCCGGCGACCAAGGCCGTGCGGCGGCCCGAGCAGGTGCGCGTGCGCGTCGCGAAGCTCGACAAGCTGCGCGAGGCCGGGATCGACCCGTACCCGGTCGGGTTCCGCCGCGACGACCACATCGGCGACGTCGTCAGGAAGTTCGGCGACCTGCAGCCGGACACCACGACCGGGCACCGGGTCCGGATCGCCGGGCGCGTGCTGGCGATGCGCATCCTCGGCGGCCTGTGCTTCGCGCGCGTCAAGGACTTCAGCGGCGAGATCCAGCTGATGCTGGACGCGGCGGAGCTGGACCTCACGGGCTGGCGGACCGGCGTCGACCTCGGCGACCACGTCGGCGTCAGCGGCCAGGTCGTCACGTCGAAGCGTGGCGAGCTCTCGGTGCTCGTCGACGAGTGGACGGTCACCGCGAAGTGCCTGCACCCCCTGCCGGACAAGCGGAAGGGCCTCACCGACCCGGAGACGCGGGTGCGGCAGCGCTACCTCGACCTGGCGGTCAACCCGGACTCGACGAACATGCTGCGGCTGCGGTCCACAGTGGTCCGCGCGGTGCGCGAACGGCTGCACCACGCCGACTACCTCGAAGTCGAGACGCCGATGCTGCAGACGGTGCACGGCGGCGCCAACGCGCGGCCGTTCGTCACCCACATCAACGCCTACGACATGCGGATGTACCTGCGGATCGCGCCCGAGCTGTACCTCAAGCGGCTGTGCGTGGCCGGCGTCGAGCGCGTCTTCGAGCTCAACCGCAACTTCCGCAACGAGGGCGTCGACGCCACCCACAACCCCGAGTTCACGATGCTCGAGGCGTACCAGGCGTACGCGGACTACGACACCATGCGGAAGCTGACGCGCGAGCTCGTCCAGCACGCGGCCGAAGCGGCGTACGGCGCCCAGGTCGTGCGCCGGCCCGACGCCGGCGGCAAGGTCGTCGAGTACGACATCTCCGGTGACTGGCCGGTGGTCCCGGTGCACGAAGCCGTCTCGACGGCGCTGGGGGAGCACGTCGGCTCGGGGACGTCGGTGGCGGACCTGCGCCGGTTCTGCCTCGCCGCCGGTGTGCCGGTCGGGGAGGACCCGAGCCACGGCGACCTCGTGCTGAAGGCGCACGAGCACCTCGTCGAGGGTGCGACCGTGCTGCCGACGTTCTACACGGACTACCCGACCGACGTCTCGCCGCTGACCCGCCAGCACCGGACCGACCCGCTGCTGGCCGAGCGCTGGGACCTGATCGCGTTCGGTTCGGAGGTCGGCACGGCCTACACCGAACTGACGGACCCGATCGAGCAGCGGCGCCGGCTGGAGGCGCAGTCCTTGCGCGCCGCCAGTGGTGACGTCGAAGCGATGGAACTCGACGAGGACTTTTTGCTGGCGCTGGAGCACGGAATGCCACCGACCGGTGGCCTCGGCCTGGGCGTGGACCGCCTGCTCATGATGTTGACGGGAGCGTCGATCCGCCAGACGGTCCTGTTCCCGTTCGTCCGTCCGCAGGCATAACGACTGGGTCGCCGTGATCATGCCGGGGCCGCACAATGGCAAGCGGTCGCTTAATGTGTGCCACGTGCGCACGGCTCGGATCGCCTCGGCCCTCCTCATGGGACTGGCCGTGCTCGCCTATTCGGGATGGCTGCTGGAGTTCGCCGTCCCGACGGGCGTGTCCCCGGTGCGCGACCCGGCCGACGCCCTGCTCGCCGGGCCGCCGGTGTTCCGGGTCCTGCTCGCGGTTTCGGGCGTCGCGTTCCTGCTCTCCGGGCCGCCGTTGCACCGGCTCGGCCCGGTCCAGTGGCCGGCGCGGCTGAGCTCGATCTCGGTGAGCGTGTTCGGCGCCGTCGTGCTGGTCCAGGCGGCCTACCCGGAGAGCAGCGGGGTCATCTCGTCGCTGCTGAGCGTCATCCTGCTGGTCGGGGTGATCAGCCTGGTGCTGTGGTGGCCGCCGGGCTGGCGCCGGTTCGCCGTCGCGGGCCTGGTGCTGGTGCTGGCGACCTGGGTGGCCGTGGTGCTCGCGGCGCAGCTCGGCGAGTTCGAAGGCGTGTTCAGCCGCGTCCAGTTGGTGGTGCGTGCGGTGCTGTTCGGCACGGGCGGGGCGTACGCCTTCATCAAGCCCGCGCCTCGGCACGCGCCCCGGATCTAGTTCTTCCGGATTTTGTCGGTGCCGGATGCGACCATCGGGTTCCCGATTCCCGGAGGAGGAGATCGACATGGCGGGAAACGTGCCCCCGGTGGCCGACGAGCGTGACGGGCTGCTGCGGTACCTCGAACAGCAGCGGTACGTCCTGAAGCTGGCCGCGCACGGCCTCACGGACGAGCAGGCGAGGCTCACGCCGACGAAGAGCGCGCTGTCGGTGGGCGGGCTGATCAAGCACGTCGCCGGCACCGAGGACGGCTGGATCGACATCGCCCTGCAGCTGCCCCAGAAGCCGTTCGGCGAGGGCATGCAGGATTACGAGGAGGCGTACCGGCTGGGCCCGGAGGAGACGCTGCAGAGCGTCCTGGAGCGCTACGACGAGGTCGCGGCCCGCACGGCGGAGGTCATCGGCCGGATCGACGACCTCGGCCGCCCGGTCCCGGTGCCGAAGGGCGTCCCCTGGTACCCGGACGACGTCGAGGCGTGGTCGGTCCGCTGGGTCCTGCTGCACCTGATCGAGGAGACCGCCCGCCACGCGGGCCACGCGGACATCATCCGCGAGCACGTCGACGGCGCCACGGCCTTCCCGCTGATGGCGGCGGCCGAAAACTGGCCGGAGTCCCCCTGGATGAAGCCCTGGAAACCGACCCCCCAACCAGCCTGACCCGACCGTTCGCGTCCCGGCGGCCCGGCCGGCCGAGCCGTGTCGACCCTTCAATCACGCGAGTCGACCCGGCGATCACGCGTGCCGGTGTTCTGATCACGGCTCGGCACCGGCGAACCGGCGTCGGGCGGGTCAGAACAGCGTCGGCTCGTCCGCCAGCGCGCCTTCGATCACGAGCATCCGGCGTTTCGTCGCGACCCCGCCGCGGGCCGAGAACCCGCCGTCGCGGCCGCCGGCCGCGAGGACCCGGTGGCACGGCACCACGATCGGGAACGGGTTGTGCCCCATGGCCTGTCCGACCGCCTGGGCGGACCCGGGCATCCCGAGCCGGTGCGCGATGTCGCCGTAGGTGAGGGTCTTGCCCGGCGGGATCGTGCGCGCGATCTCGTACGCGCGCCGGTTGAACTCGGGCACCGCGGCCAGGTCCAGCTCGATCTCGGCCAGGTCGCGGCGGTCGCCGGCCAGCAGCGCGACGATCCCGTCGACCGCCGCCCGCACGGCCGGCGGCGGCGGACCTTCGACGGCGTCCGGGAACCACCGGGCCAGCTTGGCGCGCGTCCCGGGGGCGTTGCCGTCCGGCAACGTCGTCCCGATCACGACGTCGTCGCGCCACGCGAGCCCGCACGGCCCGATCGCTGTGTCGAACACTGTGAACCCCACAGTCATGCGCTCAGCCTACGACCGAAGGGAGGCTGTCGGCCGCGGCCCGGCCACGGGATGATGTGCCGGTGCTGGACCACCTCGTCTACGCCGGACCGGACCTCGCCGAGGCCGTCGCGCGCGTCAAGGAACTCACCGGCGTCACGCCCGCGCCCGGCGTCACGCCCGCGCCCGGCGGCAGCCACGTCGGCCTGGGCACGGCCAACCACCTCGCCGACCTCGGCGCGGGGGCCTACCTGGAGGTGATCGGCCCGGACCCGGCGCAGCCGCAGCCCGCGCAACCCCGGCCGTTCGGCATCGACGACCTCACCGAGCCGGCCCTGGTCGCCTGGGCGGTGCGCACCACGGACCTCGACGCCACGATCGCGCACGCCCGCGCCCACGGCTTCGACCCGGGCGACGCGATCGAGATGTCCCGCGAGACGGCCGACGGCGAGCTGCTGCGCTGGCGATTGACCCCGCCGAGCCGCCCGGGCACGCTCACGCCGTTCCTCATCGACTGGGGCGCCACGCCGCACCCGACGACGCGCGGCCTGCCGTCCCTCCCGCTGCTCATGGTGACGGGCGCGCACCCCGACCCGGACTCGGTCCTCGCGGTGACGGACGCGCTGGGCCTGGAGCTGCTCGTCCGGCGCGCCGACCGCGCGGCCCTGAACGCGGCCGTCCGCACCCCGGAGGGCCGCCAGGTCGCGCTGAGCTGAAAGCCGTGAAGGCCCCCTTCCCGGCCATAAGAGCCGGTAAGGAGGCCTTCACGGCTTTTGCCGCGGGGAAGCGTCAGGCCTTGCCCTCGCGCCACGCGTTGGTCATCGGGAGCCGGCGGTCGCGGCCGAACGCCTTGAGCGTGATCTTCGTGCCCGGCGGGTACTGGCGCCGCTTGTACTCGGCCTTGTCGACCATCCGCACCACGCGGTCGATCGTCTCCGGCGCGAAGCCGGCCTCGACGAGGTCGGCGTACCCGCGGTCGCCCTCGACGTAGTCGTCGAGGATGTCGTCGAGCAGCGCGTAGTCCGGCAGCGAGTCGGAGTCCATCTGGCCCGGCCGCAGCTCGGCCGACGGCGGCTTGGAGATCGAGTTCTCCGGGATCGGCGGGGTCTCGCCCCGCTGGACCGCCGAATCGTTGCGCCACCGAGCCAGCTGCCACACGTGCGTCTTGAAAACGTCCTTGATCGGGGCGAACGCGCCGACGGCGTCGCCGTAGATCGTCGAGTATCCGACGGCCAGCTCGGTCTTGTTGCCGGTGGCGAGCACGAGGTGACCGTCCAGGTTGGACAGTGCCATCAGGAGCATGCCGCGGGTGCGCGCCTGGATGTTCTCCTCGGCGAGCCCGGTCAGCGAAAGCTGGTCGACGTAGACGCGCACCATGTCCTCGACCGGCTCGACCCGGTAGTGCGCGCCGATCCGCCGCGCGAGGTCTTCCGCGTCGTCCTTCGAGTGCCCCGACGAGTACTTCGACGGCATCGAGACGCCGTAGACGTTGCCGCCGCCCAAGGCGTCCGCCGCGAGTGACGCGCAGACCGCCGAGTCGATGCCGCCGGAGAACCCGAACGTCACCGACGAGAAGCCGTTCTTGTGCACGTAGTCCCGCAGCCCGACGACGAGCGCCGCCCACACCTCGGCCTCGTCGGCGAGCGGTTCGCTGATCACCGGTGACGCCGTCGGCTCGTACGCGGGCAGCGGCTCTTCGCTCAGCACCCGGCGCCGGACGTGCAGGCCGTCGAGCTCGCCGTCCCCGGCGTGCCCGCCCGCGGCGAGGTCGGTGTCCAGCACGAGCAGGTGCTCGACGAACTGCGGCGCGCGCGCCAGCACCGTGCCGTCCGCGCCGACGACGAGCGAGTCGCCGTCGAACACGAGGTCGTCCTGGCCGCCGACCTGGTTGGTGTAGACCAGCGGTGCCCCGGCCTCGGCGGCGCGCCGGGCGATGAGCGGCAGCCGCTGCTCGTCCTTGGACCGCTCGTACGGCGACGCGTTCGGCGCCACGACGAGGTCGACGCCCGCCCGGCCCAGCGCCGAGATCGGCCCGCCGTCCTGCCAGATGTCCTCGCAGATGACCATGCCGATGTCGAGCCCGCGGAAGCGGACGACGTCGAGTGTGGTGCCCGGCTTGAACCAGCGGTGCTCGTCGAAGACGCCGTAGTTCGGGAGGTGGTGCTTGAACTGCCGCGCGACGACCTCGCCGCGGTAGAGCGCGGCCGCGGCGTCGCGCGGGCCGGCCTCGTCGAGGTCGAGATAACCGATGTAGGTCAGCACTTCGCCGCAGCCGGCGTCGTCCAGCCGGCGCGCCAGCGCCTCGACGCCCAGGCGGGAGGCCTCGGCGAAGGTGCGGCGCAGCGAGAGGTCCTCGACCGGGTAGCCGGTCAGCGACATCTCCGGGAAGACGACCACGTGCGCGCCGGCTTCGGCGGCGCGGCGGGTCCATTCGACGTGCAGGTCGGCGTTGCCGTCGAGGTCACCGACGGTGGGGTTGACCTGGGCGAGCGCGATGCGCAGTTGCGGCATGCCGCCATTCTGACGCACCGCCACCCGCCCAGCCGAGCGAATGTGGGCGAAATGCCACCCCGGCGAGCCGATCCCCTGCGGCGCCTTCGCCCACCCGGGTAGGTTGCCGCTGATCGGACGAACCGGGCAGCCGGGTTCGCCGTAGGGGAGGGACCACCTTGACGTATCCGCCGCAGCCGCCGCCCGGCCCGGGCTACCCGCAACAGGGCTACCCGCAGCAGCAGCCCGGCCAGGGCTACCCACAACAGGGTTACCCGCAGCAGGGCTACCCGGGCCAGGGCTATCCCCAGCAGGGCTACCAGGGCTATCCGCCGCCGAAGAAGGGCAACGGCCTGCTCATCGGCCTGCTCGCCGGCGGTGGCGGCCTGCTGGTGGTGATCTTCCTGATCACCGGGTTCATCGCGCCCGGCTTCCTGGTCTCCGACGGCAAACCGGCCGCCCGCACCGGTCCGCCGCTCGACCTGAACTCGGGCAGCGTCGCCGCGGGCAAGTTCATCCTCGCCGTCCTGGGCGACGACGCTGTCATAGGTCGCCAAGCCGCCTGCGCGTCCGCCGAGGGCGTCGCCGCCGCCGCGGTGCGGACACTCGGCAGCCGCAACGCGCACCTCACCGCCGGCTCACCGGTCCAGACCGGCGACGACGAGATCCGCGTCCCGCTCGACGGCACCATCAGCAGCCGGCCGGTGCACGGCGAACTGCAGGTGACGCGCATCCAGGAGCACTACTGCATCTCCGCGGTCACGACGCCGTCGTGACCGCCGCGGCGTCGCGGTACTTGAGCTTCGCCATCCGCCCGTCGCGGTGGTGCCAGACGACGCCCTCGAACTCCGGGTGCGCCAGCAGCCACGTCATCAGCCCGTCGAAGTCGCGCGGCACATCGCCGAACTCCTCCGCGGTCGCGTGCCGCACCAGCCGGTGGACGCCGAGCTGCTCCGGATCGCCGTTGACCTTCGGGCCGCACAGCTCGTAGGTGCCCGGCACCTCGCCGACGAGGCCCTCGCGGGCCTCGTCGAAGAACTTCGCGAACGCCGACTGCGCGACCGGCTCCCAGCCGACGGTCTTCCCCGTCTCCGGGTCGGTCTGGACGGCCTCGAACCCGGCGGGCGCGCTCTTGCCCGCCTTCACCTCGCGCCGCGCCCACCACTCGCCGGACTCGTCGAGCCGGACGCAGGTGCCGTCGTACTTGCGGGTGGGCACGCCTTGGCCGTCGAGCACCCACTGGCACGCGGGGTGCACTTCGCGGGTCACCCGCCGGAGGTCTTCGGGGTCGCGACGGAACAGCGTCGGGATCTTGCGCATGCCCCGATTCTCCCGGCCCGGGCAAACGAGAAAACCCCCGCTCGGCCGAACCGAGCGGGGGTTTTCCGAGCCGAACGCTACTTCCGTTTGATCATGCTCCGGACCTTCTTGATGGTCTGCTCGAAGTCGGAGTCGAACGGGTTGTCGTGCACCAGGTAGGTCCACGTCGTGTTCGCCCGCCGGACGCCGGCGTCGCCGAGGTCGATGCCGTCGTCGGTCAGCTCGGCCTCTTCGAGGGTCTTCGCCGCGCGCGAGTTCGCCTCGTTGATGATCTTGTGGAACTCCGGGATCGCCGCGCGGTGGAACTCGTCGAGCGGCGTCTCCCGGGCCAGCGCCCGCAGGTGGATGCTCTCGCGGACGTCGGTCAGGTACGCCAGGTGGTCCGACCAGAGCTGGTCGACGTGGAACAGCAGCACCTCGCGGCTGAGCTGCTCCACCTTCTCCCGGCCTTCTTCGTCGTCGCCCAGCTTCTCCTTCAGCTCACCGAACTTCTCGGCGTGCGCCTTCTCCAGCTGCTCCGCCGCGTACCCGGTGCGAAGCACCTTGTCGCGGTGGGTCAGCAGGTCACGCCGCTGCCGTTCGATCAGCCGCGTGTAGCGCCAGGTGTTGCGGTGGATCTCCAGGTCGACGCCCTCGGCGACGCGCTGGGCGTGGTTGAGCTGCCGCAGCGCCGCGTTGTCGGTGATCTCGCCGGTCTCCTCGTCGTCGGTGATGCCCTCGGGCACGTCCGGCGCGTTCGACAGCACGAGCTCGTCGTTGAGGCTGGCGAAGAAGATCGCGCTGCCCGGGTCGCCCTGGCGGCCGGAGCGGCCGCGCAGCTGCCCGTCGAGCCGGCTCGACGGGTACCGCGCGGTGCCGATGACGTGCAGCCCGCCCAGCTCGACGACCTCTTCGCGGGTCGCGCCGTCGGTGCCGCCCAGCCGGATGTCGGTACCGCGCCCGGCCATCTGGGTCGAGACGGTGACCGCGCCCTTCTTTCCGGCCTCGGCGATGATCGACGCCTCTTCGGCGTCGTTGCGCGCGTTGAGCACGACGCACTCGAGGTCGACCTTCGCCAGCTTCTCGGCCAGCTCCTCCGACTCGGCGACGTCCTGCGTGCCGACGAGGATCGGCCGCCCGGTCTCGTGGACCGTGCGGATCTCCTCCTCGATCGCCCGCAGCTTCTGCGACGGCGACGCGAAGACCCGGTCCTCCTGGTCTTCGCGGACGTTCGGGGTGTTCGGCGGGATGACCGCGACCTCGAGCTCGTAGAACTCGCGCAGCTGCTCGGCGACCGCGACCGCGGTACCGGTCATGCCGGCGACCTCGGGGTAGCGCGCCAGCAGCGCCTGGACGGTAATCGAGTCCAGGATCTCGCCGCGGTCGGTCGCGGTGACCTGCTCCTTCGCCTCGACGGCGGCCTGGAGGCCGTCCGGCCAGCGCTGCAGCTCGGCGACGCGGCCGCGGGCGGCGTTGATGAGCTGGACCTTGCCGTCGCGGACGAGGTAGTCGACGTCGCGGGTGAGCAGCGCGTGCGCGTGCAGCGCGACGTTCACCGCGGGGAGCCGGTCGGAGGCCGCGTCGCCGTAGAGGTCGTCGACCTCCAGGCCGAGCGACTTCGCGACCACCGAGGCACCGGCGTCGGTCAGCCAGGCGTTGCGGCCTTCGCTGTCGGTCTCGTAGTGCAGGTTGAGCCGCAGCCGCCGGACGACCTTCGCGACCTCGTCGTCGGCGTCGGTGTGGTCGATCGAGCCGGCCATCACCAGCGGGACGCGGGCCTCGTCGACCAGCACGGAGTCCGCCTCGTCGACGATCGCGACCTCGGGGTCCGGCTGGACCAGGTCGTCGACCTTCGAGACCAAGCGGTCGCGCAGGACGTCGAAGCCGATCTCGGCGACCGCGCCGTACGTGACGTCCTTGGCGTAGGCCTCCTTGCGCTCCTCCTGGGAGTGCGCCGGTTCGACCCAGCCGACCGACACGCCGAGCAGCGCGTAGACCGGGCCCATCCACTCGGCGTCGCGTCGCGCCAGGTAGTCGTTGACCGTGACGACGTGGGCGCGCTTGCCGCGCAGCGCGTACCCGGCCGCGGCCAGCGCCCCGGCGAGCGTCTTGCCCTCACCGGTCTCCATCTGCACGACGTGCTTGCTGAGCAGGCCCATCGTGCCGAGGATCTGGACGTCGAACGCGCGCTCGCCGAGCGCCCGCCGAGCGGCCTCACGACCGAGCGCGCACACCTCGATCAGGTGATTGTCGCCGAACGCGGTGTCCTTCAGCGTCGCGCGAAGCTTCCCGGCCCGCTCGGTCAGCTCCTCGTCGGAGAGCTTCTCGAGCTCGGGTTCGAGCTTCTCGACTGCGGGCAGCAGTGCTTCGTAGCGGGTCAGCTCGACGCTGCCCGGACGCTGGATGATCCGGCGGAGCCGTTTGCCCACCCGGCTGATCAGTGCTGCCACCCCTGGTCTCCCGTTCTCTCTCGCTCGACCGGCCTGCCCCACCCAACGTGGCGGTGGTGCGTTCGAGTTCCGCGGCCGGATGGGACGATCCAACCGTGTTCCTTCATCCCAGCGCCAGGTCCTGTAGTCGCACGATCACCGCGATCGCGGTGTCCGCGCTGCTCGCGGCCTCGCTGACCGCCTGCACGTCCACCGGCAAGACCACGCCGCCGTCGCCGACGACCGAGTCGCACCCGCCGTCCGGGCCGGTGCCCGCGGGGCTGGAGCGGTTCTACGGTCAGAGCCTGACCTGGGCCGACTGCGCACCTTACGCGACGTCGGAGGACGCGAGGTCGGCGTTCCAGGCGAAAGACATCCAGTGCGCGCGGCTGACCGTTCCGCTGGACTACGCGAAACCGGACGGAACGACCATCACGCTCGGCCTGCTCCGGCACAAGGCGACCGACGAGGGGGCGCGGATCGGGTCGCTGGTGGTCAACCCGGGCGGACCGGGCGCCTCGGGCATGGTCGCCGCCGCCGGGCTGATCAAGCCAGCGTCGAACACGGACCTCGCCAAGCGCTTCGACCTGGTCGGCTTCGACCCGCGGGGGATCGGCGCGAGCCAGCCGATCATCCGCTGCCTGACCGATCAGGAGCGGGACGCCGACCGCGCGGACGACAGCGAGACCGACGGCTCGCCGCAGGGCGTGCTCAAGCAGGAAGCGCAGGAAAAGGACTTCGCCGCCAAGTGCGCCCAGCGCACCGACGACGGCACCGGGCTGCTCGCCAACGTCGGTACCCGCGACGTCGTGAAGGACCTCGACGTCCTGCGCTCGGTCCTCGGCGACGAGAAGCTGACCTACCTCGGCTACTCCTACGGCACCCGGATCGGGTCGACCTACGCCGAGGCGTTCCCGAAGAACGTCCGCGCGATGATCCTCGACGGCGCGGTCGACCCGGACCAGGACGCCGTCGACTCGCTGGTCGCGCAGGGGCAGGGCTTCGGCGGCGCGTTCACGCAGTTCGCGAAGTCGTGCACCGCTCAGCAGGACTGCGCGCTCGGCCAGGACCCCGCCGCCGCGGTGAAGGTGTTCCAGGACCTCGTCCGGCCGCTGATCGACTTCCCGGTGCCGGTCGGCGACGGCCGCAAGCTCTCCTACGAGGACGCGACCACCGGCGTCATCCAGGCGCTCTACCAGGAGAGCCTCTGGGACGCGCTGAACACCGGCCTCAACGAGCTCAAGCAGCAGCGCGGCGCGACGCTGGAGAAGCTCGCCGACATCTACAACGAGCGCGACACCAGCGGCAAGTACGGCACCACGCAGGACGCCTTCACCGCGATCCGCTGCGTCGACGACCCGCGCGTCACCGACCCGGCCGTCATCCTCAAGGCGCAGGAGGAGTACGTGCAGGTCGCGCCGTTCCTCGACGACGGCCGCCCGGCGAGCGCGGCCCGCGACGCGTGCGCGTTCTGGCCGGTCCCGAACACCTCGGAGCCGCACGTGCCGAACGTCGAAGGCCTGGCGAAGACGCTGGTCATCTCGACGACGAACGACCCGGCGACGCCGTACCAGGCCGGCGTCAACCTCGCGAAGGGCCTGAAGGGCGCGCTGCTCACCTTCGAGGGCACCCAGCACACGGTGTTCCTGCAGGGCATCTCGTGCGTCGACCAGGCGGGCAACGACTACCTGGTCGACGGCACGCTCCCGGCGGAAGGCACGCGCTGCAAGGGCCAGTGAGGACGGCCGCGCTGCTGGGCGCGGCCCTGGTGCTGACGGCGTGCACGAGCGCTCCGGCACCCGGGCCGTCGTCGTCCCAGGCCCCTGACCTGCGGAAGTTCTCCGGGCAGCAGCTCGCTTGGACGTCGTGCACGGCGGACGCGTCGCTGGACTGCGCGCACCTGAGGGTGCCGCTGGACTACGCGAAGCCGGCGGGGGACACGGTGACCGTCGGGCTGCTGCGGCACAAGGCCGCGAAGCAGCGGATCGGCTCGCTGGTCGTCAACCCGGGCGGGCCCGGCGGCGCGGGGACGTCGATGGCCGCGTCCCTGGCGAAGTCGCCCGCGGCCGCGCCGCTGCTGGACCGGTTCGACCTGGTCGGCTTCGACCCGCGGGGCGTCGGCACGAGCGAGCCGCGGATCACCTGCAGGACCGACGCCGAGCAGGACGCCGACCGCGCGGCCGACGTCGAAAGCGATATGTCGCCCGAAGGGGTGAAGAAGCAGCTCGCCGAGACCACGGCGTACGGCGCGAAGTGCGCCGAAGCGACGAAGTACGGCAAAGCGTTCCTCGCGAACGCCGGCACGCGGGACGTCGTCCGCGACCTCGACGTCCTTCGCGCGGCGCTCGGCGACGAGAAGCTGACCTACCTCGGCTACTCGTACGGCACGCAGATCGGCGCGGCCTACGCCGAGACGTTCCCGCGCAATGTCCGCGCGCTGCTGCTCGACGGCGCCGTCGACCCGGCGCAGGACATCGCGGAATCCCTGGTCACGCAGATGGCGGGCTTCCAGGACGCCTTCACCGAGTTCGGCGAGTGGTGCGCGGCCCGCCGCGACTGCGCCCTCGGCCGCGACCCCGCCCGCACGACCGAGGCCTTCCAGCGGCTCGTGCGGCCGCTGGTCGCGAAGCCCGTCCCGGCCGGCTCCCGGAAGCTCTCCTTCGAGGACGCCGTCACCGGGACGTTCGCCGCGCTCTACGCCCGCGGCGACTGGCCCGCGCTCGACGGCGCGCTCACCGAGCTGGCCGGCGGCACCGGCCGGGCCCTGCTGGTCTTCGCCGACGGCTACTACGGCCGCGACCGCGACGGCCACTACGGCGGCGGGACCGACGCCTACTTCGCCGTCCGCTGCGTCGACCGCGCCCGGCTCGCCGACCGGGCCGCGATCGACCGCGCGCACCAGCGGATGCTGGCCGGCGCGCCGTTCCTGGCCGGCGGCAGCCCGGACACCAGCGAGCTGGACATCTGCTCGACCTGGCCGGTCCCGCCGACGTCGGCCGAGCACGCGCCGCACGCCGACGGCCTGCCGAAACCCCTGGTCGTCTCGACCACGCACGACCCCGCGACGCCGTACCAGCAGGGCGTCGACCTCGCGAAGGACCTCGGCGGCGTCCTGCTCACCTACGAAGGCGTGCAGCACACGGTCTTCCTCGACGGCAACGCGTGCGTCGACCGCGCGGGCGTCGCGTACCTGATCGACGGGACCGCCGCCGCGATCCGCTGCTAACCGAGGTCGACGGGCTCGTTCTGCCCGGTCAGCGACAGCTCGAACATCACCGGGCTGAGGTGGTCACCGGCCGGCGGCACCTGCACCCACAGCCGGACGAACCGCCGCGGCCCGTCGGCCGAGACCCACACCTTGACGATGACGTCGGCGTTCACCTGCGGCAACACGCTGTGCGCGACGGCCGCGGGCACCCGGCCGCCGACCCGCAGGGCCGCGGCGCCGTCGACGTTCTCCTTGCCCTCGGTCTTCGCATCGGTCACGCCGTCGAGCAGCCGCTTCAGCCCGGCGGACGGCCCGAGGAAGCGGCCCACGGCGTCCGTCTCGGGGATCCGGCCGCGCGCGACGTCGGGATCGGTGCTCACCAGCCCGTCGCGCACGGTGAAGCGGAACTTGACGTGCCCTTCGCCGTCCTGGACGTCGGCCGTGCCGGTCGCGCCGCCGCCCGCGTCGAGGGTCGCGTCGCCGTCGATCTGCCGCAGCGGGAAGCCGGGCAGGACGCCGTTGACGCCGGCCGCGAAGTGCACGCTCCGCACCGACGCGAACGACGTCGCCGCGTCGCGGACCAGCTCGGCACCCGCGGGGAACGGCCCGCGCGTGTCCGGCGAGCCGGCGCACCCGGCCGTCAACAGGACCACGAGCAGCAGGGCGATGCGGGACATCCGCCAAGCCTAGCCGTGGCCGGATCCTTGCGGCAGATGTCCTTCAGGCCACTTCCACCAGGATGCGCGCCCGACAACACTGCTGAGGTGACTGTCGAGACCCGCCCTGCCCCGAAGCTGCACCGCGCCTGGCTGATCGCCGGTGCCGCGTTCGTCGCGCTGCTCGCCTCCGCCGGCTTCCGGTCCGCCCCCGGCGTCCTCATCGACCCGCTGCACCAGGAGTTCGGCTGGTCGACGGCCACGATCAGCTCGGCCGTCTCGGTCAACCTCGTGCTCTACGGCCTCTTCGCGCCCTTCGCGGCCGCGCTGATGGAGCGGTTCGGCATCCGCCGGGTCTCCGCGACGGCGTTGTTCGTCATCGCCATCGGCGCGGCCGGCACGGTGTTCATGACCGCGAGCTGGCAGCTGATCCTCTGCTGGGGCGTGCTGATCGGCGCGGGCACCGGCTCGATGGCGATGAGCTTCGCGGCGACCGTCGCGGCCCGGTGGTTCGTCCGCAGCCGCGGCGTCGTCACCGGCGTGCTGACCGCGGCGGGCGCCACCGGCCAGCTGATCTTCCTGCCGCTCATCGCCAACCTCGCCGTCGGCTCCGGCTGGCGCACCGCGTCACTGGTGATCGCCATCGCCGCGCTCGCCGTCGTCCCGGTGGTGCTGCTGCTCATCCGCGACCACCCCGCCGACGTCGGCACCACGGCCTACGGCGCGCCCGCCGGCGCCGAGGTCGCCCGCCCCGCGCCGAAGACCGGCTCCGCCCGCCGCGCCCTGTCCGTCCTGAAGACGGCGGCCCGCACCCGGACGTTCTGGCTGCTCGCGGTCGGCTTCGCGATCTGCGGTGCGACGACGAACGGCCTGGTCGGCACCCACTTCGTCCCGGCCGCCCACGACCACGGCATGCCCCAGACGACCGCGGCGGGCCTGCTGGCCCTGGTCGGCGTCTTCGACGTCGTCGGCACGATCTTCTCCGGCTGGCTCACCGACCGCGTCGACCCGCGGATCCTGCTCGGGATCTACTACGCCCTGCGCGGGCTCTCGCTGGCCATGCTGCCGCAGCTGTTCACCGACTCCGTGCAGCCGAGCATGTGGGCGTTCATCCTGTTCTACGGCCTCGACTGGGTGGCCACGGTCCCGCCGACGGTCGCGCTCTGCGTCCGCGCCTTCGGCGAGGCCGGCCCGATCGTGTTCGGCTGGGTCTTCGCCTGCCACCAGCTGGGCGCCGCGTTCGCCGCGTCGGCCGCGGGCCTGGTCCGCGACCAGCTCGGGAACTACACCCTGGCCTGGTATTCGGCCGCTGTCCTGGCGATCATCGCGTCCGTCGCGTCGCTGGCCGTCAAGCGCGCGAAGAAGCCCGTTCCGGTGCCGGCGAACTGACCTTCGTCACCCTCGGCGCGTCGTGAAACATCCCGTTAACACGCTGTCGTTAGGGTGCGGCCATGGATCGCCAGCAGGAATTCGTGCTCCGCACGCTCGAGGAGCGCGACATCCGTTTCGTCCGTCTCTGGTTCACCGATGTGCTGGGGTTCCTCAAGTCCGTCGCGGTCGCGCCGGCCGAGCTCGAGGGCGCCTTCACCGAGGGGATCGGCTTCGACGGCTCGGCCATCGAAGGGTTCGCGCGCGTCTACGAATCCGACATGGTCGCCAAGCCGGACCCGGCCACCTTCCAGGTGCTGCCCTGGGAGACCCCGGACGGCAGCCCGTACTCGGCCCGGATGTTCTGCGACATCGCGATGCCGGACGGCTCGCCGTCGTGGGCCGACCCGAGGCACGTGCTGCGACGTCAGCTCTCGAAGGCGGCCGAAGCGGGCTTCACCTGCTACGTGCACCCCGAGATCGAGTTCTTCCTCCTGGCCAACCTGCCCGACGACGGCAGCGAGCCGGAGCCGGCGGACAACGGCGGGTACTTCGACCAGGCCAGCCACGCCACGGCGACGCACTTCCGGCGCCACGCCATCGAGACCCTCGAGGCGATGGGCATCTCGGTCGAGTTCAGCCACCACGAGGGCGCGCCGGGCCAGCAGGAGATCGACCTCCGCTACGCCGACGCCCTGACCATGGCCGACAACGTGATGACGTTCCGTTACGTCGTCAAGGAGGTCGCGCTGACCCAGGGCGTGCGCGCGACGTTCATGCCGAAGCCGTTCACCGACCAGCCCGGCTCCGGGATGCACACCCACGTCAGCCTCTTCGAGGGTGATCGCAACGCCTTCTACGACGCCGAGGACCCGCACGAGCTGTCGGAGACCGGCAAGGCGTTCGTCGCCGGCCTGCTGCACCACGCCAAGGAGATCTCCGCGGTCACCAACCAGTGGGTGAACTCCTACAAGCGCCTGATCAGCGGAAGCGAGGCGCCGACGACCGTTTCGTGGGGGCGGGCGAACCGCTCGGCGCTCGTCCGGGTGCCGATGTATTCACCCGGAAAGGCGTCATCCCGTCGGGTGGAAGTCCGTACCCTGGACTCCGCGTGCAACCCGTACCTCGCGTACTCGGTCATCCTGGCCGCCGGGCTCAAGGGGATCGAGAAGGGGTACGAGCTGCCGCCTCCTGCCGAGGACAACATCTGGCAGCTGTCGGACTCCGAGCGGCGCGCCGCCGGTTACGCGCAGTTGCCCCAGAACCTGGGGGAAGCCCTGTCGGAGATGGAGAAGTCCGAGCTCCTGCCGGAAGCACTCGGCGAGCACGTCTACGACTTCTTCCTCCGGAACAAGCGCGCCGAATGGGACAACTACCGGAGCGCGGTCACCCCGTACGAGCTCCGCACGCTGTTGCCGGTGCTCTGATGGGGCGGCGGCCGGTGTTCCTCGCGATCCTGGCCGCCGCACTCCTGCTCGTCCCCGCCGCGCCCGCCTCGTCGGCGTCCCCTTCGCGCTTCGACCTCGACTCGGCCGACATCCCGGCGCTGCAGGCGCGGATGGCGGCCGGCCGGCTCAGCGCGGTGGGGCTCACCGGGCTCTACCTCGACCGGATCCACCGGGTCGACGGCAAGGTCAACGCCGTGCTCGCGGTCAACCCGGCGGCGCTGGGGCAGGCTCGCGAAAGTGACGCCCGCCGTCGCGCGCACCGCCTGCGCGGGCCGCTCGACGGCATCCCGGTGCTGGTCAAGGACAACGTCGGCACCCGCGACCAGTGGACGACCGCCGGCTCGCGGGCCCTGCGCAGCCACCCGGCGAAGGACGCCACGCTGATCACCCGGCTGCGCGACGCGGGCGCGGTGATCCTCGGCAAGGCGAACCTGTCCGAGTGGGCGAACTTCCGCGCCGCGAAACCGACGTCGGGCTGGTCGGGCGTCGGCGGTCAGACCAACAACCCGTACGTCCTGGACCACAACCCGTGCGGGTCGTCCGCCGGCTCCGCGGCCGGCGTCGCCGCGTCGCTGGCCCAGGTCGCGATCGGCAGCGAGACCGACGGCTCGATCGTCTGCCCGGCGGGGATGACGGCGACGGTCGGCCACAAACCGAGCCTCGGCCTGGTCAGCCGCACCGGCGTGGTGCCGATCTCCGCCGAGCAGGACACCGCCGGCCCGATCGCCCGCAACGTCGTCGACGTCGCGCTCACGCTGTCCGCCCTCCAGGGGCGGGACCCGGCGGACCCGGCCACCGCGCAGTACCCGCGCACCCAGCCGACGGACTACGCGAAGCTGCTCCGGCCGGGGGTCCTGCGCGGCGCGCGGATCGGCCTCTGGCGGCTGCCGGTACTCGGCCCGCAGACCGACGCGGTCATGACGTCCGCCCGGAACTCCCTGGTCAAGGCCGGTGCGACGGTCGTCGAAGTGACCCCGCCGTACCAGGACCGGCTCGGCGAGCTGGAGTTCCCGGCGCTGCTCACGGAGTTCCACCGCGACATCGACGCCTACCTGGCGACCTGCCCGCAGGGGCCGCGGAACCTGGCCGGGCTGATCGCCTACAACCGCGCCGACCCGCTGGAGCGGACCTGCTTCGCCGGCCAGGAGCTGTTCGAGCAGGCACTGGCCGCGCCGCCGCCGACCGACCCCGGCTACCTCGCGGGCCGCGCCGAACTCTCGGACCTCGCGCGCCGGTCGCTCGACGAGACGCTGGCGAAGTACCACCTCGACGCGATCGCGTCGCCGACCAACCCGCCGGCGTGGAAGACCGACTGCGCGACGGGCGACGACGACGTGATCCCGTCCTCGACGCCGGCCGCGGTCGCGGGCTACCCGGACGTCACCGTGCCGGCCGGGTTTGCCGGACCCCTGCCCGTGGGTATCTCGTTCATGGGTGCGCGGTGGTCCGACGGCCGGATGCTGGCGCTCGCGGCGGACTTCGAGCGGGTCGCGCCGGCCCGCGTCCCGCCGCGGTATCTGCCGACGTTGCCGCGGTAGCCCTGCGTACAGTTCTGACCTGCGATGACACCGTTAAGTGACCCCCCTGTCGGGACCGGTTTCGGGGCATGTAAAGTTCTCCAAGTCGCCAGGAACACCGGGTCACACCGGGGCCGCAAGCCCCGGAGATCAGGGCGGGACGAGCGGGTTGACACCGCGAATCGGACCGGGTAATGTTCAGCGTCGGCCCACGAGCGGCCGCCGAGTCCTTACGGACTGGGTATGCTCGACCAAAAGTTTGTGAATATAGCTTGAAACAATCGCCGAGGTTGAGCCCGCGGATAACGTGGGTGATTCCGGAGTGTGTTGCTTGAGAACTCAACAGTGTGCTAGTGAACTAAGCCAGTAGAGCTTATATATAACCTCGTATTGAGGTTCCTTTGAGATTGATTGAGTACATAGTCTCGATCAAACTATTCATTGTTGGAGAGTTTGATCCTGGCTCAGGACGAACGCTGGCGGCGTGCTTAACACATGCAAGTCGAACGATGAAGCCTTCGGGTGGATTAGTGGCGAACGGGTGAGTAACACGTGGGTAATCTGCCCTGCACTCTGGGATAAGCCTTGGAAACGAGGTCTAATACCGGATATCACAACGCTTCGCATGGAGTGTTGTTGAAAGTTCTGGCGGTGCAGGATGAACCCGCGGCCTATCAGCTTGTTGGTGGGGTAGTGGCCTACCAAGGCGACGACGGGTAGCCGGCCTGAGAGGGTGACCGGCCACACTGGGACTGAGACACGGCCCAGACTCCTACGGGAGGCAGCAGTGGGGAATATTGCACAATGGGCGAAAGCCTGATGCAGCGACGCCGCGTGAGGGATGACGGCCTTCGGGTTGTAAACCTCTTTCGCCAGGGACGAAGCGCAAGTGACGGTACCTGGATAAGAAGCACCGGCTAACTACGTGCCAGCAGCCGCGGTAATACGTAGGGTGCAAGCGTTGTCCGGATTTATTGGGCGTAAAGAGCTCGTAGGCGGTTTGTCGCGTCGGCTGTGAAATCTGGAGGCTTAACCTTCAGCGTGCAGTCGATACGGGCAGACTTGAGTTCGGTAGGGGAGACTGGAATTCCTGGTGTAGCGGTGAAATGCGCAGATATCAGGAGGAACACCGGTGGCGAAGGCGGGTCTCTGGGCCGATACTGACGCTGAGGAGCGAAAGCGTGGGGAGCGAACAGGATTAGATACCCTGGTAGTCCACGCTGTAAACGGTGGGTGCTAGGTGTGGGCGACATTCCACGTTGTCCGTGCCGTAGCTAACGCATTAAGCACCCCGCCTGGGGAGTACGGCCGCAAGGCTAAAACTCAAAGGAATTGACGGGGGCCCGCACAAGCGGCGGAGCATGTGGATTAATTCGATGCAACGCGAAGAACCTTACCTGGGCTTGACATGCGCCAGACATCCCCAGAGATGGGGCTTCCCTTGTGGTTGGTGTACAGGTGGTGCATGGCTGTCGTCAGCTCGTGTCGTGAGATGTTGGGTTAAGTCCCGCAACGAGCGCAACCCTTATCCTACGTTGCCAGCGCGTTATGGCGGGGACTCGTGGGAGACTGCCGGGGTCAACTCGGAGGAAGGTGGGGATGACGTCAAGTCATCATGCCCCTTATGTCCAGGGCTTCACACATGCTACAATGGCTGGTACAGAGGGCTGCGATACCGCGAGGTGGAGCGAATCCCTTAAAGCCGGTCTCAGTTCGGATCGCAGTCTGCAACTCGACTGCGTGAAGTCGGAGTCGCTAGTAATCGCAGATCAGCAACGCTGCGGTGAATACGTTCCCGGGCCTTGTACACACCGCCCGTCACGTCATGAAAGTCGGTAACACCCGAAGCCCATGGCCCAACCCTTCGGGGAGGGAGTGGTCGAAGGTGGGACTGGCGATTGGGACGAAGTCGTAACAAGGTAGCCGTACCGGAAGGTGCGGCTGGATCACCTCCTTTCTAAGGAGCACAACACATCCACGTTCCCGGGATACCCGGATCAAGGGCGTGGGGTGGGCGCGGTTTAACACTCGAATGCAGTGTTGCCGGGCTTGCTCAAGGAATTGTGGAACTACTGGTTATGGCTCATCGCGGTGACAGACGCCGGCTGTTAGTACTGATCCTTCGGGGTCGTGGAGGACGCTCGCAGAGTCGAGTGGTGGGTTGTTCGCGAAGCACACTGTTGGGTCCTGAGGCAACACGCCTTAGGGCTTACACAGCCTGGGAATGTGGTTTGTTTCTGGTGTGGTGTTTGAGAACTGTAGAGTGGATGCGAGCATCTTTGTGGTCAAGTTGTTAAGGGCACATGGTGGATGTCTTGGCTTCAGGAGCCGATGAAGGACGTAGGAGGCTGCGATAAGCCTCGGGGAGCTGTCAACCGAGCTGTGATCCGAGGATTTCCGAATGGGGAAACCCAGCACCAGTGATGTGGTGTTACCCGCACCTGAATATATAGGGTGTGTGGAGGGAACGCGGGGAAGTGAAACATCTCAGTACCCGTAGGAAGAGAAAACAACCGTGATTCCGTGAGTAGTGGCGAGCGAAAGCGGAAGAGGCTAAACCGATTGCATGTGATACCTGTCAGGGGTTGTGTAGTCGGTGTTGTGGGACCCGCCTTGAAGGAACTGACATTTCTTCGGAATTGACGCATGGGTTAGTGGAACGCCTTGGGATGGGCGGCCGGAGTGGGTGAGAGCCCCGTACGCGAAAACTTGTGTTGTTGTTCTTGGTGGTGTTCCCGAGTAGCAGCGAGCTCGTGGAATTTGCTGTGAATCTGCCGGGACCACCCGGTAAGCCTAAATACTTCCTGAAGACCGATAGCGGACTAGTACCGTGAGGGAAAGATGAAAAGTACCCCGGGAGGGGAGTGAAAGAGTACCTGAAACCGTGTGCCTACAAGCCGTCAGAGCTGTAATGGTGATGGCGTGCCTTTTGAAGAATGAGCCTGCGAGTTAGTGCTGCGTGGCGAGGTTAACCCGTGTGGGGTAGCCGTAGCGAAAGCGAGTCTGAATAGGGCGAATATAGTCGCGTGGTCTAGACCCGAAGCGGAGTGATCTACCCATGGCCAGGGTGAAGCGACGGTAAGACGTCGTGGAGGCCCGAACCCACTTAGGTTGAAAACTGAGGGGATGAGCTGTGGGTAGGGGTGAAAGGCCAATCAAACTCCGTGATAGCTGGTTCTCCCCGAAATGCATTTAGGTGCAGCGTCGTATGTTTCACCACGGGGGTAGAGCTACTGGATGGTCTAGGGGCCTTACCGGGTTACCGAAATCAACCAAACTCCGAATACCGTGGTGTGAGAGTGCGGCAGTGAGACGGCGGGGGATAAGCTTCGTCGTCGAGAGGGAAACAGCCCAGAACACCAGCTAAGGCCCCTAAGTGTGTGCTCAGTGGGAAAGGATGTGGGATTGCCCAGACAACCAGGAGGTTGGCTTAGAAGCAGCCACCCTTGAAAGAGTGCGTAATAGCTCACTGGTCAAGTGGTCCTGCGCCGACAATGTAGCGGGGCTTAAGCACACCGCCGAAGCTGTGTCATTGACACAATAGATCCATGCGAGCCCTTGAGGTTTGTGTGTAGTCGTGTTGATGGGTAGGGGAGCGTCCTGCACCCAGGGAAGCCGTGGCGGAAGCTAGCGGTGGAGGGTGTGGGAGTGAGAATGCAGGCATGAGTAGCGAATGCAGAGTGAGAAACTCTGCCGCCGGATGACCAAGGGTTCCTGGGCCAGGCTAATCCGCCCAGGGTAAGTCGGGACCTAAGGCGAGGCCGACAGGCGTAGTCGATGGACAACGGGTTGATATTCCCGTACCCGAGCATGTGCGCCCATGACGAGGCGTTTGATACTAACCACCCAAAGCCATATCCTGAAGTCTTCGGATGGAGGGGTGTGTGTGGAGCGTGGGACCTGATTTCGTAGTAGTCAAGCGATGGGGTGACGCAGGAAGGTAGCTCCGCCAGGCGATGGTTGTCCTGGTGTAAGCGTGTAGGAGAAAGCATAGGCAAATCCGTGCTTTATATACTCTGAGACGTGATGCGTAGCCGTTTGAGGCGAAGTAGAGTGATCCTATGCTGCCGAGAAAAGCCTCTAGTGAGTGCATGCACGGCCCGTACCCCAAACCAACACAGGTGGTCAGGTAGAGAATACTAAGGCGATCGGGTGAACTGTGGTTAAGGAACTCGGCAAAATGCCCCCGTAACTTCGGGAGAAGGGGGGCCAAACATCCTGAAGCTCTTCGCGAGCTAGGGGTGGGTGGCCGCAGAGACCAGCGGAAAGCGACTGTTTACTAAAAACACAGGTCCATGCGAAGTCGCAAGACGATGTATATGGACTGACGCCTGCCCGGTGCTGGAACGTTAAGAGGACCGGTTAATCCCTTCGGGGGTGAAGCTGAGAATTTAAGCGCCAGTAAACGGCGGTGGTAACTATAACCATCCTAAGGTAGCGA
The DNA here is from genome assembly GCF_023023025.1 of Amycolatopsis sp. WQ 127309. Lineage (NCBI taxonomy): Bacteria > Bacillati > Actinomycetota > Actinomycetes > Pseudonocardiales > Pseudonocardiaceae > Amycolatopsis > Amycolatopsis sp. WQ 127309. The sequence continues at coordinate 3,944,216 of NZ_CP095481.1, forward strand.
AATTCCTTGTCGGGTAAGTTCCGACCTGCACGAATGGCGTAACGACTTTCCGGCTGTCTCAACCACAGGCCCGGCGAAATTGCACTACGAGTAAAGATGCTCGTTACGCGCGGCAGGACGGAAAGACCCCGGGACCTTTACTATAGTTTGGTATTGGTTTTCGGTTCGGCTTGTGTAGGATAGGTGGGAGACTGTGAAGCGGTGACGCTAGTTACTGTGGAGTCATTGTTGAAATACCACTCTGGTCGAATTGGGAATCTGAACCTCGGGCCATGATCTGGTTCAGGGACAGTGCCTGATGGGTAGTTTAACTGGGGCGGTTGCCTCCTAAAGAGTAACGGAGGCGCCCAAAGGTTCCCTCAGCCTGGTTGGCAATCAGGTGTTGAGTGCAAGTGCACAAGGGAGCTTGACTGTGAGACAGACATGTCGAGCAGGGACGAAAGTCGGGACTAGTGATCCGGCACCACCTGGTGGAAGGGGTGTCGCTCAACGGATAAAAGGTACCCCGGGGATAACAGGCTGATCTTGCCCAAGAGTCCATATCGACGGCATGGTTTGGCACCTCGATGTCGGCTCGTCGCATCCTGGGGCCGGAGTAGGTCCCAAGGGTTGGGCTGTTCGCCCATTAAAGCGGCACGCGAGCTGGGTTTAGAACGTCGTGAGACAGTTCGGTCCCTATCCGCCGCGCGCGTAGGATACTTGAGGAAGGCTGTCCCTAGTACGAGAGGACCGGGACGGACGAACCTCTGGTGTGCCAGTTGTCCCGCCAGGGGCATGGCTGGTTGGCCACGTTCGGAAGGGATAACCGCTGAAGGCATCTAAGCGGGAAGCCTGTTCCAAGATGAGGTATCCCACCCTTTGTGGGTTAAGGCCCCCAATAGACCATTGGGTTGATAGGCCAGATATGGAAGCACAGTAATGTGTTGTCGAGTTGACTGGTACTAATAGGCCGAGGACTTGTCTACGAAGGTGTTACGCATCCACTCTACGGTTCTGAAACACCACACAACCCTCTTTTTGGGGGTGTGGGTGTTTGATAGTGTTTCGGTGGTTTTAGCGTCAGGGAAACGCCCGGTCCCATTCCGAACCCGGAAGCTAAGCTTGACAGCGCCGATGGTACTGCAACCGAAGGGTTGTGGGAGAGTAGGACACCGCCGAACATTTCGTTGAAGAAGGGCCTGGCCCGGTCGAGAACCACGGTTCTCCCGGGCCAGGCCCTCTTTTTATGCCCAAAACCAGGTGCCGCCGGCACCACGACGACCTCGTGCCGACCCCGATAACGCGCGCCGGCTTCTGAATCACGTGTCGACTTTCCAGTCACGCGAGTTGACCCTTCGCACACGCGGGTCGGCTGTCTGGTCACGTGGTGACCCGTGAATCACGGGTGTCGACCTTCTGATCACGGGTGCCGGCGCCTCAATCACGCGAGCAGACCGTCCGGGTACGCGAACCGACTGTCTAGGTACGCAAGCCGACCGTCGAAGTACGCGAGCCGACCGTTCGGGACGTGAGCCGACTGTCCGAGTATGTGAGTCGACTGGCTGGGTACGTGAGCTGACCGGCTGGGGACGCGAGCCGGCTCTTCGGGCGTGCGAGCTGCCCTCGCGCGGTGCGCGAGTTCCGGCCTCAATCACGCGAGATCCGGCTTCACACACGCAAGATCCGTCCGGAGTCACGTGAATCCTGGCCGGATCACACGAGTCCCGCCTGGGATCACGCGAGATCCGGCCAGAATCACGCGGGATCCGTGCGGGATCACGCGAGTTGCGGCTCCGATCACCGCAGCGCCCTGCTTCCGGCCTCACAATCCGGGTGATGTCCGATCCGAGTGATGCCCGCCGGATCACCGGTGATGCCCGCCCGGTCACGAGAGATGCCCCGCGGATCACCCGCGATGCCTCCCCCCATCACCCGCGATGGCTCAGTCCGCCCGTCCCCGCCGGGCTAGCGGGCGGCGGCGCAGTGGTGATGACAGCACCAGCGATGTCGTCGTCTCGCCGTAGCGCTGCACCTTCTCGACCAACTCCTCCAGCTCCGCCGTGTTCCGGCACAGCACCCGCAGAATCCAGCACTCGTCACCCGTGATGTGGTCCGCGGCGATGACCTCCGGCAGTGGCAGCACCGCCGTCCGGAAGCGGGGTGTGTCCAGGCTGCGGACCCGGGCCCGGACCAACGCCTCGATCGGCAGCCCCAGCTTCGTCGTGTCCACGGTCGCCGCGTAGCCCGTGATCACTCCGCGCTCCTCGAGACGGCGGACCCGTTCCGTCACCGCGGACCCCGACAGCGAGACCCGGCGGCCCAGCTCCGTGAAGCTCAGCCTGCCGTCGTCCTGGAGGAGCTCGATCAGGTGCCAGTCGACGTCGTCGAGGTCCACCGCACATCTCCCAGGTCAGCAGGGGCGGAAACAGGGAAATCCCAGGCCGGCGACGGCCTTCACCCCGATTCTGCCCTGTGTCCGCGACGTCGTGATCAGCAGGATTGTCCCCATGACACGCACACTTGCCTTCCCCGCCGCCGCGCCCGTCGAGGCCGTTGCCTACTTCAGCGCCGAACTCGGCTTCGAGGTCGATCCGGACGACCTCGCCCGGGATCTCGACGCCGGCCGCGTCGAGGGTTACGTCGTCGTCGAGACCCGTGCCCCCGAAGCCTTCGCGCAGGCGCACATCCCCGGCGCGATCAACCTGCCCTACCGCGACATGACGCCCGAGAGCACCGCGCACCTCGATCGCGACCTCGTCTACGTCTGCTACTGCGAAAGCATCAACTGCAACGCCGCCACCAAGGGGGCGCTCAAGCTCGCCGAGCTCGGCTTCCAGGTGAAACGGCTTTCCGGCGGCATCACCAGCTGGATCGCCGCCGGCTACCCGGTCGATAGGACGGACCACCAGGCCGGCGAAGCAACGCAGTCTGCGGCCGGGATTCGCTGCGCCTGCTGACGCACCTACCCTGGAAGGCGTGACACGACTGCTGATCATCCAGCCGGACGTCTCGGACCCGCTCGGTCCCCTCGGTGACTGGCTGACCGAGGCCGGCGCGGACCTCGACGTCCGGCTCCCGCCCGGGCAGGACCTGCCTGCCGATCTCGACGGCTACGCCGGCGTCGTCTGCCTCGGCGGCAACATGGGTGCGGAGGACGACGCGAAGCACCCGTGGCTCGCCGAAGTGCGGCGCCTGCTGGCGAAAGCGGCGTCGAGGCAGCTCCCGACGCTGGGGATCTGCCTCGGCGCCCAGCTGCTGACCGTCGCGACCGGGGGCCGCGTCGAGGTCGGGCGCGACGGGCCGGAGATCGGCCCGCACCTCGTCTCGAAGAAGGACGCGGCGTGGACCGACCCGCTCTTCGCCGAACTGCCGCTCATGCAGGACGTCCTGCAGTTCCACAACGACTCGATCACCCGGCTCCCGCCCGGCGCCGAACTGCTCGCATCCGCTCCGCGCTACCAGTTTCAGGCTTTCCGGTTCAACCGGTGTGTCTACGGTGTCCAGTTCCACATCGAGACGACGCCCGAGATCGTCGAGAGCTGGGCCGCGGATGAGCCCGAAATGGCGGAGCTGGCCCGCCCGGGAGCGCTCGACCACGACAAGTTGATCACCGTGCACAACGACATCGCCGAGACGTGGCGGCCGTTCGCGCAGCGGTTCGTCCGATTGGCGTCCGGGGAGCTCCAGCCCGCCGCCGACAGTCAACGCTCGTTACCGCTGGCTTAACGGACAGCGTCACAATCGGCAACGGGCTGTTAACAACCCGCGTCCCTCGTCAGGTACCTTGCGGTTAAGTCCCCACAAGGGTTCGGAGGTCGGGGTGGACCCCTCGTTGCTGGTCGTCATCGTGGTCGTCACCGCATTGGTCTTCGATTTCACGAACGGGTTCCACGACACCGCGAACTCGATGGCGACGTCGATCGCCACCGGGGCCCTCAAGCCCCGGGTGGCCGTCGCGATCTCCGCGGTGCTGAACCTGGTCGGCGCGTTCCTGTCGGTCGAGGTCGCCAAGACGATCTCCAGCGGCCTGGTGGACGACACGAAGATCGGCCCGTCGATCGTGTTCGGCGGGCTGATCGGCGCGATCGTCTGGAACCTCGTGACGTGGTTCGTCGGGCTCCCGTCGAGCTCGTCGCACGCGCTGTTCGGCGGCTTGGTCGGCGCCACCTGGGTTTCGGCGGGCGCGGACTCGGTCCACTTCGGAAAGATCGTCGAGAAGGTCCTGCTGCCGGCGGCCGCGTCGCCGGTCATCGCCGGCCTGGTGGCGCTGGCCGGGACGTACCTGGTCTACCGCTTCCTGGTCCGGAACCGGCCGGCCACGCGCGGGTTCAAGGTCGGCCAGATCGTCTCGGCGTCGCTGGTTTCGCTGGCCCACGGCACGAACGACGCGCAGAAGACGATGGGCGTGATCACGCTCACGCTGGTCACCGCCGGTAGCCTCCCGCCCGGCGCCGCTCCGCCCGTGTGGGTGATCATCAGCGCCGCCTGCGCGCTGGCCGCGGGCACCTACCTCGGCGGCTGGCGCATCACGCACACCCTCGGCAAGGGCCTGACCGACATCGAGGGCCCGCAGGGCTTCGCCGCCCAGACGAGCTCCGCGCTCGTCATCCTGGTCTCGTCGCGGCTGGGTTTCCCGCTGTCGACGACGCACGTGTGCTCCGGTGGCATCGTCGGCTCCGGCGTCGGCCGCCGCGAGGCGCCGGTCCGCTGGCGGATGGCGGGCCGGATGGTGATCGCCTGGCTGTTCACCCTGCCCGCGGCCGCGATCGTCGGCGCCGTCTCGGGCAAGATCGCTTCGCTCGGCAGCGCGGGCACCATCGCCGTCGGCGTGGTCGGAATCGGTGTGGGTGCCGGGATCTGGCTGCTCTCGCGCCGCCACCCCGTCACCGCGCACAGCTTCCAGGTCCCCGAGCCGACGCCGGCCGACACCGAGCCGGGACGCCTGGCCGCCTGAGCCGGAATCACGAGGCCGTTGCGGCTACGGTGGTTCGTGATGGCAGACCGCGCGCGAACGACCGCTTCGGCGGCGAGGTACGGCTTCACCGACGCCCGTGCCGAGGGTCAGCTGCGCGCGGCCGGCTGGTGGGACGACGCCGGCCCGGTCGCCGCGGCGACCGACGTCCTCTCGGCGTTGTCCCGGGCCGCCGATCCCGATCTCGCGCTGCGCGGGCTGGACCGCATCCGCGAGGCCGACGGCGACGAGTGGGCACGGCTCGAAGAGCAGCTCCGCGAGAACCGGACGTTCCGCGGCCGGCTCCTCGGTGTGCTGGGGACGTCGACCGCGCTGGCCGACTTCCTGTGCGCGAACCCCGCGCAGTGGCACTCGCTCACCGGCAAGAAGAGCACGAACCCCGCCGGCTACCGCGAAGCCCTGCGCACCGCGCTCGTGCGTGAAGACGGCACCGTGATCACCAAGCTCGAGGCGGAGCAGACGCTCAAGGTCGCCTACCGCAGCCTGCTGCTCGGCATCGCCGCCGCGGACCTGGGCCACCTCGTCGAGAGCGGGCTCGAGCAGCCGCGCTACGCCGAGGTCGCCGCGCAGCTGACCGAGCTGGCCGAGGCCGCGCTCGCCGCCGGGCTCGTGGTCGCCGAGGCCGAGGTCGGCGCCTCGGCCGACGACACGTTCGCGATCATCGCGATGGGCAAGTGCGGCGGCCGGGAACTCAACTACGTCAGCGATGTCGACGTCATCTTCGTCGGCGCGGGCGATCTCGGCGTCGCGACGCGGCTGGCGAGCACGACGATGCGCGTCACCGGGAACGCGTGCTTCGAGGTCGACGCGGCGCTGCGCCCGGAAGGCAAGGCCGGCGCGCTCGTCCGCACCCTCGAAGGCCACCAGAGCTACTACCTCAAGTGGGCCAAGACCTGGGAGTTCCAGGCGCTGCTCAAGGCCCGTCCGGTCGCCGGCGACGTCGAACTCGGGCGGCAGTACGCCGAGATGGTGGCGCCGCTGGTGTGGTCGGCGGCCGACCGGGACAACTTCGTCGCCGAGGTGCAGCAGATGCGCCGCCGGGTCGAGGGGCACGTGCCGTCCGAGCACGCCGAGCGCGAGCTCAAGCTGGGCCGTGGCGGCCTGCGTGACGTCGAGTTCGCGGTGCAGCTGCTGCAGCTCGTGCACGGCCGGGTCGACGACGAGCTGCGGTCGCCGTCCACGATGGACGCGCTCGCGGCGCTCGGCGAAGGCGGTTACGTGGGCCGGAAGGACGCGGCCGAGCTGGGCGCGTCGTACGAGTTCCTGCGGATGCTGGAGCACCGGCTGCAGCTGCGGCGGATGCGCCGGACGCACCTGTTCCCCGCGACGTCCGACACCGACGAGCTGCGGATCCTCGCCCGCGCGAGCGGCGTGAAACCGACCGGTGGAAAGAGCGAGGGCGAAGCGCTGCTGGCGGAGTTCCGCAAGCACGGCAAGGGCATCCGGCGGCTGCACGAAAAGATCTTCTACCGGCCACTGCTGCAGTCGGTCGCGAACGTGCCGACCGAGGCGCTGCGCCTGACGACCAAGCAGGCCGCCAGCCGCCTGGCCGCGCTCGGCTACACCGCGCCCGACGGCGCGCTCCAGCACATCAAGGCGCTCACCGCGGGCGTCTCCCGGCGGGCCGCGATCCAGCAGGCGCTGCTGCCCGTGCTGCTCGACCTGCTCGCCGACACCCCCGACCCGGACGGCGGGCTGCTGTCCTACCGCAAGGTTTCCGAAGCGCTGGAAGACACGCCCTGGTACCTGCGGGTGCTGCGCGACGAAGGCACGGTCGTCGAACGGCTGGCCATCCTGCTCGGCACGTCGAGGCTGGTGCCCGACCTGCTGGTCCGCGCGCCCGAGGTGCTGCAGCTGCTCGGCGACCCGGCGCGGCTGCTGGGCCGCACGCCGGCCGACGTGGCGACGTCGCTGCGGGCGGCCGTCCGGCGTCAGCCCGGGTTGAACCCCGCGGTCACGGCGGCGCGTTCGCTGCGGCGGCACGAACTGCTGCGCGTGGCGTGCGCGGACCTGCTGGGCCTGCTCGACGTCCGGGCCGTGTGCGCGGCGCTGTCCAGCGTCTGGGTCGCGGTGCTGCAGGGCGCGCTGGCGGCCGCGTTCCGGCAGCGCCAGGCCGAGCTGGGCCGGACGCCGGCCCGGATCGCCGTCATCGGCATGGGCCGGCTCGGCGGCGCCGAACTCGGCTACGGCTCCGACGCCGACGTGCTCTTCGTGTGCGAAGCGAATGAAGGCGTCTCGGACTCCGACGCCGTGAAGTTCGCGTCGTCGGTCGCGGAGACGGTCCGGAAGATGCTGGGCGCGCCGAGCCCGGACCCGGCGCTGGTCGTCGACGCCGACCTGCGGCCGGAGGGGCGCAGCGGCCCGCTGGTGCGGACGCTGGAGTCCTACCGCGCCTACTACGCGCGCTGGGGCGAGGTGTGGGAGGCGCAAGCGTTGCTGCGGGCCCGTTTCATCGCCGGCGACGACGACCTCGGGCAGCGGTTCATCGCGATGATCGACCCGATCCGCTACCCCGAGGGCGGCTTGGACGCGACGAAGGCCCGCGAGATCCGCCGGATCAAGGCACGCGTCGAGACCGAGCGGATGCCGAAGGGCGCGGACCCGACGCGGCACACGAAACTCGGCCGCGGCGGCCTCGCCGACGTCGAGTGGACGGTGCAGCTCCTGCAGCTGCAGCACGCCCACGCCGTTCCCGAGCTGCGGACGACGTCGACGCTGGACGCCCTGGCGCTGCTCCCCGGCGCGGGCCTGGCCGAGCAGTCCGAAGCGGCCGAGCTGACCGAGGCGTGGCTGCTGGCGACGCGGGTGCGCAACGCCGGGATGCTGGTGCGCGGCAAGGCCGTCGACGAGGTCCCCAGCTCGGGCCGCGACCTGGTCGCGGTGGCGCGGGTGCTCGGCCAGACCGCGGCGGACGACCCCGGTGAGTTCCTCGACACGTACCGCCGGATCACGCGCCGCGCGCACACGGTGGTGGAGCACCTGTTCTACGAGGCTGATTAAGGTGGGGCGCGTGACCGATCGAGAGCCGTTCCGGACCCGGATCAAGGTCCGCCACTACGAGCTGGACACCCTGGGCCACCTCAACCACGCCGTCTACCACTCGTACGGCGAGGTTTCGCGGCTCGAGCTGCTGGAACAGGCGGGCGCGCTCAACGGCGTCGAGGGCTTCGCGGCGGTGCTCCTGGAGTCCCACATCGTGTTCCGCAGGGAGATCCGCGCGGGCGACGTGGTCGACGTGACGTGTGACGCGAAGTTCGGCAGCGGCAAGACGTTCTCGATGGACTCGAACATCTACAAGGCCGACGGCACACTGGCCGCGGAGATCACGTGCACGCTGGGCTTGATGGACCTGGAACGCCGCAAGCTGGCGACGGACCCCCGAGGCCGTTTCGCCGAGGCGGGCGCGGACTTGAAGCTGCTGTCGACCGCTGAGGGCGTCTGACTTCGTAGCCTCGGACGCAAGAACGCCGGCGGCGAGGGCGTTTCCGCTCCTCGCCGCCGGCGTGCCCAAGGGACGCGTCAGCGGATCACACGTCGAGGTCTGCCACGGCCACCGACCGTTACGCTATGAAGCCCGGGATGGCCAAGGTGACTGTCCCCACGCCGACGCACAGCAGGCTGGCGATCTGGAGCCTGACAGTTCCGATGGCTACGGACCGGGCCAGCTCCCGGCTGGCGTTCTCGACCTCGCGTATTTGATGCTCGGCGTCGCCGATGGCTTCTCGTCCACGGATAGGTCTGCTGGCGCGGGTCCACGCGACACGACTCCTTCGGCGTGGAGCACCGCTCCTGCGGCCATGGCGGCTCCGGCCGCGACGCGCACGTCGACGTCACGGTTGCGACCGACGATGCGACGTATGGATTGCCGAACTTGGGCGAAGACCCTGGTCATCGCCGGCAAGACCGGCTCGGTGCCGTGCTCTCGATTGGTCGACACGAGCGCGCCCAGGGCCAAGCCGATGCCCACTCGACCGCCGTCCCGTGTCTGTTGCGCCGTCACCCGCTGACCTTCACGGCCTGGTGACGGCCTGGCCGGGGCTTTGACCAGTGAAACGCCTGGTCAAAGCCCCACGCCGATCACACGTCGTAGTACAGGGCGAACTCGTACGGGTGCGGGCGCAGGCGCAGCGGGTCGATCTCGTTTTCGCGCTTGTACGAGACCCACGTCTCGATCACGTCCGGCGTGAACACGCCACCCTCGAGCAGGTAGTCGTGGTCGGCTTCCAGCGTGTCGAGGACCGTGCCCAGATCGCCCGGGACCAGCTTGACGTTCTTGGCCTCTTCCGGCGGGAGCTCGTAGAGGTCCTTGTCGATCGGGTCCGCCGGCTCGATCTTGTTCTTGATGCCGTCGAGCCCGGCCATCATCATCGCCGAGAACGCCAGGTACGGGTTGCCCGAGGAGTCCGGGCAGCGGAACTCGGCGCGCTTGGCCTTCGGGTTGTTGCCCGTGATCGGGATGCGGACGCAGGCCGAGCGGTTGCGCTGCGAGTAGACCAGCGAAACCGGGGCCTCGAAGCCCGGGACCAGGCGGTGGTAGGAGTTCACCGTCGGGTTCGTGAAGGCCAGCAGGCTCGGGGCGTGCTTGAGCAGGCCGCCGATGTAGTGGCGCGCCGTGTCGGACAGGCCCGCGTAACCGGACTCGTCGTGGAACAGCGGCGTGCCGTCCTTCCACAGCGACTGGTGGCAGTGCATGCCCGAGCCGTTGTCGCCGGCGAGCGGCTTCGGCATGAACGTCGCGGTCTTGCCCGCGGCGAACACGGTGTTCTTCACGATGTACTTGAACAGCTGCAAGTCGTCCGCCGCGTGCAGCAGCGTGTTGTACTTGTAGTTGATCTCGGTCTGGCCGGCGGTGCCCACCTCGTGGTGCGCGCGCTCGATCTCGAAACCGGAGCCCTGCAGCGCGCGGACGATGTCGTCGCGCAGGTCGGCGAAGTGGTCGACCGGCGGGACGGGGAAGTAGCCGCCCTTGAACTTCGTCTTGTAGCCCTGGTTGCCACCGACCTCTTCGGTACCGGTGTTCCACCAGCCCTCGACGGAGTCGATCTCGTGGAACGAGGCGTGCTCGGCGGAGTCGAAGCGGACCGAGTCGAAGATGTAGAACTCGGCTTCGGGGCCGAAGTACACGTTGTCGGCGACGCCGTACTCCGCGATGTACTGCTCGGCCTTGCGCGCGATGTTGCGCGGGTCGCGGCTGTACGCCTCACGGGTGAACGGGTCGTGCACGAAGAAGTTCAGCGAGAGCGTCTTCGCCTTGCGGAACGGGTCGATGCGCGCCGTCTCGGGGTCCGGCAGCAGCAGCATGTCCGATTCGTGGATCGACTGGAAACCGCGCACCGAGGAGCCGTCGAACGCGAGTCCCTCTTCGTAGGCCTCTTCGGTGAAGGCCTTCGCCGGGACCGTGAAGTGCTGCATCACGCCGGGCAGGTCACAGAACCGGACGTCGATGACTTCGACGTCCTCGTCCGTGATGAGGCGCTGAATGTCGTCTGGAGTAGTGGGCACCCTCGGTGACTCCTTCTCGTTCGAGCTCGTGCGGCAGTGCTCTCTTCGGCTCACGCTAAAAGCGCGGTGTTGCCCGACCGTCACCCGTATGTTTCGCCGGTGTTAACGGGTGGGTGGATACCGGGTATCCGACCAGGTCGGATGTGGTCCGCGCCACCGGCATACCCTGGACGGGTGGCGAGATGGACCGGAGAATGGCTGCCCGGCACGGGTGACGGTGGCCAGAGTACTGATCAGGACGGCGCGCGCTGGCCGGGCGAGAAGTTCGGTCTGCCCGAATCCGGCGTCGGCTCGGCGGCGAGCGGCGGGACCCGGCTGCTCGGGCTGCTCGCCGACCTCGTGGTCGCGGCCCTGGTCACGGCCATCTTCGTGCACCCCGACCTGCCGGACCCGGTCGCCATGCAGAATTTCAACCTGTGGTCCGGCGGAGTCTGGGCGGTCATCTCCGTCGTGTCCGCCGGCTTCTTCGGGTTCACCCCCGGGATGGGCGTGGTGGGCATCCGGGTGGCCCGCCTCGACGGCGCCGCCCTGGTCGGCCCGCTGCGGGCGCTGGTCCGCGCGGTCCTCACGTTCGTGATCATCCCGGCCGCCGTCCGCAACGCCGACGGCCGCAGCTGGCTGGACCGGCTGACGGGCACCGTCGTCATCCGGCTGCGCTGACCGCGCGCCGCGCCGGACCGCCGCAGCGGACGCCGCCTGGTCGACCTGCTCTGCCAGCAGCCTCGGCCCGGTAGGCCCGACATCGGCTGGCTGCCCAGCTTGGCCGGAGCAGCGCTCCCGGAGGGCGTCCCTTGGTACCGGCGTCGGCACCGCACCATCGGCGGTCCTGGGTGCGTCCCATCCGAAACCCGCCGCCGAAACCGCTGCCCGGCACCCCCGCACGAGAAAGGCCCCGTCCACCGGACGGGGCCTTTTGTCGTCTGCGCGGGCTCGGGTCAGCGGCGGCGGATCGTGCGCTGGACGTTGCGCATCTTCGCGCCGGCGGGCATCGGGCCCTTGGGCATCGCCGCGCCGCGGTTGCCGAGCGCGGCCAGCTTCGCCTCGAGGGCGTCGACCTGGGCCGGCTTGAGGTTGCGGGGCAGCTTCATGAGGAAGCCCTGGAGCTTCTTCAGCGGGATCTGGCCCTCTTCGTGGCCGATCGTGACGTCGTAGATCGGGGTGTCGCCGATCAGCCGGGAGACGCGCTTCTTCTCCTGGGCGAGCAGCGTCTTCACGCGGTGCTGCGCACCCTCGGCGACGAGCACCACGCCCGGGCCGCCGAGCACCCGGTGCACGGCGTCGAGCTGGGTCGTCGCGGCGACGGTCGGCGTCACCTTCCACTTGCCGCGGAGGTTCTCGAGCGCCCACGCCGCCGCGCCGGGCTGGCCGTCGGCCTTCGAGTAGACCGTCTTCTGGACGCGCCGGCCGAAGATGATCATGGCGAGGAGCGCGCCGAGGATGATGCCCAGCGGGAGCAGCACCCACTGGGAGTCGAAGAGGAAGCCGATCCCGAAGGCCACACCTGCGACGACGACGATCGAGCCGACCATCCAGGGGATGAGCCAAGGGTCTTCCTTGCGCTGCATCTTGAAGGCTTCGAAGAGCTGGCCACGCCGGGCCTTGCTCGCCGCGCGCTTCTCCTTCTTGGCCTGCTTGGCCGCTTCCTTGTCCTGCTGTCCCGCCATCTGACCAGGATACGGCCGCGTGCCCCTGCCCGGATTCCCCGTCCCCCTCTGCGAGGATGCGGGACGTGACTGGCGTACTTTCCCCGAAGAGCCGCACCCGTCTGCTCGATGGCCTCGACCCCGAGCAGCGCGCCGCCGCCAGTGCCCCGAGGGGGCCGGTCTGTGTCCTGGCCGGCGCCGGTACGGGCAAGACCCGCACGATCACCCACCGCATCGCCCACCTGGTCATGTCCGGGCACGTTTCCGCTGGTCAGGTGCTCGCCGTCACGTTCACGACGCGCGCCGCGGGGGAGATGCGCGCCCGGCTGCGCGGCCTCGGCGTCGACGCCGCGCAGGCGCTGACGTTCCACGCCGCCGCCCGCCGTCAGCTGCGTTACTTCTGGCCACGTGTGGTCGGCGGCCAGCCGTGGGACCTGCTCGAGAACAAGTTCCGCTACGTCGGCCAGGCCGCGACCCGGGCCAAGCTCGGCACCGAGATCGAGATCCTGCGCGACCTGGCGAGCGAGATCGAGTGGGCGAAGGCGTCGCTGATCAGCCCGGACGACTACCCGGCCGTCACCGCGCGCGCCCAGCGGGACATCCCCGCCCCGGCCGCGCAGGTCGCCGAGGTCTACCGCAACTACGAAGAGCTGAAGAACGCCGCGCAGGTGCTCGACTTCGACGACCTGCTGCTGCACACGACGGCGGTGCTCGAGGAGCACGGCGTCGTCGCCGAGGAGTTCCGTGACCGCTACCGCTGCTTCGTCGTCGACGAGTACCAGGACGTCACGCCGCTGCAGCAGCGCCTGCTCGACGCGTGGCTCGGTGGCCGTGACGACCTGACGGTGGTCGGCGACGCCAACCAGACCATCTACTCCTTCGGTGGCGCGTCGCCGCGGTCGCTGCTGGAGTTCACCCGGCGCTTCCCGGAGGCGACGGTCGTCCGGCTCGAACGCGACTACCGGTCCACGCCCGAGGTCGTCGCGCTGGCGAACCAGGTGATCGGCGCCGCCCGCGGCCGGCCGGCGGGCTCGCGGCTGAAGCTGATCGGCCAGCGTCCGTCCGGCCCGCAGCCGCGCTTCGCCGAGTTCGACGACGAGCAGGTAGAGGCCGGCGCCGTCGCGCGGCGCGTGCGCGAGCTGCTCGACGGCGGCGTCGCGGCGAGCGAGATCGCGGTGTTGTACCGGGTGAACGCCCAGTCGGCGGCCTACGAGTCGGCGCTGTCCGAGTTCGGCATCCCGTACCTGGTCCGCGGCGGCGAGCGGTTCTTCAACCGGCCCGAGGTCCGGCAGGCGATGTCCGCGCTGCGGACCGCGAGCGGCGACGGCAGCTCCGACCTGGTCACGACCGTGCGTTCGGTGCTCTCCCGCGTCGGCCTCACCGAGTCGCCGCCCGCCGGTGGCGCCGCGAAGGAACGGTGGGACGCGCTCCTGGCGATCGTCGAGCTGGCCGAGGAGCTCGCCTCGACGATCGCCGACGCCGACCTGCCGCGCTTCAACGCCGAGCTGGAGCAGCGCGCGGCGGCGCAGCACCCGCCGACGGTCGAGGGAGTGACGCTCGCGTCGCTGCACGCGGCGAAGGGCCTCGAATGGGACGCGGTGTTCCTCGTCGGCCTCGCCGAGGGCACCGTGCCGATCCTGCACGCCGACAACGACGAGGCGGCGATCGAGGAGGAGCGGCGGCTGTTCTACGTCGGCGTCACGCGGGCCCGCGAGCACCTGTGGCTGTCGTGGGCACTGGCCCGCACGCCGGGCGCGCGCCGCAACCGCCGTCGCAGCCGGTTCCTCTACGGCCTGATCCCGGAGGACCACCCGGCGGCCCGGGCCGCGCGGTCGCAGCAGAAGCAGGCCGCGCCGGTGAAGACGCGCTGCCGGGTGTGCGGCGGGCCGCTGCTGGAAACCCTCGACGTCAAGCTCGGCCGCTGCGGTCGTTGCCCGTCGTCGGTGGACGAGAACCTGTTGGAGCGGTTGAAGTCCTGGCGCGCCGACCGGGCCCGGGAACTGAAGGTGCCGCCGTTCGTCGTGTTCACCGACGCGACGCTGATGGCCGTCGCCGAGCAGCGCCCGGTCGACGAGTCGGCACTGGTGTCGATCTCCGGGATCGGCGCGACCAAGCTCGAACGCTTCGGCACGGAGATCCTCGGCGTCGTCCGCGCGTCGATGGGGTCCTGACGGCGGTCCTGATGAGGTCTTGACCGCGTCCGGACCATGATCCACGCGGCGAACCCGCTGCTCAGGGGCGATCTTCGTATCTTCGAGGATTTTCCCCGTAATTAAGTTGCCCCGGTGTGGTGGGGGGCAATAACCTGCCAGTACCGAGCCCGAAGGGCTCGGCTGGGGATCCACGTGAAGTGCCGCTCCGCGGCCGCGTGTGCAGAGTACAGACGAAGGAGGTGCCGGTGAAATGACCATCAATCTGACGCTCACGAACCCGGGCACCCGTCTGTCCTGCGCCGCGGAAGTCGCGGCTGCACAGCGCCCGGGCACCGGTCTGCCCGTGAGCGCGCACGAGATCCGTGGCACGCGTCGCGTCATGCGGGGCTGGACCACCGGCGATGTCGTCGTCTTCGGGACCGAGGGCGTTCTCGCCGCGTACCCGCAGGCCGATCTGCCGACCATCAAGCAGTTCCGTGTTCCGTTGTCGATACGGGAGCGAAGTTCCTGACCCAGTCAGGACACTGAGGCTCACGAAGGCCGCGGAACCGGAAAACCCGGATCCGCGGCCTTCGTGTTTTGGCTGCACAACCCAAGAGGAACAGCATTGCCCAGCTCCACGCCCAAAACCGAAACCCGTACGACACCAGGAGGAACCCCCATGTCTTCGGCCATCGCCTACACCGCGGGTGAGGCAATATTCGCCGACCTGCTCGACCCCGTCACCGTCCCGGACGTGGCTCTGCCCTGCCGCTCGGGCGACGCGGACCTCTGGTTCGCCGAGTCCCCGGCCGAGCTCGAGCGCGCCAAGGCGTCCTGCGCCGACTGCCCGGTTCGCGAGGCCTGCCTGGCCGGCGCACTGGCGCGGCGTGAGCCGTGGGGCGTCTGGGGTGGCGAGATCTTCGAGCGCGGCGTCGTGATCGCGCGCAAGCGGCCCCGTGGCCGTCCGCGCAAGAACGCCACCGTCGAGCCCGTCGCCGCCAAGAGCGGCGAGCACCGGAGCGCCGCCGCATGAGCGTCGAACCGATCACCACGAGGGACCACGAAGCGCGCAAACGCGTGCACCTGCAGTTGACGAAGACCGAGATCGAGGAGATCAGCGAGATGTTGCTTTACGAAGAACTGTCCAGGGCCCGAATACGGGATCTGGAGGAGGGCATCCGCACCCAGCGGGCCCGAGGTAGCGCCCGTGCCATCCGCCGGTGGAGCCGAGTAGCCCGATGGGCGGCCCAGCGCGCGGAGCGGTACGAGAACCAGAGCTGAGAGCAGGCCCCTGCCGCCCCACGGCGGCAGGGGCCTGCCTGGGTTTGCGCAGGTCAATGGGGTTGCGTGTGGTTGTGTCGGCTGGCTCTGGTTGTCGACGCCGCGGGGCCGGCCTTCGGCGGCGCGCCCTCATCGCGCTCGCACCGGCGACGGCTTGCGCTAGCCGGTGGTCGCCGGTGCGAGCCGGTGGTCGCCGGTGAGAGTGGGGTCGGGCGCTGATCAGTGGGGAGACACGATCCCCCTGGGGCCCGCCCCCGCCCCCCCGCCCCCGCCCCCGCCGCCCCGCCCCCACCCCACCTCGTCTGGTTGGTGTCTGGTTGTTCGAGCGCGCCTTTCTGCCGGGTGGCGGTGTTGAATGGGGTGATGCCCGGACACACCCACGACGACATCGACTGGGCGGACCGCCTCGCCCAGCTGCGCATGGCCGACGCCCTCGATGCCGAGGCACTCGCGCCCGTCGCGCGGCGGCTCCTTTCCGGGGCGGCCGGTCGGCCGACCGTAGTTGATGTCGGGTGTGGGGCCGGCGGGATGAGCGTGCACTTCGCGCGTGAGCTGGCCCTTGGTGATGGGGGCACCGTCGTGCTGCTCGACGCCACACCCGCGTTGCTCGCCGAAGCGCAGCGGGCTGTGGCCGCGGTCGCCGGTGAGAGCGTCGAGGTCGTCGGCGTACACGGTGATCTCGCCGACCCTCAGCTGGCCGACCGGGTGCCGGCCGCCGACCTCGTGTGGGCGTCCGGGGTGGTGCACCACGTCGGCGATCAGCAGGCCGCGCTGCGGACGCTCGCCGGGTTGCTGCGGCCGGGTGCGGTGCTCGCCATCTCCGAAGGCGGGCTCGAAATGCGTTGCCTCCCTTGGGATCTCGGAATCGGACGGCCCGGGCTGGAGCATCGGCTGCTCGCCGCGCGGGCCGAGTGGTTCGCCGGGATGCGGGCCGGCATCGCGGGCAGCGTCGCCATGCCCTACGGCTGGCCGCGCGCGCTTCGCGAGGCCGGGCTCGAGGACGTCGAGTCGTTCGGCGCGCTCATCGACCACCCGATGCCCGGCTCGGACCTGTTGCGCGAGTACGTGGTGCACCGCGTCGGCTGGCTCGCCGGGTCGGCGGGCGACCGCCTCGACGCCGACGACCGCGCGACGATCGCCGCCCTCACCGACCCAGCCGGTCCGGACTTCCTCGGCCACCGTGCGGACCTGTACCTGCTGGGCGCCAAGGCGATCCACAGTGGACGGTCCCGGTGAGCGCGCCGGAACCGGCCGCGTGCACACGCTGCGGGCGCACCCGCGGTGCCGACGACGACCCGGCTACGGCGCTCGCCTGGGTGTCCACCCGTGAGCGCGGCACGCTGCGGTGGCTGTGCCCGGACTGCGCGCGGCAGCACGTGCGCGACATCGAGGGCAAGCTGCCTGACGAGTACTGGTGATCACGAGGTTCCTCCGCGGGAATCGGCTGTCGGGTTGGTGCGGTTCAGCAGCGGCTGACTCGGCGGCTGGCTGAGTCGCGCTGACGGGCGGGCCGGCTATCGGGGCGGGTTCATGCGCCTTCGCCGGGCCGGCGAAGATCATCAACGAGCAGGTCGGCAGACGTGGCCTCGGCTTCGCTGCCGCGCCGCTCGCGCTGCCCGTACTGCTTGCGCCGCCGCGCTGCTCGCGCTGCTGCGCCGTCCGCCCTGCCATGCCGCCGTGCCGCCGACCTGACGACCGACGGCTTGAGCAGGATTCGGACTCGTCCCCGGTTCGGCGCCTGGTGCGGATGCCTTCGGTCGGCTTGTGCCGTGTCGTCGACAAGGGCCAGGCAGGTGGCTGGGACGAGGGCCGTGTTCCCGAATGGCGTCGATGCCTCTGGCGGGCCCCGTGCTGCGTCGTCGGTCGAGGCTGGAGTTGTGCTGGGCTCGCGGGCGTGTCTCGAGTGGCGTGGATGTCTTGGCCCGGTTCATGCCGCGTCTCCGGTCAGCGGTGTGGTCAATACCTGCACTCGCGGGCGTGGTGTTCTCGATGCTTCGCCGTAGGCCTGGACCAGCTCCTTCGCCACGTCGCGGGGGACCTGGCGTAGCTGCCGGACCGTGCAGCGGACCAGGATGATTCCCGTAGCCGCCAAGGCCAGGTGGGTGAAGCCGCCCGTGGAGCTGGGGCCGCAGCGGTACTGCCAGGCCAAACCGATCTCGTCCCACCACGCGTCGGCCTCGCCTATGCGGCGGCCTCGGCGGTCGCAGATCGTGACGTCCCAGCTCGGCGGTGGGAGCAGGGCCGTGTCCAGCACTCGCGCCGCCAGGCCGTGCGCGCGGATCGGGCCTTCGTCCAGGCGGCGCAGTACCTTGCGGACCGCCGACGAGCCGCGCTGCGGGCCCGCCTCCAGCTCCGCCAGCAGCTGCTGGCGGTCGCACAGGCCCCAGTAGAGCGGCAGCGTCAGCAGCTGCCGGATCTGCGCCGGGTCGGGTTCCGCCCGCGCCAGGTCGAGCGCCGCGCGGGCCGGTGGGGCGAACGGCAGGCCGTCGACCAGCACCGGGTCCGGCAGCCGGGACGTGCGGGTCGCGTGGATTCCCGCCTTCGCCATCACCCGGCAGTAGTCGGGCACCAGCAGCTCGATCTCGCCGGTCGCCGGGCACTTCACGCCGTGGGCTCGCAGGGCGTCGGCGCCGCTGATCACCACCTTCGACCCGTAACGCGCGATCGCGGCGTGCAGCAGGTGCTGCCGCGTCGGCGTGGTGTTGCGCAGCAGGACGACACCGGGGTGCAGGCGGCGCCACGGCCCGCCGGGGCCGCAGAGCCGCCGGGTTCTTCGATCGGACACCCCGGCCCTGCGTAGCTGTTCGAGGTTCATCACCTCGCCGGCGCCAGGGTTACCGAGGGCGAGTGGGTCGGTGCGATGCGTAGCGGTCATGCATCGAGCATGAACGCTCCGCCAACCGGGTGGAACCCCGTTTCCCCGAGCTGTGGACAACTCGCCGGAATCCGCCCGTTCGCGGCCCGGCCTGTGGACAACTCAGCCGGCGAAACCGGCCTGCCAGCGCTCCACGATGCCCCGCGCCGGGATCTCCGCGTCGAGCTGGCAGAGGATGCCCGTCGAGCCCGCGGTGACCCGGTGGATCATCAGGTACTCGGGCGGCAGGTTGAGCGAGCGGCCGACCTTGAAGTCGTTGCCGCGGCTGTCGCCGACCCGCCACGCCTGCCGCTGCATCCACTTGCGCGTGAAGTGGAACGTCGGCTCGGCCAGCGGCTCGGTGAACGGCGCCAGGTAGCCGAGCACCTCGTCCGCGGTCAGGTCGCTGTCCGGCCGGATGAAGCGGTTCTCCCGCAGCAGGCGCATCAGCTCGGCGGACTCGCCGTCGAGGGCCAGCCGGGTCATCTCGCCCAGGTGACGGGGGATGCCCTCGGGCAGCCGCGCGACGCCGCCGAAGTCGATGACGCACAGCCTGTCGTCCGGGGTGATCATGAAGTTGCCCGGGTGCGGGTCCGAGTGCAGCAGGTGGACGCGCTCGGGTGAGGAGTAGTGGAACTCCGCCAGCAGCCGGCCGGCCAGGTTCCGCGTCGCGCGGTCGCCGTCGGCGATCACCTTCGACAGCGGTGTGCCGGTGACCCACTCCGTCACGACGACCTTCGGCGCGCTGGCGACGACGCGCGGCACCAGGATGCCGGGGTCGCCGTCGAACGCCTTCGCGAAGGCCCGCTGGTGCTGGGCCTCGGCCTGGTAGTCGAGCTCCTCGTTCATCCGCGCGGCGAGCTCGGCCAGCAGCGGCTTGACCTCGGTGCCGGGCACGAACGCCTGGAACAGCCTGCTGAACCGCTGCAGCTGCCGCAGGTCGCTGCGCAGCGCCTCGTCGGCCCCCGGGTACTGGACCTTGACGGCGACCTCGCGGCCGTCGTGCCAGACCGCGCGGTGCACCTGGCCGATGCTCGCGGCCGCCGCCGGCTCGTCGTCGAACGAGGTGAAGCGGCCGGCCCAGGTCCGGCCCAGCTGCTCGGCGAGGACCCGGTGGGTCTGCCGGGCCGCCATCGGCGGCGCCGCGGCCTGCAGCTTCGTCAGCGCCTCGCGGTAGGGCTTCGCCATGTCGTCCGGCACCGCCGCCTCGAACACGCTCAGCGCCTGGCCGAACTTCATGGCCCCGCCCTTGAGCGTGCCGAGCACCTCGAACAGCTGCTCGGCGGCCTTGGCCGACAGCGTCGCGTTCACCTGCTCCGCGCTCTGGCCGGCCAGCCGCTTGCCCCAGCCGCTGACCGCCCGTCCGGCCATCCCGAGCGGAAGGCTGGCGAGCTTGGCGGTGCGGGCCGCACCCTTGCTCGGCATCGCGGTGTCACGATCGGCGGCGTCGCGGAAGTCGGTCACCTCGTCGATTCTGCCTTGCGCACGCGTCCGCGCGCAGCCTGCTCGCGGCGTCTTAGTGGCCTACGTCTCCTGTTGCGCCGCGGGTGGACCGCACCCGCACCTCGGGTGCGGCGGCCAGCCGCGGTGGCGGATGCGGCCGTCGAAGGCGTCGATCTCGAGGGTCGCGTTCCACGACGGCGGTGCCAGCTCGGCGGGGGAGAGCAGCCGCATGGACTGCGCGACGGCCAGCGACGCGCACGCCTGGACCGCGCCGAGGTCCGGCCGCTGGTGCCGCCCGGCGAGCTGGCCGGCGACGCGCGGCCAGCACGGGTCGAGGTCGGTCCGGTGCAGGTCGGCGCAGCGCAGGCACGAACTCCGGCCCGGCACCACCAGCGGCCCGACGATGCCGGTCCCGTCGCGGACGCGGACCGCCAGGTGGGGGACGCCGTCGTCCATCAGCTCGGCGACGACCTCGGGCGCGGGCACGATGGCGTCGGTGAGCAGCACCAGATCGGGGTAGCGGTCGTGGAGCCGCGTGACGCGCACCCGCGCGTCGATCCGGCGGATCAGGTCGGCGAGCGCGTGGCGCCGCGGCCGGCCCAGGTCCGCCTCGGTGAAGCCGGAGCCTAGGTCGTGCTCGGTCACCGCGCCGGGCAGCCGCGGTTCGACGTGCCCGATCCCGGCGTTGGCCAGCAGGACGGCCACGGCGACCGCCACGCGGCCGTCACCCTGGACCGCTATCGCCGTCGCGCGCCGCCGGTCGGCCAGCGCGGCCTGGTGGTGGCGGGCCCGCAGCGACCACAGGCCGATCTCGCCGCGGAGCACGGCGCTGTCGGGCGCGCCGGCCTCGGTGACCAGGCCGAGGGCGGTCAGCTGGAGCAGGAGCGTGCGCAGCTGATCACGGTGTTCGCTCTCGGCGAGCAGGATCCGCTCGACGGGCGCCTGGCCGTCGAGCAACCGCAACCGCGTGACGAGGTTCGGGGGCAGGCCTTCGATGGCCACGCCGTGGCGCGGGTCGAGGCCGATCTGGATCTCGTCCGGGCCGCGTTCCAGCACGGTCAGGCCCGGGAGCAGGGCCGGGAAGGCGGGCAGCGGGACCGGTGGCATGTCCGCGGGGGAGAGCAGCATGTCCGCAGAATCGCATCCGCCGGCGACCCCCGGACCTCGGAAGGCCCCGGAACGGCCGAGTTGTCCACAAGTGGAGGTAGTTGTGGATAACTCGGGTCTGTGACCTTAAGGCGCTCGGAGTTGTCGGTGGGTGGCCTTACCGTTGTCGAGTGGTCGAAGCACGGATGCCCTCACTGAGGAGCCGAGGGGACGAGAACCCCTCGTCGGACACACCCGAACACAAGGTCGAAGTGCGGCGCAGCCAGCGCCGGCACCGGACGGTCACCGCGTACTGGAACGACGACACGCTCGTCGTGCTCATCCCGGCGCGGATGACGAGGGCGGAGGAGAAACACTGGGTCGCCGAGATGGAGCGCAAGCTGCAGCGCTCGGAACCACGTCGGCCGGCGTCCCCGAAGGCGTCGGACGAAGCCCTGCTGGCGCGCTGCGCGCAGCTGTCGGGCAAGTACCTGGGCGGCACCGCGGTGCCGGCGAGCGTCCGCTGGGTGCCGCCGATGCGCACGCGGTGGGCGTCCTGCACGCCGGTCGACGCGACCATCCGGGTCAGCGACCGGCTGCGGAAGGTTCCGCCGTGGGTCCTGGACTACGTCCTGGTGCACGAGCTGGCGCACCTGCGCGAGCCCGGGCACGACGCGGCGTTCTGGGCGCTGGTGCAGCGGTACCCGAAAGCGGAGCGCGCGATGGGGTACCTGGAAGGACTGTCGGCGGCCGCCGGGTGGGGGCTCTCCACCGAGGACTGACCGGGTGACGGTTTGGACGGAATCGGGGTGATCCGCAGGTGCGGGTCACCCCGGTTGCGTTGAGGCGTGGCGGCGGTCGGGGTTGGCGAACTCGAGGCTTGGAGGGGTGGTTTCCCTGCTCGGACGGTCGGTCGGCGTGCCTAGGAGGTCGGCTCGCGTGATTGGAGGGTCGGCTCGCGTGACTGGGAGGTCGACTCGCGTGATGGGGGAGTCGACACGGGTGATTGGGGCGACGCGGTGGACGTGGGGCTGGATGCAGAACCGGGCGCCTCGCTGGTGCGGGGCGCCCGGTCTGGTGAGTGAAGCTCAGCTCTTGTCGTCTGGGGTGTCAGTGTCGGTGGACGGGGGCGCGGCCTTTTCGCGCTCTTCGCGCTCTGTGCGCTCCAGCTCGGCCATCGGGTCCAGGTCGTCCGCCGTGCCGCTCTGGCCTACTCGGGCCGAGAAGTCCAGGGGCTCGTCGAGGTCCTCGGCCGTCGGCATCAGGTCCGGATGGGACCACAGGGCGTCGCGCTTCTCGATGCCGTGCTGCTCGCCCACCATGTTCCACAGCGTCGACGCCGCTCGCATGCGGCGGGGGCGCAGCTCCAGGCCCACCAGGGTGGCAAACGTCTGCTCGGCCGGACCACCCGTCGCGCGGCGGCGGCGCAGGGTCTCGCGCAGGGCGTCCGCGCCCGGCAGCCGATCATCGACGGCCTCGGCCACGACCACGTCGACCCAGCCCTCGACCAGGGCGAGCAACGTCTCCAGGCGGTTCAGCGCACCCTTCTGCTCCTCCGTCGTCTGCGGCTCCAGCAGCCCGGACGACATGGCCTCTTCGATGCTCGCCGGGTTCGACGGGTCGATCTGGCCGGCCAGGGACTCCAGCGCCGACGTGTCGACCGAGATCCCGTGGGCGAACTCCTCGACCGTCGCCAGCAGCCGCTGGCGCAGCCACGGCACGTGCGTGAAGAGCCGCTGGTGGGCCGCCTCGCGAGCGGCCAGGAAGACGAGGATCTCGCTGTTCGGCAGCTCCAGGCCCTCGGCGAACTTCTCGATGTTCGCCGGCAGCAGCGCCGATGTCCCCGGGGGCGCCAGCGGGAGGCCGATCTCGGACGACGTCAGCATCTCCGAGGCGAGCTGCGCCAGCGCGTTGCCGAGCTGGGAGCCGAAGGCCATCCCGCCCATCTGCCCCATCATCTGCATCAACGGGCCGGCGGCCTGCTTGGCCTCCTCGGGCAGCGCCTCCATCCAGGCGCCCGAGATCCGCTGGGCGACCGGGTCGCAGAGCCGCTGCCACGTGGGGAGCGTCTTCTCCACCCAGGTGCGCGGCGACCAGGCGACCGTCGACGTCGCGCCCGCGGGCAGGAACGTCACCGGGTCGAGCCACATCTCGGCTAGGTGGGCCGCGTCACGCACGGCGGCGTTCGAGTCGTCACTGCCGGAGAAACCGAGCCGGCTCTCGCCGGTGTTGCCGGCGCTGCCCAGGTTCTGCAGGGCGATCTGCTTGGCGAGATCGTAGTTCACCGGCCCGCTGGAAGTACCGGCCTGACTGAGCATCTGGCCCAGTTGGCTCAGCATCTGACCGAGCTGGTTGAAGGCCTCGGCGCCGGACTGCTGCCCGCCCTCCGAGGGGTCGTTCTCACCTCGTTTGTCGGGATCGGAAGGTCCGAAGCCGAACGGGGGTTTGCTCATGGGTCCACCGTACGCGGGTCGGGCGCCCCGGAGCGCGTCAACCGGACCCATGTGCGTGGCCTTCACCGAGAAGCGAACACGGTCACCGTACGCTGTCGGGCGTGACCAAGTCCTCCGAGGAGAGCACCGAGACCGCCCCCGCGCCCACCCCGCCGGAAACTCCGCCGGAGCGGACCGGGGAGGCCCGGCGGATGACCCGCCGGGGCTGGACGCTCGTGGTCAGCGGCTCGCTGTTCCTGGTGTTCGTGGTGCTCGGTTCGGTCGTGCCGGTGCCGTTCGTGGCGATCAGCCCGGGCCCGACCTACGACACGCTCGGTCGCGACGCGGCGGGCAACCCGGTCATCCAGGTCGCCGGTCACGACACCTTCCAGACCACCGGCGAGCTGCGGATGACGACCGTCTCCCTGCACGACGGCGTGACCCTGTTCCAGGGCCTCGGCTTCTGGGCGAGCGGCCGGTACGCGCTGGCGCCGCGCGAGGAGTACTTCAAGCCGGGCGAGACCAACGAGCAGGTCAAGCAGGAGAACATCCAGCAGCTGCAGGACTCGCAGACCAACGCCCAGGTCGCAGCGCTGCGCAAGCTCGGCTACCCGGTCAAGGTGCTGGCGAAGGAGATCGTCTCCGGCAGCCCCGCGGACCACGTGCTGGCCCCCGGCGACAAGCTGATCACCGTCAACAACAAGAAGATCGTCGAGGCCGCGGACGTGCGGGCCGCGCTGGCCGGCACCCTGCCCGGCCAGACCGTCCAGATCACCTTCCAGTCCGACGGCCAGCCGGAGCGGACCGTGCCGCTCACCCTCGCCTCGCGCCCCGACCGCAAGGAGGGCTTCATCGGCCTCACCGCGGTCGACCGGGCCGACGCGCCGTTCAACGTGACGATCTCGCTGCAGGACGTCGGCGGCCCGTCGGCCGGGCTGATGTTCACCCTGGCGATCATCGACCGGCTCCGGCCCGGTGACCTGGCGGCCGGGCGGCACATCGCCGGCACCGGCGAGATCACCGAGACGGGTGAGGTCGACCCGATCGGCGGGATCTCCTTCAAGGTCGTCGGCGCCCGGGAGGCGGGGGCCACCGACTTCCTCGTGCCCGAGCACAACTGCGCCGAGGCGAAGACGACCGCGCCGTCCGGGCTCAACCTCATCAAGGTGTCCACACTGGACGACGCGCTCGCCCAGCTGGCCAACCTCAAGGCGGGACGGCCGACCGCGTCGTGCTGAGCGGCCGGGCACCCAGCGGCCGTCAGGGCATCAGTGTCGCCTTCAGCGCTTCGATCAGATTCGGGGCCAGGTCCGGGCTTTCGACGATCTCGTCGACGGACTCGTCGCCGTCTTCGGCCGTGCCGATCCCGCGCAGGCGCATGACGCACGAGCGCCCGCCCTCGCGCAGCACCGCGGCCACCAGCCGGGCTTCGGTCCGCTGGGGGTGGTCGGCGGCGGCGCGGCGCAGGCTGTCCGCGTCCGCCTCGGCGACGTCGGGCAGCTCCGACTCCGAGCCCGGCGGCAGCACGATGATCTCCTGCGCCAGCGCGCACCCGATGACCAGATCGGGCCAGGCGATCCGGCCCAGCGCCTCGGCGAGGTCGCCCTCGGGCAGGGCCTCCTGCGCCACCGGCGTCAGCGGGTTGGCCCGGTCCAGCTGCCCGGCCAGCTCCGGCTGCTCGTCGAGCAGGGCCGCCGTCGGCACCAGCGCGAACAGCTGGGGCGGCTGGTCCCAGCCGGCCGCGGCCATGAACTCCTCGATCTCACGGGCGAGTGCGGCGACACCGGGGACGGCCGGGTGCGGTTCGTTCATGCGCACATGGTGGCAGGCGCCCCCGCGCGACGCGGTCGCGAGTCCGGTTTGGGCGGGTCCCGGGAACTTCCTGCGGCATCCGTAGAGTTAGGTCATCAGGAGGCGCACGCGTCTCCGTGTAACAAGCATTCACGAAGACAGGAGCGTGCGCCGTGGCGACTCGGCCCCCGGTGAGCCTGCCGAAGCTGTCCCGGCGCAGCCGGATCCTCCTCATCATCGCCGCGGTGATCGTGCTCGCGCTGCTGCTGGGGGCCCGCCTGCTGGACACGTACGTCGACTGGCTGTGGTTCGGCGAAGTCGGCGCGCGGTCGGTGTTCACCACCCAGGTGGTCACTCGCGTCGTGCTCTTCTTCGCCGTCGGGTTGCTCGTCGGCGGGGCCCTCGCGATCAGCCTGATGATCGCCTACCGCACCCGGCCGGTGTTCGTGCCGATCTCCGGCGCCGACGACCCGCTGGCGCGCTACCGCTCCGCGATCGTCGCCCGGATCCGCCTCTTCGGCATCGGCATTCCGGTGCTCACCGGCCTCATCGCCGGGCTGTCGGCCCAAAGCGACTGGCAGGTCGTGCAGCTGTTCCTCAACGGCACCTCGTTCGGCCAGACCGACCCCGAGTTCGGCAACGACATCGGCTTCTACGCCTTCGACCTGCCGTTCTTCAACTGGCTGCTCGGCTGGCTGTTCATCACCGTCGTTATCTCCTTCTTCGGCGCGCTGATCTCGCACTACGTCTTCGGTGGCATCCGCCTCGCCGGCAAGGGCGGCCAGCTCGCCGGCCCGACCCGTGCGCAGCTCGCCATCACGGTCGGCCTCTTCGTGCTGCTGAAGGCCGCGGAGTACTTCGTCGACCGGTACAATCTGCTGTTGTCCGACCGGGGCGCGCCGCTGTTCATCGGCGCCACCTACACCGACCTGAACGCGGTCCTGCCCGCGAAGCTGATCCTGCTGTGCATCTCGGTGATCTGCGCGATCGCGTTCTTCGCCGGCGCGTTCCTGCGCAACCTGCAGCTGCCGGCCATCGCCCTCGTCCTGCTGATCCTGTCGAGCATCCTGGTCGGCGTCGCCTGGCCGGCAATCCTCGACCAGTTCTCGGTGAAGCCGAACGCGAACGAGAAGGAAGCGACGTCCATCCAGCGCAACATGGACGCCACCCGCAAGGCGTTCGGCCTGACCGACGTCCAGTACCAGCAGTACTCGGGCAAGTCCGACGCGACCGCGAGCGAGGTCAAGTCCGACACCGGGACGATGTCGAACATCCGGCTGCTCGACCCGAACGTCCTCTCCGACACCTTCACCCAGCGCGTCGGCCGCGAGAACTTCTACGGCTTCCCGGCCAAGCTCGACATCGACCGCTACACCGTCGGCGGCACCACGCAGGACTACATCGTGGCGGCCAAGGAGATCAAGACCGAGGGCCTGACCGGCAACCAGACCAGCTGGATCAACAAGCACCTCGTCTACACCCACGGCAACGGCTTCGTCGCCGCGCCGGCCAACACGATCGACCGCGCGGTCAAGGACGCCAACTCCGACGGCGGCTACCCGATCGCCACCACCAGCGACACCCAGAACCCGACCGGCGCCGGCGCCAACGGGGGCGCCCCCGGCATCGAGGTCAAGGAACCCCGCATCTACTACGGCGAGCTGTCCGCCGCGGACTCCGACTACGCCATCGTCGGCGGCACCTCGGGCAACGCGCCCGGCGAGTACGACACCGCCACCGACCGCTACACGTACAAGGGCACCGGCGGCGTCTCGATCGACAACTGGTTCAACCGCCTGGCCTTCGCCGCCGAGTACGGCGAACGGAACATCCTGTTCTCCGACGCCATCGGCGACAACTCGAAGATCATGTACAACCGCGACCCGCGTGACCGCGTCAGCAAGGTCGCGCCGTGGCTGACCCTCGACGGCGACCCGTACCCGGCGGTCGTCGACGGCAAGATCCAGTGGATCATCGACGGCTACACCACCATCAACAACTTCCCGTACTCGCAGCAGACGCAGCTCGGCGCGGCCACCAACGACTCCCTCAACGGCGTCGCCCGCCAGGGCAACAGCTCCATCAACTACATCCGGAACTCGGTCAAGGCCACGGTCGACGCCTTCAACGGCACCGTGAACCTGTATTCGATCGACGACAAGGAACCGGTCCTCAACGCCTGGGAGAAGGTCTTCCCCGGACTCGTGAAGCCCAGCTCCGCGATCTCCGAGGACCTGCGGGCCCACTTCCGCTACCCCGAAGACCTCTTCAAGATCCAGCGCGAGCTCCTGTCCCGCTACCACGTGAGCAACCCGCAGGAGTTCTACTCCCAGCAGGCCTTCTGGAGCGTCCCGCAGGACCCGACCGCGGAAGGCGGCGCCAACCCCGCCGCGGCCGGCGCCGCCAACCAGCCCGGGTACTACGTCCTCGCGGACACCCCGGGCCAGACCCAGCCGACCTTCCAGCTGACCAGCTCCCTCACCGGCCTCCAACGCCAGTACCTCGCGTCCTGGATGTCGGTGTCCTCCGACCCGGTCGACTACGGCAAGATCCGCGTCCTCCAGCTACCCAGCGCGGCCACCGGCGCCACCCAGGTCGACGGTCCGGTCCAGGTCCAGAACCGGTTCCAGAGCGATCCACGCGTCGCGCAGGACCGGACCCTGTTCAACAACCCCAACGTCATCCCGATCTACGGCAACCTGATCACGCTCCCGGTCGCCGAAGGGTTCCTCTACGTCGAACCCGTCTACATCCGGCAGCGCAACCAGAACAGCTATCCACAGCTGGCCCGCGTCCTCGTCTCCTACGGTCCCAAGGTCGGTTACGGCGCGACCCTCCAGGAAGCCCTCGACCAGGTCTTCGGCGCCGGCACCGGAGCGGCCACCACCACACCGCCCCAGTCCGGCCAGCCGACGACGACCACGCCGACCACGCCGACGACCACACCGCCCAACACCGGCGGCGGCAACGCGGCCCTCGACAAGGCCGCCGCCGACATCGAGTCGGCCATCGTCAAACTCCAAGCCGCCCAGAAATCCGGCAACTTCGCCGACCAAGGCGCGGCACTGGCCGCCCTCGACGCGGCCGCGAAGGCCTACCAGTCGGCCAAGGCACAACCGGCCACCACACCCAGCGGGACACCCAGCACCACACCCACCAGCCAGCCCGGCGGGTGAGGTCGACGTCCTAAGTGACCCTGCTTTGCGCCCCTTCGAAACCAGGGCGTAAAGTAGGGAACACGACGCGGGGTGGAGCAGCTCGGTAGCTCGCTGGGCTCATAACCCAGAGGTCGCAGGTTCAAATCCTGTCCCCGCTACGGATGCAGGAGGCCTGTGTCGACGGAGAACGTCGACCGGGCCTCCTTCGCATTTTGCCCTGGGGGTCGAACCCCCAGACCCCCGCCAGGGGGGCTTCGCCGCCCCTGGACCCCCCTTCGGGTGGTCGGGTCCTACTTCAGCCAGGCTTCTGTTTCTCCTGTTGTGTTTGCTACGTAGCCGTCTGGGCGGATCAGAGCCCTGGTTACGTCTGGCCAGGGGAGTTTGTCCACTGCGGCCACCTTGATTTCTGGGTGGGGGGTTTCTGTTGGGGTTGTTGTCAGTAGGACGAACTTTCCTTTGTGGAACCAGTCGCTTGCTTTGCCCGTCTTGGTTTTGAAGTCTGGTAGGCGGGTTCCTGTTGCCGGGTGGGCGTTTTCGTCCGTCTTGTAGGTGATGCTCAGGCCTGATACCAAGCCTGACAAGTAGTGCTGGGCTTGTGGGAGTTCGGACATTGCTCGGAAGACTGTTCGTAGCGCCAACAGTTCTGGGGTCGAGGGGATCAGGGCTGACTGGGCCGCTACGTTTTGTACTACCGCCTCTGCTACTGGGCGGCGCTCTTGTTCGTAGGTGTCCAGTAGGTCTTTGTGGCCGGTGCCTTTCAGGGTTGCTGCTAGTTTCCAGCCCAGGTTCATGGCGTCTTGGACGCCTAGGTTGAGGCCCTGGCCTCCGGCTGGGAAGTGTGTGTGGGCTGCGTCGCCTGCCAGGAGTGCACGGCCTACCCGGTACTTTGCGGCCAGTCTCGAGTCGTCTCCGAAGCGGGATGCCCAGCGGATCTCTTCGACCTTCGTCTCCGCGCCGTACGTCTTGGTGATCACGTCGCGGACCTCTTCGTCCGTCACCTCCGCTCGGAGGTTCGCCGGGCGGTTCAGGCGGTCTCCGTAGGCCAGGCGGTACAGGTTCGGTTCCGACAGCGGGATCAGGCCCGTGTACTTGCCGATGCCGTCCGTGGTGACGATGTTGCGCATCGAACGCCACTCGCTCTGGGCTCCTGCCGGGGTGGCCGCGAACCGGACGTCCGCCACCACGCCGTGGCCGCGGCCGTCGATCCCTTCGAACGGGAGGTTCAGCGCTTTGCGGACCGCGCTTCGGCCGCCGTCGCAGCCCACCAGGTAGGACGCCCGGATCCGGGTCGTCGTGGTGGTGACCGTGACGGCCTCTTCGTCCTGGGTGAACTCCTTCAGCTCCTGGCCTCTGAGGACCTTCACGCCCTGCTCCGCCAAGCGCTCCTCCAGGGCGGCTTCCACTTGGGCCTGGGGGATGCCCAGCTGGTACGGGTGGCGCGTGTCCCAGCCGGCGTAGCTCACCGGGATCATCGCGAAGTGGCCTTCGCCCACCGTCGCGAACGACCGCCGCTCCGCCCGGCCCAGCAGGCCGCGCAGGTCCAGCACCTCCGCGGTGCGCGGCTGGAGGTTCAGGGCCTTCGACAACCCTGTCCGCTCCGCCAGGCGCTCCAGCACCACGACGTCCACTCCGGCCAGTGCCAGCTCGTTCGCCAGCATCAGCCCGGTCGGTCCCGCCCCGGCGACGACCACCGCTGTCGTCAGCTCGTCCATGAGATCCCCTTAACAACGTTAAATTGACGTGCCCCGAGGATGCCCTTAACATCGTTAAGCTGTCAAGTTCGGACACTGAGGAGATCGTGGACATGGCCCTGACCAGGCGGGATATCGCCCGTGCCGGGCTCAGGCTGCTCAACGAGGTCGGCCTGAACGGCCTCACGCTGCGGCTCATCGCCACCGAGCTCGGCGTCAAGGCGCCGGCGCTCTACTGGCACCTGAAGAACAAGCAGGAGCTGCTCGACGAGATGGCGACGCAGATGTACGCCGACGCCGACCGGGAGCCGCCGGAGCCGCTGGGGGAGTGGGAGACCGTCGCCTACCGGGCCCGGGCGGCGCGCCGGATGATGCTGGCCTACCGCGACGGCGGGAAGGTCTTCGCCGGGACCTACCTCGGCGACCTGAGCCTGGTCGGCGAGCACGCGTTCCGCCGGAGCATCGACGCCGGGCTGGACGCGCGGCGGGCGGACCAGGTGCTCTTCACCGTCTACAGCTTCGTCGTCGGGTTCACCATCGAAGAGCAGGCCGTCTACCCGATGCCGGGGCAGCTGGACGAGCGCTACCGGGGCGCGCCCGGCGGCTCGGTGCTCACCGACGTCGACGCGCGGTTCGAGGACGGCCTGGAGATCGTCCTCGGCGGCGCCTGCGGCTGGCTCGGGCTGGCATAACGCCTGGTCAGCGAGTTTTAGGACCCCCCTGTAAACGCCTCGAACGCGCCGTGTAATCTTTCTCAAGTACCACAACGGCGCGGGGTGGAGCAGCTCGGTAGCTCGCTGGGCTCATAACCCAGAGGTCGCAGGTTCAAATCCTGTCCCCGCTACCACCAGGAGGCGCGTTCTCGGGAAACCGGGAACGCGCCTCTTTTTGTCATGTTCGTACGACTTTCGCCGCCGACTTTTCCGTGAAACTGTCGAATCGCTACGGATTCCGTCAGCCGGGCTCTCGTGCCCGATGGTTGCGGTGCGTGTCCACTGTGGGCCAAGCGGGGACGGCCGCCCGGCGAACTCACCTGCCTGGTGGTTGTCACCACCGTCCGGATGCGGCTGGTCGGACCAATGCGTGGTCACCGTGGTTGCGCTGCGTGTCCGGGGTCCACTGTGGACCAGAGCGGATTGGGCCGAACGAGGGGATCTCACTAGCCACAATGGACAGATCCGCTGACCACTGTGGACACAGGCGACGATAAGTGGGAATGTAGAGGACGTGTCCGAATTGAATGCAACAGCCGCCGCCCTGCTCGGTCTGCTCCACGACGGTCCCGCCACCGGCGGGCAGCTCGTCGCGGGCGCCGGTGAGCGCTTCGGTGCCTTCTTCAGCGTCACCCGCAGCCAGGTGTACCGGGAGCTCCCGGCGCTGTCCAAGGAAGGTCTCGTCCGGCTCGGCAAGCAGGGCCCGCGCTCCAGTCAGCAGTACCTGATCACCGCCGCCGGCAAGAAGGCCTTCAAGACCTGGCTGACGTCCGAGGCCGGTCCCGACCACCTGCGCAGCCCGCTGATCCTGCGGCTCGTGCACGCCGGTTCGCTGACGGCCAAGCAGCGCGGGTCGCTGCTCGAGTCGGCGCGCACCAGCTACGGCCAGCAGCTCGACGACGCGAAGACGGCCACGAAGTCGGCCGAAGGGCCCTACGAAAAGGCCGTCGCCGAGTTCGCTCAGGCTCAGGCCAAGGCCGCCCTGAAGCTGCTCGACGCCATCCCGTCGGCCTGAGGTCGACCCCGCCCACGACCGGTGCTCGCGACCGGTCGTGGGTTTTGCCGTAACCTCGACAAACGTGAGTGATGAGTTCGACGCGGCATTGAAGGACCTGACCGGCAAGCTGACGCAGATCGAGTCGGTGATGGACCTCGACGCGTTGCGCGCGCAGGTGGCCGACCTGGAGCAGCAGGCTTCGAGCCCCAACCTCTGGGACGACCCCGAAGCGGCGCAGAAGGTGACCAGCCAGCTCTCCCACCGGCAGAGCGAGCTGCGGCGGGTCAACGACCTGCGCCAGCGGCTCGACGACCTGGGCGTGCTGTACGAGCTCGCCGGCGACGAGGGCGACGCCGGCAGCATGGGCGAGGCCGAGGGCGAGCTGACCGAGCTGGGCAAGGCCATCGACGGCCTCGAGGTCCGCACCCTGCTCTCCGGCGAGTACGACGACCGCAACGCCGTCGTCACCATCCGGTCCGAGGCCGGCGGCGTCGACGCCGCGGACTTCGCCGAGATGCTGCTCCGGATGTACATGCGCTGGGCCGAGCGCCACGGCTACCCGACCAACGTCTACGACATCTCCTACGCCGAAGAGGCGGGCATCAAGTCGGCGACGTTCACCGTGACCGCCCCCTACGTCTACGGCACCCTCTCGGTCGAGCAGGGCACCCACCGGCTCGTCCGGATCTCGCCGTTCGACAACCAGGGCCGCCGCCAGACGTCGTTCGCGCACGTCGAGGTGCTGCCCGAGGTCGAAGAGGTCGACCACGTCGACATCGCGGAGAAGGACATCCGCGTCGACGTCTACCGCTCGTCCGGCCCCGGCGGCCAGAGCGTCAACACGACCGACTCCGCGGTGCGCATCACGCACCTGCCGACCGGCATCGTCGTCTCCTGCCAGAACGAGAAGTCGCAGCTGCAGAACAAGGCCGCCGCGCTCAAGGTCCTCCAGGCCCGGCTGATGCTGCGCAAGAAGGAAGAAGAGCGCGCCGAGATGGACGCGCTCAAGGACGGCGGCTCCAGCTGGGGCAACCAGATGCGCTCCTACGTGCTGCACCCGTACCAGATGGTCAAGGACCTGCGGACCGAGTTCGAGGTCGGCAACCCGTCCGCGGTGCTCGACGGCGAGATCGACGGTTTCCTCGACGCCGGCATCCGCTGGCGGAAGCAGTCCGCGGCCGTTTAACGGTGCAAGGGGTGTTCGCGTGACCGCTCACAGGGGCTTTCCGGGGGTCCGGGTGGCGGAGCCCCCGGCGTGGGGCGTGGGGTACGACCCCACTACGCACAGTGCGCAAACGCCCCTTGCTCCACCCGGGTGGCCCGGGCAACCGGGGCTTCACGAGACCGGTGGGTAGTATGCCGAATCGTGATCCGGCTCGAAGAGGTTTCCAAGGTCTACAAGACCTCGACGCGGCCCGCGCTCGAGCGGGTGTCCGTCGACATCGAAAAGGGTGAGTTCGTCTTCCTGATCGGTCCCTCGGGATCGGGGAAGTCGACCTTCCTCCGGTTGCTGCTGCGCGAAGAGACGCCGAGCAAGGGTCGCGTGGTGGTGTCCAACTTCGACGTCGCCAAGCTGGCCCGCCGCCGGGTTCCCCGCCTGCGGCAGACCATCGGCTGCGTGTTCCAGGACTTCCGCCTGCTGGCCAACAAGACCGTCGCCGAGAACGTCGCGTTCGCCCTCGAGGTCATCGGCAAGCCCGGCCCGACCATCAAGAAGGTCGTCCCCGAGGTGCTGGAGCTCGTCGGCCTCGACGGCAAGGCGGACCGGCTGCCCAACGAGCTTTCCGGTGGTGAGCAACAGCGCGTGGCGATCGCTCGCGCGTTCGTGAACCGGCCGCTGGTGCTGCTCGCCGACGAGCCGACCGGGAACCTGGACCCCGACACCAGTCAGGACATCATGCTGCTGCTGGAGCGGATCAACCGCACCGGCACGACCGTCCTGATGGCGACCCACGACCACGGCATCGTCGACTCCATGCGGCGCCGCGTCGTCGAGCTGCAGCTCGGCCGGGTGGTCCGCGACGACGCCCGCGGCGTCTACGGCATCGGCCGCTGACCGCCCACCCCCGCACGCCCCCGACCCCAAGGACCTGCACCCGACATGCGCGCCAGTTTCGTCTTCAGTGAGGTAATCACCGGCCTGCGCCGGAACATCACGATGACCATCGCGATGATGCTGACCACGGCCGTGTCGCTCGCCATGCTCGGCGGCGGCCTGCTGGCCGTGCGGACGATCGACAAGATGAAGTCCAACTTCCTCGCCGACGTCGAGGTTTCGGTCTACCTCACCGACGACATCAGCGCGAACGACAAGAACTGCACCCAGTCGCTGTGCGAGTCGCTGCGCTCGGACCTGCAGGGCAACGACGGCGTCGAGTCGGTCGTGTTCGAGAACCGCGACCAGGCCTTCGACCGGTTCAAGAAGATCTTCGAGAGCCAGCCCGAGCTGGTCGCCCTCACCGGCCCCGAGTCGCTGCCCGCGTCACTGCACGTGAAGCTGAAGGACCCGGACCGCAGCGAGTCGATCGTGCAGGCCTACAGCACCAAGCCGGGCGTGCGGAAGGTCGACGACCAGAAGAAGTTCCTCGACCGCGTGTTCAACGCCTTCAACGGTGTCCGGAACATGGCCTTCGGCGCGGCGCTCATCATGGCCATCGCCGCCCTGCTGCTGATCGCCAACACGATCCAGGTGTCCGCGTTCACGCGGCGCACGGAGGTCGGCATCATGCGGCTCGTCGGCGCGACGCGGTGGTACACGCAGCTGCCGTTCCTCCTGGAGGCGGTGGTCGCCGGCGCGGTCGGCGCGATCCTCGGGATCATCATGCTGATCATCACCAAGGCCGGCTTCCTGGACTCGGTGTTCACCGGCGACGTGTTCCCGAAGATCACCATGCTGGAACTGCTGTTCCCGGTCGCGCCGATCCTGCTCGGGGTGTCCGTGCTGATCTCCGCCCTCACCGGTTACGTGACGCTGCGCCTGTACGTCCGGCACTAGCGCGTCCGTCCGAAAAGGCAGCTGCTTGTTGCCCAGGTCATCACGTAGAGTGGTCGTATGCCCAAGGAACTTGGCCAGAAGGTGATCGTGTCGAACCGCAAGGCTCGGCACGATTACTCCATCCTCGACACCTACGAGTGCGGTCTCGTGCTCGTCGGCACCGAGGTCAAGAGCCTGCGCGAGGGCAAGGCGTCGCTGGCCGACGCGTTCGCGACCGTCGACGACGGCGAGGTCTGGCTGCGCAACGTGCACATCCCGGAGTACACGCAGGGCACGTGGACCAACCACACGCCGCGACGCACCCGGAAGCTGCTGCTGCACCGCCGCGAGATCGAGAAGCTCATCGGCAAGACCAAGGAGAGCGGGCTCTCGCTGGTGCCGCTGTCGATGTACTTCAAGGATGGCAAGGTCAAGGTCGAGATCGCCCTCGCGAAGGGCAAGAAGGCCTACGACAAGCGGCAAACACTCGCCAAGCGCGACGCGGAGCGGGACATCAGCAAGGCCATGGGCCGCGCGCTGAAGGGCCGGTTCACGGAGTGACGGCCGGGCCCGCCGACGACGCCGACGTCGCGCGCTGGACGGCGTCGCTCGGCCTGCCGGGCCTGGTCGACCTGCACGTCCACTTCCTGCCGAAACCGGTGATGGACAAGGTCTGGGCGTACTTCGACCGGGCCACGACGCACTACGGCACCGAGTGGCCGGTGCACTACCGCACCGACGAGCAGGACCGGATCGCCACCCTGAAGACGCTGGGGGTCCAGCGGTTCGCGCCGCTGGTCTACCCGCACAAGCCGGGGATGGCGCAGTGGCTGACGGAGTGGGCGCTCGAGTTCGCGTCGCGCGTCCCGGACGCGGTACCGACCGGCACGTTCTACCCGGAGCCGGGCGCGGGGTCCGCTGTGGACGGTGCGCTGCGGGCGGGTGCGCAGGTGTTCAAGGCGCACGTCCAGGTCGGCGCGTACGACCCGCGTGACGAGCACCTGACGCCGGTGTGGGGCGCGCTGGCCGACGCGGGCGTGCCGGTGGTCGTCCACTGTGGACACGGTCCGTTGCGGGGCGACTTCACCGGGTTGCAGGTCTTCGAAGAGGTGCTGGCGCGGCACCCGCGGCTGACGGCGGTGCTCGCGCACGCGGCGATGCCGGAGTTCGGCGCCGCGTTCGAGCTGCTCGCCAAGTACCCGCGGGTGCACCTCGACACCACGATGGTCGGCGTGCCGTTCGCCCAGGCGATGTCGCCGCTGCCGGCGGACTGGACGTCGCGGCTGGCGGACGTCGCCGACCGCGTGGTGCTGGGTACCGACTTCCCGAACATCCCGTACTCCTACGCGACACAGCTGCAGGCGATCGCCGGCTGGGCGGCCGACGATCGCCTGGGGGAGCCGTTCCTGCGGGCCGTCCTCCACGACACCCCGCTGCGCCTGCTCAACGCCTGAAAGCCGTGAAGGCCTCCTTCCCGGCCATAAGAGCCGGTAAGGAGGCCTTCACGGCTTTGGCCTCAGCGCCTGATGGTCGCCTGTTCGCTGACGGCCACCGCGCGGCCCAGCAGGCGGGTGCCCAGTTCCGTCGCCGGGATGTGCTTGCCCGCCAAGAGAAAGCCGGCCGTCGCGAGCAGCACCCACGGCACCGGGCCGTGCACGATGCCGTCCGACAGCGGTGCGAAACCGTGGGCGGCGAGGCCTAGCAGGCCACCCGACACCATCAGCCCGGCCACGATCAGCTGCGGCAGCTTCGCCGTCACCGCGACCGTGTCGCGCTGGGTCTCGAAGTGGGCGAACAGCCGCAGCAGGCCCAGCAGCACCAGGCCGCACACCGCGAACCACGCGGGCGCCATGACCAGCCAGAGCACCGTGCCCGGCGCGGGAGTCTCGTAACCGAGGCCGTACACCGTCACGCCCGCCACCACGATCAGCGCCGGCATGTGCCACAGGTAGACGGTCATGAACCGCGCGCCGAGCCAGCTGAGCGCGGAGCCGACGCCCGGTCGCTCGGCGAGCGCGTTGAGCTGCGGGCGGAAGGCGAGCAACAGGCCGATCTGGCCGACGGCGAGGAACGCGAGCAGCACGGTCGGCGGGCTCATGTTCGACACCGGCGCACCCGGCATGCCGATCATGCTGGCCGGGTACGGGCCGAACGCGACCATCAGCGCGGTGACGCCGAAGCCGGCCGCGGACAGCGTCAGCGCGCCGCGGCGGGTCAGCGAACCGAGCCGGCCTTCGACGTAGTGGAAGCCGAGCTGGTGCACCGCGACCCAGACGAAGATCGCGTTGGCGTAACCGAGGTAGCCGAGGTCGTTGAAGCGCGCGACGTCGACGAGCACGCCCGCCACCGCCATCACCAGCGGCACCTTGAGGCCCCAGCGGCGGTGCGCGGCGACCATCACCGGCGTGAGCAGCACGACCAGGACGTACACCGCGAGGAACCACAGCAGCTGCGCGGCGATCGCGCTGGCGACCTGCAACGGTTGCGGCGGGATGCCCAGGCCGCGCAGGAAGTCCGGCACGACCAGCCAGACGGCCAGCAGCGGCAGCACCGGCACCATCAGGCGCCGGATCCGCGCGGCGAGCCACTGGCGCGGGGAATCCGCGCGGCGCAGCGAGATGAGGTTGGCGGCGCCCCCGGCGAAGAAGACCAGCGGCATCACCTGCGAAAACCAAGTAATTGCCCACCAGCCCGGCGTCGCCAGCGCGTTTCCGGTGGCGAGCTGCCCGCCGGAGTAGGAGAGCACCGGCATGACCCAGTGCTGGGCGATGACGGCGAGGATGGCCCCCGCCCGGACGACGTCGAGAAACCTGTCCCGGCCGCCTCGTGCGACCCCCTGGCTTGTCTGCATGCAGTAGAGCTTGGCCGCTTCGACCTGCTGGAACAGCGGTGCTGACCGCCCTCTTCGGGGTCCTGTTCACCCCCAGCCGGAGCGGGGGTTGTCCCTACCGCCGGACGGCTCAGGACTCCCGGATGCCGTCGGGTTCGGCCTCACTGCGCGACGACGCGGCGACCCGGTACTCCCAGCCGTCCTCGGTGAGGCCGAGCTCGTAGCGCGTCTCGATCTTCGGGCCGTCGTGGAGGTGGATGTGCTTGATGACGGCGCCGGGCACGGGCTCGGTTTCCCCGAGCTCCTGGACCCGGCCGTCGAGCGGACCGCCGAAGAAGCGGACGCAGCGGGTTTCGTCGGACATCCGCGCACTCCTCTCGTCGGCGGGTCCGCTCATGGTAGGTGAGGGGACTCGAGGACGCCGCCGTCAGAACGGGTGACCCAGCGTCCACCTTACGGGACTTTTGGTCACTGAACGTCCACTCAACGGCCGAGATAGGTGAGGACAGCACGAACGCGACGGTGCTCCTCCGCGCTCGCCTCCAAGCCGAGTTTCGAGAAGATGTTGCCGATGTGCTTCTCCACCGCGCCGTGCGACACCACGAGCGAGTTCGCGATCGCCGTGTTCGACAGGCCCTGGGCCATCAGGCCGAGCACCTCGGACTCGCGTGCGGTCAGGGCGTCCAGCGGGTTGCGGCGGCCGCGGGCCATCAGCTGGGCGATGACGTCCGGGTCGATCGCCGTGCCGCCGTTCGCCACCCGGCGGACCGCGTCCAGGAAGTCCGCGACGTCCGCCACGCGCTCCTTCAGCAGGTAGCCGACGCCGCCGGCGCCACCCGAGAGCAGCTCGACCGCGTACGACTCCTCGACGTACTGCGAGAGCACCAGTACCGGGAGGCCCGGCACCTCCTTGCGGGCCGCGAGGGCGGCGCGCAGGCCTTCGTCGGTGAACGTCGGGGGCATCCGGACGTCGACTATCGCCAGGTCAGGACGGTGTTCCAGGACCGCGCCCAGCAGCTCGTCGCCGTTGTCGACGGCCGCCACCGTTTCGATGCCCTCGTCGGCGAGCAGGCGGGTGACCCCGGCCCGCAGCAGCACGGCGTCCTCGGCGATCACTACCCGCATCCGGCCCCCAGGTTCTCCGATGATCGGGGCCCAGCCTATTCACCATTCACAGGGGAGGTCAGCCCGGATCACGGTCGGTCCGCCGACCGGGCTGACGACGGTGATCACGCCGTCGATCGTCGCGGCGCGGTCGGCCAGACCGGCCAGCCCGCCGCCGGGCCGCATCTCGGCGCCGCCGTGGCCGTTGTCGGTGATCTCGACGACGACGTGCGCGTCGTCGCGCCACACCTTCACCTCGGCCTCCTTCGCGCCGGAGTGCTTCGCGATGTTCGTCAGCGTCTCGCCGACGATGAAGTACGCCGTCGTCTCCACCGCCGCCGGCGGCCGCGGCTCCACGTTCACCGTGACGTCCACCGGGATCGGCGACTTCGCCGCCTGCGCCGACAGCGCCGCGTCCAGGCCGCGGTCGCCCAGCACCGCCGGGTAGATCCCGCGGGCCAGGTCCCGCAGCTCCGACACCGCGAGCTTCGCGTCCGCGTGCGCCTCGTCGATCAGCTCCCGCACGCCCTCGGGATCGTGGTCGAACTTCGACTTCGCGCGGCCCAGGCTCATCGCGACGGCCACCAGCCGCTGCTGCGCGCCGTCGTGCAGGTCACGCTCGATGCGCCGGCGTTCCGCCTCGGCGGCGTCGACCCCCCGGGCCCGCGACGCCTGCAGCCGCTCGGCCTTCTGCTCCAGCCGCTTCGTGCGGTTCGGGCCCAGCAACGCGATCGCCAGCTCCCCGTGCAGCCAGCCCAGCCACGGCGTCACCCAGATCGCCATCGGCAGCAGCACGATCGACGCGATCGCGATCGCGAACTCCACGCACGCCAGCGGGAACGCCGCCATCAGGTACGCCAGGTCCCGCCACGTCGTCGGGTCGCTCAGCCGGATCAGCCACCGCCGCAGCACCGGCTCGCCGTCGTAGGCCCGCCGCTCCACCGGCGGCAACGGCACCCGCAGCATCCGCCCGGCCCAGCCGCGCTCCCGATCCGCCGACCAGCGGATGAAGCTCGTCGTCGCCAGCAGGATCGGGAACCCGACCCACACCACCGCCGTGCCGACCCCCACCGAGATCCCCGTGACGATCAGCACGAACTGCAGGAGCCGGAAGACGAAGCTCAGGAGCATGTACCCGATCGTGCGAGCCGGGTGCGGCCGCGGGTGCTCGAGCTGGCGTTGCTCCGGCGTCATCCCGCCACCAGGTGCTTCTCTTCGGCTTCTTCCCACCAGCGCTCCATCCGACGGCGCTGGGCCACGGTCGGGCCGAGCAGCGCGTTCGCGAGCCGGGCGTGCGTCCCCGCCAGCGCCTTCGTCAGCGCCACGGACAACGCGATGAACAGCACCCCCAGCGCCGCCCACGGTAGCGCCTCCACCGTCGAGTCCACGGTCAGCCACCGCAGGTCGTCCGACGGGAAGTAGTACGCGCCACCCGGCAGCCACCGGAAGTAGACCGGCAGCCCCGCCAGCGCCAGGCTCGTCGACCAGAACGCCGTCACCAGCGTGAACTCGATCAGCCCGAGTGGGAACAACACGAAGAAGTACAGCAGGTCCCGCCACGTCGACAGATCCTTCAGCCGCGCCTTCCAGCGCAGGCTCTGCTTCCCCGCCGGCAACGGCAGGTACGGCAGATCGACGTGCCGGTCCAGCAACGCGTAGACCCGCGCCCGCTCCATCCGCGCCGCGCCCCGCACCCCCAGCACCAGCAACGCCAGCAGCGGCACCCCCACCCACACCACGACCGTCCCCAGCCCGGCCGCCGTCAACGACGTCAAGACCGTGAACGCCGCCACCCCCAACGGCAGGTTCATCAGCAGGAAAACCACCGAACCGCCGAACGGCGGATCCCGCCTCTCGCTAGCCATGACCTGGCTCCCTTCAGTCCCACGATGCCCCCAAGCATCGTTCGCCGGACCGCCGGCCGACATGGTGCGCGCGGGCATCCCGCCGGTAGGGCTGGCCCTACCGCCGCCCTGGACTAATGGACTGGCGCCACGCGTTATGCTGTACGGGTTGTGTCCCACCAAGGGGGTGAACGGTTTCGACTTTGGACGTTGAGCCAGGAGAAGCGTGCCGGTGCAGGCGAGAGACCACCGTAAGCGTCATCGCAATCGAATAAGCGCCGATTCCAATCAGCGCGAGTACGCCCTCGCCGCCTGAGCGAGTGCGTCTCTGTCGGCCCGGGTGTGCCTCCGACCCGGGTACCGGCATCAGCTAGGAGGCTGAGCGGCAGTCCCGGCCACGGGGACCTGCCGTGAAGCAAACAGTGGCTGGGCCCGTCACTTCAGCTTGTTCGCGTGATTGAAGGGGCCGAGTAGAGACGAAGCGGACTGCGCACGGAGAAGTCCTGTCGATACGCCAGAGGACCCGGGTTCAATTCCCGGCACCTCCACCAGCGTGGTCTTACTTGAACCGTGGTCCGAAAGGACCACGGAGAGTAGGTCCGCGTCGGTAGCAAGATCAAAACCGCCTCCATCCTCATCGAGGGTGGAGGCGGTTTTGTTATCTCCATCACTCGCGCGCTGTTCACCCGATCGGGTGCATGCCTCCACCAGTCCGGCGATGCCGTCCGTGAGGTCGTGCCCCTGGATGACCTCAGCATCGACATGAAGCTTGCTGAAGATGACCTTCGTGATCGCCCGCTTCACGGTGCTGCCGCCGCGCTGGTAGAAGCCTTGTGGGTCGGCGAGGAGATCGAGCGCAGCCATGAAGAACTGGCGGCCGGTGTCGAGCTTGCTGGTCGTATCGGCCAGTTGGCTCTGTATCTCTGCACGCTCACGTTCGATCACCGCGAGCTTGGCCTTGAGACGATGTGTCGCTGGTAGCCGAGCAGGCGCAGGGTGATCGGGTTGAGTTCGATGATGTCCGTCCAGCTCGCTCCTTCGGCTGGCCCGGTGGCGGCCACGGAGAGAGCGACCAGCTCGGCGGCCACCTCTTCCATGTCTGGCTCGATGAACATCGCACCCCAACGACGCAATGCATCCGAGACGAACATGCGAGCTACCGTGACGGCCGTAGGAAGCGCTACCAAGTCGAGCGCGGCCGAGAACCGAGGCCGTTCACGCATCCTGGGGACCTCGGCTTCAATGGGCAGCTCGCCGCTGGTCTGAACGATGGCGGTCATCACGGCGTCCACAGCAGACTTGAACGCTTGACGAGGTATGGCGCTCCCGGCTCACCTGGCTCGGGCAGCCCAAGCAGCTCGTACACAACCTCCTGAAGGTCGGAACCTTCCTTCGACCAGACGCACCCGTCGCCGTAGGTGTCATCGAGGACGCGCACCGCGCTGACGTTGGTGCGGTCGAAGATGAAGATGGCGTCGGTGTACTGGTCGCGACTGAAGCTTCCGGCTATGCCTTGCAGCTCACCGCCGTCGTCCTGGATCGGGCGGAAGACCCATCCGGCTTCGCGAACGGTGACGAGCTGCTGAAGCTCCGGGTAGCGACGAAGGGCATTCTCGTTGTTGATCGGCTGGTTCATCAGCTCACCGGTTCGCTGGGGGTGAGCAACGCCATCAGCTCTCCAGCGATGATCGCCGCGGACTGCTCAGGTGGACGACTGGAACAGTCCACGGTGACCACGGCGAAGCCAGCTTCTTCCAACGTTTCTGTTGCCTGCCGGTAGAAGACGGCTTCGGTGTGGCTGCTGCCGGGTGTGTGCTGGAAGCGGTTGTGCGGCCCGCGTGCCTCCAGCCGCTCAGCGATCACTTCCGGGTCGGCTTCGAGGATTACGGCGAGGTCCGGCCGTTCGGCTTCCTCGTTGAGCTGCCACAAGAACACGGGGTCAACACCGTCGAAGCGCTGGACGACCAAACCGGAGGCCACATAGCGGTCCGAGATGACGAGGTGGCCTGTCTTCAGGAGCGGCCTGATCTCCGTTTCAACGTGGTGGTAGCGGTCGGCCGCGTACAAGCAGGCGAGCGCGTGACCGGTGACGGTCGGCGTCAACTCGGACGCCAGCTTCCCGATAGATCCACTCGACGGCTCGGCAGTCACGTGAACCTGGTAGCCCTCGGCAAGCAGCAGCTGAGCCAGATGCCGAACGATCGTGGTCTTGCCCGCGCCGCCTGGTCCGTCGACACTAACGAACAAGCCGCGTTGATGGTCAGAAGAGGGCCGGAGGTTCATCATCGCCCCTTCGCGACTTCTGGCTGCACGGTCTTGGTGGCCGCTAGTTCGATAGCGGCCATAGCTTCGCGGGTGAGGTTGATCTGATGGGCCGCCAGGTTCTCGTTGAGACGTGCGCTGCAACTGGTTCCGGGGATCGGCAACATCATCGGGGACCGG
Organism: Amycolatopsis sp. WQ 127309; assembly: GCF_023023025.1. Lineage (NCBI taxonomy): Bacteria > Bacillati > Actinomycetota > Actinomycetes > Pseudonocardiales > Pseudonocardiaceae > Amycolatopsis > Amycolatopsis sp. WQ 127309. The sequence goes on from NZ_CP095481.1 coordinate 3,987,087, forward strand.
TGCAACAGCCACGCCAGTGCGAGCTGGGCGGGTGTCACGCTGTACTGGGTAAGCCAGCTCGTGAAGCACGCCTTGAGGCTCTGCCAGCCGACCTGATGCCAGCGGGGCGTACGGCACAAAGACGATGCTGGCGTTTTCGCAGTAGTGAAGAACCTCTTCGAACACCCGGTTCGACACGTTGTGCTTGTTCTGCACCGCCGTGACGTCGACCAGTTCGCTGGCCTTGCGGATCTGGCCAAGGTCCACCTTGGACAATCCGATGTGGTGGATCTTTCCTTCAGTCTGCATATCCCGCAGCACGCCGAGCTGGTCTTCCAAGGGAACGGTGGGGTCGATGCGGTGGAGGTAGTACAGGTCGATCCGTTCGACCTGAAGCCGCCTGAGACTCATCTCAACGCACTGGCGCAGGTACTCCGGCCGCCCGCACGGTGCCCACCGGTCGGGACCTTGGCGGGTGAGACCGCCCTTGGTGGCGATGACCAAGCCCTCGGGGTAGGGATGCAACGCCTTGCGGATGTACTTCTCCGCAGTGAACGGGCCGTAGGCGTCGGCGGTGTCGATGTGCGTCACGCCCGCGTCGACCGCATCCCGGAGTACCTGCATGGCCTGTTCCGGGTTATCCGGTGCGGCCCAATGGCCAGGGCCGGTGAGCTGCATGGAGCCGAAGCCGATGCGGTTCGAGCTAGAAAAGAGCTGGTTCGTCATCACGATCACCCCCTGTCGGCTGATCCCTGAGTTCTTCGAGGCTCCGCCGGCCTGCGAGATGAACGAACAGCCGTGCTGTCACGATGGCGTCGTACGTAGCGCGGTGCGGCCGGTCTTCACCGTCGAGGCCGTGATCAAGCTCGAACTCCTCGACGAGCGATCCGAGCTTGTACGTCTTCCTTCCGGGCAGCAGGCGCCGGGCGAGCTTGAGCGTGTCGAACACCTCGGGGCACTCCCAGTCACCGAGCTTGCGCTGAAGAACGCCGACATCGACGTGTGCGTTGTGCGCGATGAGTGCCGAGGCGTCCAACGCCTTCAGTACGTCCGCTTCGATGTAGGCGAACACTGGGGAGTCGGCCACCTGCTCGTTGGTGATTCCGTGAATCCTCTTGGCGAAATGTGTGATCGGCAGGTCCGGCTTGACCAGCCAGCTCTTCGGCTCTCCGATGACCCCGTCCACGATCGGCACCGCGGCCAGTTCCACGAGGTCGGGCGGCTGTTGGCCGTTGCCCTCGACGTCCACGACGACGTAGTTCAGAGAAGTCCAGTGAGTCATGCTGTCGCTTCCTTCCATCCGATGTCCGCGCGTCCATGACGGTTCGCGTGGTGCGGGTGGCGTTGGTCGTGCACCTGGAAGCCGAGCGCGTGCTGAAGGAAATACCGAGGCTGCTCGACGTCCAGGCCGCGCACGATGGCCGCCCGTTCGCTGATGTCTACGACCTGAATCTTGTCGGCTTCGGGCAACACGCGGGCCACTTGGTGTACGTCTTCAGCGGTCGGCACCTGGTGAGCGTTGGCGCAGAGTTCAAGCTGACTCAGCGGGCAGATGTCGCAGAGTTCCCGGATGCCGTAGTGGCCGTTGTAGTCCGGCAGGTTGTGCGCGTACGAGACGGCACAGGATGTCTTGCGGAACAGGGCAGTCGAGTTCGAGAAGGTGTCAAGCACGCGCTGTTCAAGCGTCTCGGGCACGATCTTCCGCCTGGCGGTGTCCTCGTAAGGCTCGGGGATGCCGTTGGCCTTGTAGTAGTCGGCAATCTCGCCCCGGTAGAACAAGCCGGTAAAGACGGTGGCGTCGGCGTGCTTGCTCAACTCGTGGGCAGCGGCCAGGTGCTCGTCCGTGTCGTTCAGACCCGGAACGAGCGGACGCCAGTAGAGGACTGTCCGGTACTTTCTGAGGAACGGCGCGCTCATGAGCTTCAGCGAGTCGGCCGCCACGTGCGACGGATACGGCTCGATCTTCTGATTGTCGATCCCGGAGTACGTGAACAGCAGCGTCACCTTGAGGTGCCGGAGCTGGTTCAGCCGGTCGATGTCGTACGGCTTGAGCTGGTGCCGGGTGATGACGAGGACGTGGTTGGTCAGCTCGCGGGCGTCCAGCTCCTCGAGCACAGTGAAGGTGTGTGGCCGCACCTTCGGCAAGAAGGGCTCGGTAGCCCGGTTGAACACCTGGATCGGCGTGACGTGCGGCTGGAAGTAGCGGTGGTTGACCAGCTCTTCGACGGCCTGGGCGTCGGACATGAGGGCAACGGGTTGGTTCTCGTCCCACAACCCGTACGTGTGCCGGATGCAGTAGGCACACCCGAGCGAACAGCCCTGGATGTGGTTCAAGCTCAGACCGCTCTTGCGGTACTCGACCACCTCTCGGGCACGCTCAGGCAGGCGGGTGATTTGGTCCTTGGTCAGCAGGGGTACCGGGATCATCAGGCGGCTCTTCTCCGAGGTCAGCGGGGTGGACGCTTCTGGAGAGTAAGCAGGCCGATACAGTGCCGCCAGAAATTTGCTCGGTTTTTCTCGAAAAATTTGCCTGGTCCGACCTGCGGAAATTAGGAGCCAGCGTCTTCGGCCTCGCCGGCCAGTTCGTGCATGACGCGGCTGATGATCGCCCGTGCCTCGCTGCCGTAGCTGGCGACGGCTGCCAAGTGCTCGAAGATGCCCGAGTACAGCTCGATCTCCTGCGGCTGGCGAAGGTTGATCTCCGCCGAGTACGACTCGAACTGCACAAGGTGGTCGTCGTAGACCCAGAAGCCGTGTCGGGGATCGGTGACGTACTGGGTCTTGAAGTCGATGATCCCGAGCTTGACGTTACGCATCGAGGTCATGGCCATCAGCCGGTCAAGCTGGCCAATCATGATGTCCCGCGAGACCAGCCGGTAGCGCAGTGCGGCTTCAGTGATGACGAAGTGGAAGCGCTTTTCGGGCCGATACAGCATCTCCTGGCGCTGCATCCGCACCTTCACCGCTTCGTTAATGTCGTTAGGCACCCTGTGCACCATGACAACCTGAGCGAAGCGAGCACGGGCATACTCGGGCGTCTGGGTAAGTCCGGGAATGACCGTGTTCTCGAATCCGCGGTAGAACTTGGTCCTTTCGTCCAGCTGCGACAGCGTGAGCTGGTGGGACTTCATGCCTGCCTTAAGTACTCGCTGCCACTCGGCGTGTTGAAGCTCAAGGTTATGGAGAGCGGCGAGAAGGCTTGAAGTCTGATCTTCTGATTTTGTGGCTCTCGTCCAGTCCCTGATGTCGTCATCGGTCGGCGACTGCTTGCCGTTCTCGATCTTCGAGATTTTGGAGCCTACCCATGACAAAGACTCCGCGAGCTCTTTACCGGATAGCTTGGCGGCTATCCGAAGCTCGCGGAGTCGTTTGCCCAGCGCGTTGCGTGCTTCGTCAACGCCGGTCGTCCCGTTGCTCATGCTTGGCGACAAACTCATCTCGGTCGATGGCGTGGTGCTGAGCGGCATCACGCCAGTAGTTGTGCTGGACGATCTCGGCAGGGTCTTCGATGACCTCCCCGCCGAGGAACTGGTCGTCGTCGGTGAAGCGCATCTTGAGCAGCTTGCGGGAGTCGAACAGCCAGTAGTCGTAATCCGGCAGGCTGGCTGCCTGCTCGCGGGTGATGTAGCGGATGTCGTCACCCGCTTCGCGGGTGTAGCCGGCGACCCACATGGCGAAGCGGGTGTAGTCGGTAAGCGGGAAGCTCACCACCCGCACACGGGAGAACTGGCGCCCTTCGGCCGTTGCTTGACGAACCATGTTCGACCAGCTCTCGTGGTACGACACGTCCGGCTCTCCGGTGAGGAACTTCCGGAGCGGCTCAGCCTCACGAGGGATGTTGTACTGATCGCGCGTCTCCAGCCGGTAGGCCGTGTGCTCGAAGGTCTCGAAGAGCTTGGCGAACTCCGGGCCCGGCTCGATGAAGGTCAGTTGTCCGATCCCTTCTCCTGCGCGTAGCGGCGAGCGTAGAACTTCAGGACCTCTTCGGGAATCTCGATCAGGGTCTCGTGGTCGGGCACGGGGCCGACATCCGCGAGCACCTGCGGGTCGGTCACCTTCCAGCCCTGGGCGATGTAGGTCACCCGGTCAGTCCGGTCGGTGGCGAACAGCGTGGGGGATGCACCCTCGGTGGACTCGGGGTCTTTGCCAAGAAACTCGGCGCGCACAGGGCCTCCTAGCTCGAAGTTCGAGAAAACTGCTCGTCCATCGTGACGCAGGGTGGTGCGTCCGTCAACAGAGACGGCGAGGGGGTTGGTGATTACTGCTCTGACGTGCGGAAACGGCGATTGAATGATTGGTTGGACGTGTCTGGCTCGCGCTATACGTCGTCAGCGTGGCGTTCGCGCACTGCTTGCTCGCACCTTCGTTGTGGTGCCTGGGCAACATGGGTTTGAGTCCGCCAAAACCGACTTCTCCAGCCTTTAAGTTATTGACTCTATGTCAAAAAGTATGTAAAGATAATCATATGAATGCAAGCCGTTCTCCTGTGACAGGGTGAACCCGATGCCTACGGCCTAGGTTTCTCCGGTAGAGGAGAACGTCGTGCGTTTACGAGACTGGCCCGTGTTACTTGCGATTTTCGTTTCGGCTGGTTGCCTGGTGATGGCACTCAAGCTGGCCGACAAACCGGTTGATGAGAGTCTGGTTTTCCTGATCATTTCTTTCTGGGTATTGCTCCTTACGTGCGCCGTTGCACTTGCACGGTTGGCGATCGCGAAGGGCAAGGATCGGGAAGGCTGAGCGCACCCGCCGGGTGCTACGGCTCCCGGCGGTCTTAGCTTCTACCCAGTAGTGATTGTCGTGTGGCATACTCGCGTGATGACCGGCGCCACCAGGCTTGACCTCATTATTGTGATCTTAGGGTTTATCCTCGGCGGCTTTATCAACTGGCTCGCGAAGCCGGCCAAGCTGACTAACAAGGTCTTGATCGTACTGATATGCGTTACATTATCGGTTGTTGCCGTGCTCACGGTCTTGAAGGACGAACCTTCGACTGGCGAGCAAAATGTCGCGCTTGTCGAATGCCCTCGCCTCTTTGACGAGGCTCACGAACTACTCATACATCAGTCTCAACTTGCGGCGCCGCCCGTCGCGGGCTCCGCCTTTACGTCGAGTCAAGAGCTGGCGGGAAGGGTTGACTTAACGGTCAGCTGGGTTAATCCGACCCCGCTAACGCAAGCTGCCATCGCGATAGAGGGAGTGTATGGCACGAATGAGAGCGGGGATGACTACATCGATCACCGGCAGCCGGCCGCTGCTCCTGGACAATGCTGGAATTGGTACCACTTCGCAACGCGTGATGATGCTCAGCCTGCAAAAGTGCATTTTCGCGTAAGTGCACTGTGGCCAGGGCAAACGTACTGCTTCTACACCTCGTTCCGCATTGACACCGGCTACTCTAAGCCGACTGATATACGCTGCGAGAAAGCTTCATGGAAACCGGAGTGGGGCAAGCCGGCTGCGGTGCCGGGTCGATGAGGAGTTTTAGCCTGAAAATTGCTTCTCAGGGCTCCGCTGCCGCTGTTCACTCGACATCATCCAATGATGCTTCGGTGAAACCGCTACAGGGTTCTAGGCACTTCATGCACTGAAGAACCTTCCCCTTGGGATTCCGACCCAGCTTTTCTATAAGGAGGTCAGTTGCGATCTCGACTGCTTCAAGACGTGCGAGCGGATCCCTGGGACGTGGCGTGATCGTCACCTCTCTTAGTGTGGGTTCAGATAGAACCGGTTGCGCGTAAGTGGCCACGGCACTGCCTGGTTCGTGCAGGCATTCAGTGCTTCCGCAAGCAGTACATTTGTTCTCGGCGTTTTTTGCGGCTATAACTGTATAGGTTCTGCCGAGTAAATGCTCGCATTCGTCAATGTCCTCATGGCATATGGAGCATAGAACGTCGTGACTCATTCCAACCGAGAAGCCGAAGCGGCGATGTGCAAGGCTCACTGTGCATTTATCCCAATATGCGCCTTCCTCGTCAGCCTCAAGTTGGCACCCGAACATTCCGCCGACATACGCCCCAATCTCATGAAGCAGATCATGTGCGACGCGACAGAGGGAATCATCTTCGAGGAGATTGACTGCATTAACGGACACTTCTAAGGCTTGTCGTGCGAGTTGTTCCGCCAAATCTCGATCGCTATCCTCGACAGAGACTGTATCTCGAAAACGCTGGTAGCTAGTTTGCAGTCGATCTGTTCTTGTTTGAATATCGCCGCCTGACGAGGCGAATTCAATGTACCTGGAGGGAAGACTAAGAAGGCCCCGAGGTGCACGCGTGGTGATCACTCGAAGCGACTGTCCGTAGAGTCTTCGGGCCCTTTTGAGTGCGAGACTCCCCTCTTGGGCTAGAAACAAACGCCTTAGCTCGCCACCGGCGGGTGGGAATGGCACGCCGGTGGTTAGTATTCTTGCAGAGAATCTCATGCTGTTTCCCCTTGATCGTCAATCACCTGGTTTGACCCAACCGACTGGCCTGGTTTGCCCAGTGCTTGCGCGAGAATATTAGCAACGGTATCATCACCTTCGGTGAAATATCCGACTGGTATTTCTAGTGTGACGCCACTTGCTTCTCGGGTTGTCTCGGTTACTTTCAGTTCGGCGATTGAGATCCGAACTCTGTCCTTGCTGCGGTTTAGGGGAAAGCCCGCCAATACTGATACTATGCGCACGCGCGTGGCAATCACGGTCATCTTGAGGTAGTCGGTAGAAAGGTTGCCAACTACGCCAAGTAGGATTTGAGCGATTACTTCACCTGCGCTGTATTCGCTCAGGTACCGGTTTTTGTCTTTATCTGTCGCCATTGAGAGGTTGACGCCCTCTGCGCGGACAGACTTGACAAACCCTGCGTCTTGGTCGAGATATAGGGCTACGTTATTAGCTTCCACTTTCGTTGGCAACAAGAGAATGTTGTCGCTCATCAGTCGTGAATGCGGAATTAAGCTGATCACGCTGTCGGGCACTTGCCACTGCTTGACGTTTACGTCAAGCTTCGGATCTCTCGTCATGGTCCCCGCCTTCGCTCGCTCTGATCTTCCCGTGCATGACACCTTGTCGTGCTCGTAACTCAGCTGCGCTCGATTATCACGTGGCGCGGCTGATCGGTCGGTATTGTATGGCGAGCTGCTTCAACTACTCACACGGCAGGCACGTGGGCCTGGTGACAGGCGCCAGAGTGCTACCAACGCAACAAGCGCCGAGGCTACTGCAACATTAGCCCTATCAGAAAACTACCCATGTAATTTCCTTGCGTCTAAGTTGGTGCTGCCTACCAGGAAGGCTGCCATCCGCGAGTGATGGTCCCTGGTAGATAGCTAGGTTACCTGGCGGGTGCTCATATGAGAGACCTTAAAGCTTAGCCGCTAAAGATACCCAGGTTGATCAACCTGAAGCGTATGGCTTCGGTGCTCACATCAAACTCTTTTGCAAGACTTAGGGTCAATTGGTCGCGATCAACAACGCCGAGCAGTTGTTCGCGGTCTGCTGACGCTTGGACCCAGTTCTTAGGCATGAGTAGGCCGGCTGCGAAGGAGTTTGCCTCAATCTCCTCGATGTCAGTCGCGGCGCTGGAGAGGTCATCCCGCTTGTTAATCCTGATCGTGTGATCCACAATCAGCGGGCGACCGTCGTGTAACTGCCAATGCCCAAGTTCATGCGCGATTGAAAACCGTTGCCTTCGGCGAGTTTGACGACTGTTGACTCCAATGATCGTCCTCCTTCCGTCTCTTACAAGGAAGGCTGACTCGGAGCCGCTGGAGGGTGCACGCACGACTTGGATTCCCAGCCAGGCGGCAATCTCCTCTACGGGAACGGGGGGTGATGTCGTTCCATATTGCTCAAGAAACCGCTCAGCTTCTACAACTGCACGCGGGCGCCTATACATCTCTGTTATGCACTTCCAGCGCGTCGGACGACCGCGCTAAGGAAGTCCGCGGTCGTGGCGGGTTGCTTGTCGATGTCAGCGATCGCGACAAGGCTGTTCTGGTCGAAGTCAGGCGTATAAACAAGGTGGTCGATTGGCACCCTTAAGACGGTTGCCGCCTGTACAAGCCCGTGAAGTTGGAGACGCTGACGCCCTGCTTCGATATTGGCGACTGACGATCTCGTGAGCCCGAGCGCCTTCGCGAGATCGGTTTGCGTAACCTTTGCGCGGGTTCGGATCTCTTTAATCTTGTTGCCCACGACGGAGTAAAACTCGTTCGTCTGGGCTTCTGACCATTCCATGCCTTGCCTCCCTTCTTGTGTAGCACATACTGGCATGTTTGTCCTGCAAACTCTAGGTCTGGCGGAGTGGCGCGCCGTACTGGCTTGCGCGGACAGTGTGACCCGAGGTAGGTTGATCGCCAACGGGCAGATGCCCAGACAGTTTGTCTGAGTCAACATGCGTGGCTTGGACCTGCATAAGGAGTGTAGCTTGACGGGCGAGAACGATCGGGACGTTGTCCCGAACAAGCAGCGCGGGGGCTGGGACGTGAAGGCGCCAGGTGCCTCGCGAGCGAGCAGCCACCACGGTACCCAGGCTGACGCGATCGACCGCGGCCGACAGGTCGTCCACAACGCTGGAGGTGGCGAGCTCCGCATCCACGGCGCCAACGGGAAGATCCGGGACTCCGACACGATCGCGCCGGGCAACGACCCGAACCCGCCGAAAGACCGCAAGTAGTCGCGGTCTCGGCAGACTGGAGAACTCAAGTGAATACGCTGTTGGTGGCCTATGACCTGAATCGCCCGGGCCAGAACTACGAGGAGCTGATCAAGTTTCTCAAGGCTGAAGGCACCTGGTGGCACTGCCTGGACTCCACGTGGATGGTCAGGACTTCCAAGTCCACAGCTCAGTTGCGGGATGAGATCAAGCGTCTCGTAGATGCGAACGACGAGGTGCTCGTTATGAACGTGACGGGTGACGGGTGGGCAAGTTTCGGACTGTCCGCTGAAGCTACCGACTGGCTTCAGAAGAACCTGTAGGGGCCTGAAAGGGTAAAGCACCGCGCCGTTGCTGCCGGCGCGGTGCTTGTCTCTGTAAGACTAGTGAGACTAGGAAGTGGCCGATACGGCCGATCGTATGGTTCAGTCCAACGTGTCCGAGTCCCTGGTGTGAAGTGCGAGCTTCCGCACTCCGCGCCTCCGTAGTGCTCGCTTGATCGTGTTGACGTGCACGTCGTAGCGCCTCGCAAGCTCCTTGGCTGTCTCACCAGACCTGTAGGCGGCGACGACCTCGCCGACTTGGTTGTCGGTCAAGGCGGTGCGGACGTAGCCAGGTGAGGCTGTCCTGCCCTCGATCGTCGTGACCTTCTCGTGACCGTCTTCGGCGGGTTCCATGACCCGCCGCAAGACGCTGACCAGCGGTCCCAGGAGGTCAGGGCGGTTCGAATAACGCCGGAGAAGCTCCACCTTCGAGAAGGCTCTCGCTCCTTCGGAGCTTGGGCCTTCTCTTCGGTTTCGTCCATTGTCTCTGGGGGTCGGACCCCCAGACCCCCGCCAAGGGGCTCCGCCCCTTGCCCCTGCCGCCGCGGCTCAGTCGGGTGTGTTGGTGCGCTGTCTGGTGGTCTCGGGAGTCTTGGACGTTCCGTCTGGCTGTGCTGGGCGTCTTGGATCTCCCGTCTGGTTTCGCTGGGTGTCTTGGTGCTCCCGTCTGGTCTCGCTGGGAGTCTTGGTGCTCCCGTCTGGCTTCGCTGGGAGGTCTGGGACATCTGTTTAGCTGCTGGGATTCTTGGAACGCCCGTTGGCAGTCGATAGATGAATACCCGCAGGTCGAGGCTGATCTGGTTGGCCGGCTAGGCCGACGCCTCGGCTTCGTAGTCGTCTCGAACATGTCGTCGGTTCGGCCGCGTTGGCGGTCTTGGGGCACCCGTCGGCTGCGGTAGGGGTCTTGGAGCGTCGGCCTGGCCTCGCTGGGTTTGCGGGTGTCCCGGCCGGTTGTGTTGGGCGGCCGGTCTTGTCTCGTCGACTTGGCTGCTCGTTGTGCTTTCTGGCGTGCTGGGCGTGTGGTGGTTGCGCTGGGTGTGTGGGTGTTTGCGGCTGGTTCTGGTGGGGGTGTGGGGGGCCGTTCTTGTGGGTGTACCGGGGCTCAGGTTGTCGTGTTGGAGCGTTCACTGTGGGTGCTGTGGGGGACCTCCTTGTGGGTGATTTCACTCGGGGTGTCATGCTGTGGGTCGACGAATGGTCGTGGGTTCCGGTCGAGTCTCGGCCGGGGATGCCCGTGCCGGAAGTAGGTGCCAGATGACCTGGGCCCGATCCAATGGCAGCTCCACCGCCAACGACGAAGACAGCCGGATGGGTGTTATCCGGGCTGAAGAAGCCGAACGGCTTGCCGAGCAGAACGACAAAGCCGTCATCACCGTTGCCGGGCACTCCTCGGACGTCACCGAGTGTGCCGAACTGCTCGCCATGTTGGGGCTTGATGCCTCTTCCGGGCGGCGTCGATTCGTCCGCGCCTCATAATTTCCCGCTAGACCAGGTCCGCTACGTGGACCACCTTGTTCCTGCCCGTGGCTTTCGCGTGGTAGAGAGCGGTGTCCGCGGCGTCCAGTAGTCGTTGTAACGCCGTTCCCGCTGTGGGGTACGCGGCTATGCCTATCGATACCGACAGGCCCGTGACCCGCAGCTTGCCCACCGGGACTGTCAGTGCGCTGATCGCGCGGCGGATTCGCTCGGCCACCGCGCTGATGTCCGGGTGGGCTATCCCGGGCAGCAGCACGACGAACTCCTCGCCGCCGAAGCGGCCCACCGCGTCGCCGCGGCCGCGGACCGCCGCGATGATCGCCTCGGCCACCGCTTTGAGCACCGCGTCACCGGCCAGGTGGCCGTATGTGTCGTTGACCTGCTTGAAATGGTCCAGGTCCAGCATCAACAGCCCGAACGTGCCACGCTGGCGGGCCGCGCCGGCCAGCGTGCGCTCGGCCTGGGCGTGCCAGCCGCTCGTGTTGTACAGGCCCGTCTTGTCGTCCCGGTGGGCCGCCACCTCCAGCTGTCTCACCAGGACGGTGCGGTGCAGCAACAGCAGCGGGGGCAGGACCAGGACCACCAGGCCCGGCAGCATCGCGATCGCCACCGCGTTCAACGCGCCCAGGCACAGCGTGGCCACCTCCAGGCCGTTGTCGGCCCACGTGCCGAACAGCGCCTCCGAGGTCCGGCCGATCTCCCGGCGCGCGGGCAGCACCAGCAGCGCGTTGACCACGAAGAACGTCGCGCCGGCTCCTGCTACCGCGAAGGTGCCCGGCCACGGGTGGCTCATCGCCGAGCGGACGTCGTCGAGGCCGGCCAGGCGGAGCACACCCTGGGCCGCGTAGCAGGACAGCAGGATGATCGCCGCGTTGCTGATCGTCCGGGAGGCCGGGACGCGCTGCAGGCGGTACCAGCTGCGCAGCGCCAGGTGCAGGTACAAGCCGCCGACCAGCACCGCGAGCAGCAGCGGCGGCAACAGCAGCACTCCGGCGAACGTCCAGACCGACGTCATGTTGATGTGCGGCGTGCCCGAGACGCGGCGGCGGATGCGCTCGACCCGGCGGCCCGTCTCCGACTGCAGGACGCCGAGCGCCAGCAGGACCCCGAGGATCGCCAGCGTCCGGCGATCGACTTCGATGGGCGACGGCTTCAGCGTCAGCACCACCGCCAGCACCTCGCTGACCAGGCAGTACGTGACCACGCGCGGGCCTTGCCGCCACAGCGCCCAGCGCCGTGGCGAGACGAAGACGTCACGAAAGCGTGGTACAACGCGCGATGCTCCATCGCCGTTCCGCATACTCATGGTGTCCGCCCGGTGACGCAGGCGGCACGGGTCGAGCCGGCGAAAGGAGGCGCGCCATGTGCGGTCGCGACAACTGATGTCATCGCTCTCCCTTCGGGTCCAGCAGTCTGACCCGGCGCCACGCTCGCGCGATCGGCACGGCCACGGCGGCCCCCGCCGCGCCGGCCACCGCGATGGTGTGCGCCGGGCTCAGCACGTCGGCCAGCACACCGGCGGCCGCCGCGCCCATCCCTTGCACGGTGATCAGGCCCGCGGAGTTCACGCCGGCGCACTGCGCGCGGTGCTCGTCCGGCACCCGCCGCATGAACGAGACCGTGCCCTGGATGTTGTAGCCGGTCGCCAGTAGCCCGGACGCGGCCAGCAGCACCACCGCCGGCACGAGCCCCGGCCGGACGACGAACACGATCAGCGGCAGCCCGGCCGCGACGCCCAGCCAGCCGAGCACGCGTACCTGCGTCGCTTCCGGGATCCACTTGCCGAAGACGAACCCGCCGAGCACGCTGCCCGCCGGGTCCGCAGCCATGATCAGCCCGACCAGCGTCGCGCCCGCGCCGATACCCGCCGCGTACGGCGCGGCCAGCGCCTCCGGGACGATGTAGAAGCCGGCCAGCCAGTTGAGCGCGACCAGCGTCCGCAACGCCGGATCGCGCCAGATCAGCCGGCCGTCGTCGCACGCCGGACGCCAGCAGCGCGGCCGACAGCAGGAAGGTCACGGCGTCCAGGGCCAGGGCGGCCGTCGGGGCGAGGGCCGCGATCAGCAGCCCGCCGCCGGCGAACCCGGCCAGCTGGGCGCCCTGGATCGTCACGTTTCGCAGGGCCATCCCGACGAGGTAGCGCTCGCCTTCGAGGACCGAGGGCAGCAGCGCCTGCTGCGCCGCCTTGAACGGCCCGCCGAGCGCGGTCATCACCGCGACCAGCACGCACAGCACCCACAGCGGGACGCCGGGGATCGCGATGACGGCGACCAGCGCGGCCCGGGCCAGGTCGGACGCGATCATCACGTCCCGGCGCGGCCACCGGTCGCCCGCGCCGGCCAGCAGCACGCCACCGAGCAGCGACGGGACGTAGGTGAGCGCGTAGGTCAGGCCGGTCAGCGCGGCCGAGTCGGTCCGCTGGAACACCAGGACGGCGAGTGCGACGCGGGCGAGCTGGTCGCCGCAGATGGACAGCAGCTCGGCGGCCCACATCGCCCGGAACTCGGCGACGGCCAGGACCGCGCCGAAGCCCACCCGGGTCACCATCGGTGCCCCGGCTGCCACGATGCCACGCCGTCGTCCATCGCCGGTTCCCCTCGTGCCCCCACGACCGGTGTCCTCTTGCGCAACCACGGTAATCACCGAGCGGAGCGGAATCGAGGCGTTCGGTGACAGTTGCCCCGATCGCACCAGCCGGGACGCCGCCGGGTGGAGGTCAGCCCGGGTGGCCGCCGATGCGGGTGGTCAGTTCGGCTGCTGTTGCCGCTACCTCCGCCGCCAGTTCCGGCCACGTCTCTTCGCACGGCTCTGTCGTGCAGTGGTGGCGCAACGTCACGCTGATCGCGGCCAGGGGGCGGGCGCCGTGGTCGAAGACCGGGCTGGCCACCGAGGCGAAACCCGCCGTGACGTGGCCGTCTTCGATCGACCAGCCCAGGCGGCGTTCCGCGGTGAGCGTGCGGCGCAGGTCGGCCAGGGTGGCCGGGCCGCGGCCGGTGCGGCGGACGAACGTCGAGGCCGACGGGAACAGTGCGCGGACGTGCGGGGCGGGCAGGTGCCGGAGGATCGCGCGGCCGGACGCCGTCAGCTGGGCCGGCAGGCGGACGCCGACCTCCGTCACCAGCGTCTCCGGCCGGGCCGGGCGCTCCTTGATCAGGTACAGCGACTCGTTGCCGTGCAGGACGCCGAGGTGCGCGGTGTGCCCGGCGCGGTCGACGAGCTTGCGCAGCAACGGCCCGGCCAGCCGTTCCAGGGGGTCGTGGCGCAGGTACGCCGAGCCCAGCTCGAACGCCGCGATGCCCAGGCCGTAGCGGCGTTCCGCGGGCAGGTGCACGACAAAACCGGCGGTCTCCAGCTCGTTGAGCAGGTGGTAGGTCGTCGAGCGGGGGAGGCCGGCCTCGCGGGCGATCGCCGACGCCGTGACCGGGCCGGGGCGCGTCGCCAGCAGCCGCAGCACCGCCAGCCCGCGCCGCAGCGCCGGGACCTCGCTGCTCTCGCCCACCGCTCACCTCCCCGTTCGGGACCAGCGTAACTCTGATGTCTGGGATCCCAGACGGAACCACTCCGTGGGGCATCCCACCAGCGGGAAAGACGCTGTCCAATGGGCCCATGCCGGAAAAAGTGCTCCTGGGTGCGGAACCCATGACCGCCGCCCAGGTCGTCGACGTCGTCCGCGGCCACGCGCCGGTCGGGCTCACGGACGCGGCCGAGAAGAACCTCGCCGCGACCCGCCAGCACATCGAGGGCCTCGCCCACGCCGTCACGCCCACCTACGGCGTCTCTACCGGCTTCGGCGCGCTGGCCACCCGCCACATCCCCGTCGAGAGCCGGACCGCGCTGCAGCGCAGCCTGATCCGCTCGCACGCCGCCGGCGCCGGGCCGGCCGTCGAGACCGAGGTCGTCCGCGGGCTGATGCTGCTGCGGCTGCGGACCCTCGCCAGCGGTTACACCGGCGTCCGCCCGGGCACCGCGCAAACGCTTGCGGCCCTGCTCAACGCCGGGATCACGCCGATCGTCCACGAGTACGGTTCCCTCGGCTGCTCCGGCGACCTCGCGCCCTTGGCCGCCGTCGCGCTGGCGCTGATGGGGGAGGGTGACGTCGAGTACCGCGGTGCGGTCGTGCCGGCCGGCGAAGCGCTCAAGCACGCCGGGATCGAGCCGGTCGTGCTCGCCGAGAAGGAGGGCCTGGCCCTCACCAACGGCACCGACGGCATGCTCGGCATGCTCCTGCTCGCCGCCGCCGACCTGCACCGGCTCTTCGACATCGCCGACCTCACCGCCGCGATGAGCGTCGAGGCGCTGCTGGGCACCGACCGCGCGTTCGCCGCCGAACTGCAGTCGCTGCGCCCGCACCCCGGCCAGGCGAAATCCGCCGCGCGGATGTGGACGGCGCTGCAGGGCTCCAAGATCGTCGAGAGCCACCGCGGCCCGGACTGCAACCGCGTCCAGGACGCCTATTCGCTGCGCTGCGCCCCGCAGGTCCACGGCGCCGCGCGCGACAGCCTCACGCACGCCGAGCTCGTCGCCGAGCGGGAGCTGGCGTCCGCTGTGGACAATCCCGTCGTGCTGGCCGACGGCCGCGTCGAGTCCAACGGCAACTTCCACGGCGCGCCCGTCGCGTACGTGCTGGACTTCCTCGCCATCCCCATCGCCGACCTGGCCAGCATCGCCGAGCGCCGCACCGACCGGATGCTCGACAAGGCCCGCTCGCACGGCCTGCCGCCGTTCCTCGCGTACGACCCCGGCGTCGACTCCGGGCACATGATCGCCCAGTACACGCAGGCCGCGATCGTCAGCGAGCTCAAGCGGCTCGCCGTCCCGGCGTCGGTCGACTCGATCCCGAGCAGTGCCATGCAGGAGGACCACGTCTCCATGGGCTGGTCGGCCGCGCGGAAGCTGCGCAAGGCCGTCGACGGCCTGACGACCGTGCTCGCCATCGAGCTGCTGACGGCCGCCCGGGCGCTCGACTTCCGGGCGCCGCTCGAGCCGTCGCCGGTCACCGGCCGCGTCCGGGACCTGCTCCGCACCAAGGTCGAGGGCCCCGGCCCCGACCGGCACCTGGCGCCCGAGATCGCGGCCGCCGAAGAACTCGTCCGCTCCGGCGCCGTCCTCGACGCCGCTCGTCTGGAGGTCTGAGCATGTCCCGTGTCGTCCGTGCCGCCCGCGGCACCCAGCTGACCGCGAAGTCGTGGCAGACCGAAGCCGCGCTGCGGATGTTCCACAACAACCTCGACCCCGACGTCGCCGAGCGGCCCGAGGACCTGGTCGTCTACGGCGGCACCGGCAAGGCCGCCCGCAACTGGGCCAGCTTCGACGCGATCACCCGCGAACTGACCACTTTGGACGTCGACGAGACGCTCCTGGTGCAGTCCGGCAAGCCGGTCGGCGTGTTCCGCACGCACGAGTGGGCGCCGCGCGTGCTCATCGCGAACTCGAACCTCGTCGGCGACTGGGCCACCTGGCCCGAGTTCCGCCGCCTCGAACAGCAGGGCCTCACGATGTACGGCCAGATGACGGCCGGCTCGTGGATCTACATCGGCACCCAGGGCATCCTCCAGGGCACCTACGAGACGTTCGCCGCCGTCGCGAAGAAGAAGTTCGGCGGGTCCCTGAAGGGCACGCTCACCGTGACCGCCGGCCTCGGCGGCATGGGTGGCGCGCAGCCCCTCGCCGTGACCATGAACGACGGCGTCGCGCTGGTCATCGAGTGCGACCCGCAGCGCGCGCACCGCCGCGTCGAGACGCGCTACCTGGACGAGGTCGCCGACGACCTCGACGACGCGATTTCCCGTGTCACCAAAGCGAGGCGGGAGAAGCGGCCGCTGTCGGTGGGTGTCGTCGGCAACGCCGCCGAGGTGCTGCCGGAGCTGCTGCGCCGCGGCGTCGAGGTGGACATCGTCACCGACCAGACGTCCGCGCACGACCCGCTGTCGTACCTGCCCAAGGGCGTCGACGTGGCCGACTGGCACGACTACGCGGCCAAGAAGCCCGACGAGTTCACCGACCGCGCGCGCGAGTCGATGGCCGAGCACGTCGAGGCCATGCTGGGCTTCCTCGACAAGGGCGTGGAGGTCTTCGACTACGGCAACTCCCTGCGCGGGGAAGCGAAGCTCGGCGGCTGCGAGCGCGCGTTCGACTTCCCCGGTTTCGTGCCTGCCTACATCCGCCCGCTGTTCTGCGAGGGCAACGGCCCGTTCCGCTGGGCGGCCCTGTCCGGTGACCCCGAGGACATCGCGGCGACCGACCGCGCGATGCTGGAACTGTTCCCGGAGAACGAATCCCTGGCCCGCTGGATCAAGCTGGCCGGCGAGCGCGTGGCGTTCCAGGGCCTGCCGGCGCGCATCTGCTGGCTCGGGTACGGCGAGCGGCACCTGGCCGGCCTGCGGTTCAACGAGATGGTCGCCAGCGGCGAGCTGAAGGCCCCGGTCGTCATCGGCCGTGACCACCTCGACTCCGGCAGCGTCGCCTCGCCGTACCGCGAGACCGAGGGCATGGCCGACGGCTCCGACGCGATCGCCGACTGGCCGTTGCTGAACGCGCTGGTCAACACGTCGTCCGGCGCCAGCTGGGTGTCGATCCACCACGGCGGCGGCGTCGGCATGGGCCGCTCGATCCACGCGGGCCAGGTCAGCGTGGCCGACGGGACGGCCCTGGCCGCGCAGAAGCTCGAGCGCGTGCTCACCAACGACCCGGGAATGGGCGTCATCCGGCACGTCGACGCCGGTTACGATCGCGCGGCCGACGTCGCCGACGAGCGGGGCGTGCGGGTGCCGATGCAGGGGGATGCGTGACCGCTTCCGGGATGCTGGGAGAGATCGACGACGTCGGGCGCGACCCGAAGCGGGGCGGTTACTCCCGCCACGCCTTCGACGCGCCGGAGCACGACCTGCGTGAGTGGTTCGTCGACCGCGCGCTCGGGCTCGAGCTGGACGTCGAGACCGACCGCAACGGCAACATCTGGGCCTGGTGGGGGCCGCCGGGACGCAACGCCGTCGTCACCGGCAGCCACCTCGACTCGGTGCCCGGCGGCGGCGCGTTCGACGGCCCGCTCGGCGTCGCGAGCGCCCTCTCCGCCGTGGAAACCCTGCGGGCCAAGGGGTTCCGGCCGCGCAAGCCGCTCGCGGTCGTCGTGTTCACCGAGGAGGAGGGCGGCCGGTTCGGCGTCCCGTGCCTCGGCTCGCGGCTGCTCACCGGCACCATCGACGCCGACAAGGCACGTGGCTTGCGGGACGCCGACGGCGTCACGTTCGCCGAGGCGGCCAAGAAGGCCGGGATCGACCCGGCGCGGATGGGACCGGACGAAGAGCGGCTCGACCGGATCGGGCGGTTCCTCGAACTGCACGTCGAGCAGGGACGCGGGCTGATCGACCTCGGCGCGCCGGTGGCCGTCGGCAGCACCGTGATCGCGCACGGCCGGTGGCGGTTTTCCTTCGAGGGACAGGGAAACCACGCCGGGGCAACGTTGCTGGCCGACCGCGCGGACCCGATGCTGCCCGCCGCCGCGACGGTCACCGCCGTCCGCCGGCTCGCTTCGGGCGTGCCGGACGCGCGCGCGACCGTCGGCCGGCTCGTGCCGACGCCCGGCGGCACCAACGTCATCGCGTCCACAGTGGACCTGTGGCTCGACGCGCGGGTGCCCGGCGAGGGCACCCCGGGGCTGGTCGCCGAGATCAGCCGCGCCGCGTCGGCCGCGGCGGCGGAAGAGGGCTGCCAGGTCCGGGTGACGCGCGAGTCGTACTCCGGCGACGTCGTGTTCGACGACGCGCTGCGCCGGGACCTCGGCGGCTGGCTGGGCGGCGTGCCGGAGCTGCCGACCGGCGCCGGTCACGACGCGGCGATCCTCGCCGGGTTCGTCCCGGCCGGGATGCTCTACGTGCGCAACCCGACCGGCATCAGCCACTCGCCGGAGGAGTTCGCCGAGGCCGCCGACGTCGAGGCGGGCGCGCAGGCGCTGGCCACCGCGCTGGAGCAGCTGACGCGATGACGTACTGGTGCGAGCAGGCTTGGCTGCCCGGCGGGATCGCGCGCGGGGTGCGGATCGACGTGTCGGGGCAAGAGATCACCTCGGTGACGCCGGACTCGCCGCGCACTGGGACCGTCCTGAATGGACTCACGTTGCCCGGGTTCGCGAACGGGCACTCGCACGCGTTCCACCGGGCGCTGCGCGGGCGGACGCACCACGAGCGCGGCACCTTCTGGACGTGGCGTGCGCGGATGTACACGCTCGCGTCGCGGCTCGATCCGGACTCGTACCACCGGCTGGCCCGCGGGGTCTACGCCGAGATGGTCCTGGGTGGCTACACGAGCGTCGGCGAGTTCCACTACCTGCACCACGCGCCCGGTGGCACGCCGTACGCGACGCCGAACGCCATGGGGGAGGCGCTGCGGGAAGCCGCGCGGGACGCCGGGATCCGGCTGACCCTGCTCGACACGTGCTACCTCGCCGGAGGCATCGGCGTCGCGCCGGACGAGGTCCAGCAGCGGTTCTCCGACGGCTCGGCTTCGGCTTGGGCTACGCGAGTGGGGGAGCTGAAAGAGGACGACCTGTTCCGCGTCGGCGCGGCCATTCATTCCGTGCGCGCGGTTCCGGCCGACCAATTGTCGCTTGTGGACAGTGCTCGCGTGGTCCACATCCACCTCTCCGAGCAGCGCGCCGAGAACGAGCAGTGCCTGGCCGCCTACGGCCGTACGCCGACGGAACTCCTCGACGACCACGGCGTGCTGACCGATCGCCTGGTCGCCGTGCACGCCACGCACCTGACGACGTCCGACATCGACCGGCTCGGCGCCGCCCGTGCCGGGGCGTGCTTCTGCCCGACCACCGAACGCGACCTCGGCGACGGCATCGGCCCGGCCCGCGCGCTGCGGGACGCGGGCGTGCGGCTGAGCGTCGGCAGTGACAGCAACGCCGTCGTCGATGCCTTCGAGGAGACCCGCGCGCTCGAGCTCGACGACCGGCTGGCTTCCGAGGAACGCGGCCGGTTCACCGCCGAGGAACTCTTGGCGGCGGGAACTGACCACAAGACCGTCGGCTGGCCCGAGGTCGGGCGCCTCGAAGAAGGCGCGGGTGCGGACTTCGTGACGGTCGCGCTGGACTCCGTGCGGACGGCCGGGATCGAGCCGTCCGGCGTGGTGTTCGCCGCGTCCGGCGCCGACGTCCGGCACGTCGTCGTCGCGGGCCGCGACGTCGTCCGCGACGGGGCGCACCAGCTGATCGAACGACCGGAAACCGTTCTGGCGAAGGAGATCGAGGCACTGTGGCTGTCGTGATCACGGGGATCGGCGAGCTGACGACCAACGACCCCGAGCTGGGTCGCCTCACCGACGCGGCCCTGGTGCTCGACGGCACGAAGGTGGCCTGGGTGGGCCCGAGCGCGCAGGCGCCGGACGCCGACGAGCACGTCGACGTCGAGGGCCGCGCGGTGCTGCCGGGCTGGGTCGACAGCCACACGCACCTCGTCTTCGCCGGCGACCGCACGGCCGAGTTCGAGGCGCGGATGGCCGGAAAGCCGTACACCGCGGGCGGAATCGCGATCACCGTCGGCGCGACGCGGGAGGCGTCCGACGAGCAGCTGGCCGCGAACCTGCGCCGGCACGTCGACGAAGCGGCCCGGCAGGGGACGACCTGCCTGGAGACCAAGACCGGGTACGGACTGACCGTCGCGGACGAGGCACGCAGCGCCCGGATCGCCGGGGAGGTCGCCGACGAGGTGACGTTCCTCGGCGCGCACCTGGTCCCGCCGGGCGCCGACGCTGAGTCCTATGTGGACCTCGTGTGCGGCGAGATGCTCGACGCCGTCGCGGAAAGCGTGCGCTGGGCGGACGTCTTCTGCGAGACGGGCGCCTTCGACGAAGCCCAGTCGGCCCGCGTCCTCAAGGCCGCCGCGGAACGCGGGCTGGGCCTGCGGGTGCACGGCAACCAGCTCGGGGAGGGCCCCGGCGTCCGGCTGGCGGTCGAGCTGGGCGCGGCGAGCGTCGACCACTGCACGTACTTGAGCGACGCCGACGTCGAGGCGCTGGCCGCGTCCGAAACCGTGGCGACGCTGCTGCCCGCCTGCGACCTGTCGACCCGGCAGTCGCTCGCTCCGGCGCGACGGCTGCTCGACGCGGGCGCGACCGTCGCGCTGGCCAGCAACGCCAACCCGGGCAGCTCGTACACGACGTCGATGGCCTTCTGCGTGGCGACGGCGGTGCTGCAGATGCGCATGACGGTCGAAGAGGCCGTCTGGGCCGCGACGGCGGGTGGCGCGCGGGCGTTGCGCCGCGACGACGTCGGCGTGCTGCGGCCCGGCGCGCGGGCCGACGTCCACGTGCTCGACGCGCCGTCCGTCACACATTTGGCCTACCGCCCCGGAGTTCCGCTCACGAAAGTGGTGTGGCGCGCCGGAGATCTCGTGCGCTAACGTGGATCGCAGAGGACGCGCGAACGCACGGTCCGGTATGGGTTAGTCCGGGCAATGCCTTCCCGCTTACCCGTGCGTCCCTTCATCGCCAGCGACGAAGGGACAAGTGTGTCTGTCATCATCATCGGTGCCGGGATGGGTGGCCTGAGCCTCGCCCAGGGCCTGCGCCGTGCCGGGATCGCCTGCCAGGTCTACGAACGCGACGCCGCGCCCGGCGCGCGCGTGCAGGGGTACCGGCTGCACATCGACCACGTCGGCGACTCGGCGTTGCGTGAAGTCCTGGCCCCTGAGCTGCACGAACTCTTCCGGGCGACGGCCGGCCGGGCGCTGCCCGCCACGCAGATCTACGACGAGCGGCTGCGGCGCGTCGACGAGCTGGTCCTCAACGAAACCGGGCCGCACCTCAACATCAACCGCTTCACCGTGCGCCAGATCCTGCTGCACGGCCTGGATGTGCGCTACGACAAGCGGTTCACGCACTACACGGCCGACGCCGGCGGGGTGACCGCGCACTTCGCCGACGGCACCTCCGCGCGCGGAGACCTGCTGGTCGGCGCGGACGGCGTCAACTCTCCGGTGCGGCGCCAGTACTTGCCGCACGCCGAGGTCGTCGACACCGGGCTTCTCCAGCTGTACGGCCGGATTCCGCTCACCGCGCACACGAGGAAGCTGTTCGACCCCGAGATGTTCGCGGTGTTCTCGATGGTCATCGCCCCCGACCGGACGATGGTCGGGTTCGCGCCGGTCGACTACCCGGAGCCCGTCGCCGAGGCGGCCGCGCGGCTCGTGCCGGGGCTCGAGCTGCGGGACCACGAGCCGTACATGACGTGCGCGGTCGGGGCGCGTCGTGAGGTCGTCGGGCTGAACGACGCCGAGCTGGCCGCGTTGACGCCGGCGGAGCTGCAGGAGCTGGCTTTGGGGCTGGTGAAGGACTTCGCGCCGCGGGCCCGCGCGATGGTCGAGCACTGGGACGACACCGCGACGTTCCCGCAGCCGATCCGCACGAGCGTGCCGATCGAGCCGTGGTCACCGTCGCGGGTGACCCTCGTCGGCGACGCGATCCACGCGATGAGCCCCGCGGCCGGCGCGGGCGCCAACACCGCCTTGCGTGACGGTGCGGCGCTGGCGTCCGCGCTGGCCGGGGCTCCGCTGCTCGACGCCGTGGCGGCGTACGAGTCCGCGATGGTGGACTACGGTTTCGCGGCCGTCCGGGAGTCCGCGGCGAACGGCCGGCGGTTCATGGGCCAGAACCCGCTCCCGGTCTGACGTCGGGTCACAGCGGCAGGATGAACGGCGTGCAGCGCGGCTGGTAGCGGGAGTCCAGCGCGTGCAGGATCAGGCCGGTGACGTTCGGGTCGACGGCCTGGCCGAGGTGTCCGGAGAAGTCGGTGCGGCAGAAGTCCTGCAACACGATGTCCGTCGCGCCCGGCTCGTTGAGGATTCCGCTGGTGTAGGGCGTGACGACCTCGTCGTAGCGGCTCACGATGCTCGTGTACGTAGGCCCGGCAACGTGCACGCCGCCGCGGGCGAGGTCGTCCAGGAACGCCGTGGGTGCCAGGTACTCGGTGCACGAGCCGCACGCCGTCGTCAGGATCCCCCGCAGACCGGGAACCGTGGCGAGGAGCCCTTTCGCGAGCGCGTCCAGGCCGCCGAGCGTGGTGCCGCGGTAGTTCGCGCCGAAGCCGACGAAGTGCGCGACCTTCGCGGCACCACCGCCGAACTTGAGGTAGTACGCGGGCATCGTGCTGCCCTCGGAGTGCCCGACGATGTCGACCTTCGCCGCGCCGGTCGTGCTCCGGACGCGGTCGACGAACCGGCCCAGCTCGGCGGCGCTGTCCCGCATGGACGCGAGGCCGCCGACGAGCGGGCCGAGCACGCCGGTGCCGTAGGTCAGGGAGTAGACGCAGTAACCCTGCGCGGCGATCTTCGGCGCGTGGAAGAACCAGTTGACCGTGTCGTTCGCACCGAGGCCGTGCACGAGCACGACGGGCTGGGGGTGCTGCGCGGAGGGCTGGCACGACCAGTTGTTCCAGCCGCTGCTCGGCGCCGCTTCGGCGACCGCCGGAGCCGCGACGCCGAGTGTGACCGCCGCGACGAGCGCGGTCAGGATTCGCTTGACACCGCCGTTGGTGACCCGCATTTCCGTTGCCTCCAGTTACCCGTCAGTAAGTGATACCTGTCATGATGTGGCACAACGGGTCGTCCGCGACATGGGACGACGCTCAGAGTTGGGCGGGGCCGGTTGTGACGGATGACAAAGCGTTCCGGGTCGGCGGTCAGAACCTGGCCGACCGGCTGACCGGCGCGCTGCCGGCGCTGACCCGCGCGGTGATCGAGGAGCTGGTCGCCCGGCTCACGGCGTACCGGCTGATGCCCGGCGAAGAACTGGCCGGCGACATCAGCCGGGTGATCGAGCAGAACCTGCGCTCGTTCGTCGGCGTGCTCCGGTCGAAGACGCTGCCGACGGCGGCCGAGGTCGCGTTCCTGCGCGAGTCGGCGGCCCGGCGCGCGGAGGAGGGCATCCCGATCGAGGTGGTCCTGACCGCGTACCACGTCGGCTTCCAGGTCACCTGGGACACGACGACCGCCGACGCGCGGCCCGGGGACCTCGCCGACGTCATGGCGGTCAACGCGCTCCTGCTGCGCTACCTCGAGCTGATCACCCCGGCCGTGGCGGCGGGTTACCTCGCCCAGCAGCAGTCCATCTCCGGCGACGAGTACTCGGCGCGGCAAAGCCTGCTGGCCGCGTTGCTCGGCGGGGAGCCCGCGCAGGCCGCGGCCGACCAGGCCGGGCTGCGGCTGCCGCCGTCCTACCTGGTCGTGGCGTTTGGCTTCGGCGCGCACCCGGACGAGACGTCAGCGGACGTCGACCCGCTGGTCGCGGCCCGCCGGAAGCTGCGGCGGCTGCGCGCCGAGCTGGAGCGGCAGGTGCGCGAGCCGATGCTGACGTCGTTGACCACGGACGGCGGGCTGGCGCTGCTGCCCGAGCGCGACCGGCCGTGGCTGGACGGCGTGGTCCGGGAGATGGCCCGCGCGGCGGCCGTCCCGGTGACGGCGGGCGTGGTCGTCACCGAGCCCGACGGCGTCGCCGCGGCCGCCCCCTGCGCCCGCCGGATCCTCGCGGTGGCCCGGACCTTCGGCCGCCCGCCGGGTGTCTACCGGCTGGACGACGTCGTGCTGGAGTACCAGCTGTCCTGCCCCAGCGAGGCCCGCGACCGGCTCGCCGAGATGCTGGAACCGTTGGCGGACAAGGCGGATCTCCTCGACACGCTGCGGGCGTACCTGCGCCTCGGCGACCGCCGGACGACCGCGGCACAGCTGCACGTCCACCCGAACACCGTCGACTACCGGCTGCGTCGGGTCCAGGCGCTGACCGGCCTGGACCCGACGTCGACGGCGGACGTCACGCTGCTCGGCGCGGCCGTGGTGGCCCGCGCGGCGGACTAGCGCATGCCTTGATCAACAGTTGAGGTCGCGTGTTGGCCATTCCGGTCACTGTGTTGGCCACTCTGGTCACTGTGTTGGCCATTCCGGTCGGTGTGGTGGCGCTTGCGGTCGTCATGGGGGCCTGCCGGGCAGCTGTTGTGGCGTCCGGAGCGGCCAACACGGTGACCGGAGCGGCCAACACGCCCGGCGTGAGAGGTGCGAGGTCACGCGGCACTAGGCGTCGACGCGTTCCCGGCTCGCCGCGGCCGCGATGCCGGCCAGGGCCAGGAGTCCGCACAGCCACGCGAACCAGTCGCCGAAGCGGGCGTACGGCGTGCCGCCGCTGCCGAGCGGGACGTCTGCCGTCACCACCGAGAACGGCTGGTCTCCGGTGTGGGTGTCGGCGAGGACGCGGCCGTGCGCGTCGGACAGCATCGGCGTCCCGCGGGATGCGCTCCACGCCACCGAGAACCCGTTCTCGACGCCGCGGATCAACGCCGTGCGGCTGTGTTCCCAGCCGTCGACGTCCTCGTCGGACGCCGGGATCAGGACCAGGCCGGTGCCGGCCGCGCCGTAGTCTCCGCTGGGGTCGCCGAAGTTGACGTCCATGCAGACCAGCAGGCCGATCTTCGCCGGGCCCGCGAGGTACGCGAGGTCTGTTCCGGACGTGATGTTCTTCGAATCCCCGTTGTGCCACTTGTGGAACTCGACCGCCGGCCCGGACGGCGGGACGTCGAGCGCCGCGTTGAACCGGCCCTGCGGCGTGGTGTCGTAGACGCCGGTGACGACCTCGACGCCGGTGCGGCGGAGCTGCTCGGCGAACCCGGCCCGGGACACGTCGTCCACCGCGAAGGCCGCTTCCGGCAGCACCGCGACGCGCACGCCGTCCGGCAACGCGCCGATGGCGTCCACATAGGACTGGAGGAGCGCGGCGCCCTGCGGCGTCGTGACGTCCGTGGCCCAGGCCGCCTGGGCCGGGGCGATCAGCGCGACCTTCACCGTGGTCCCGGCGGGGCTGCTCAGCCGCGCGGTGCTCCAGAAGACCAGCCCGGTCAGCGCGGCGGCGACCGCCACCACCGAGACCACCCGGGACCGGCCCGCGACGCCGGGCGCGCAGATCGCGGCCACCGCGGCCGGGACGGCCAGTACGAGGAACTCGACACCCCAGCCGCCGGTCACCGACGCGAGCTGCAGGACCACCGGCCGGTCGGCCTGGGTCGTCATGAACGTTCCCATCAGGCCGGTCGGGTTCAGCAGGGAGACCGCGTAGAGCGCGACGGTCCACAGGCCGGCCGCGGCGAGCACCGCCAGCACGGCGTGCCGACGTCGCACCAGCAGCCGGAACAGGCCGACGGCCAGGGCGAACAGCACCGCGCTGCCGGCGAGGATCGCGATCGCGGCCGGCCGCGGGACGGCCAGCGAATGCCAGAAGTAGCTCCAGGTGCCGGTGCTGCCCGCGGCGTAGGCGACGAACGCGCAGAGCGCCGCCGTCACCCCGGACACCCGCGGCGCGAGCAGCAGGATCGGCAGTGGTGCGAACCACGCCAGCGCGGCGACCGGGTCCAGCCCCGTGCCGAAGAAGAACAACACACCCGACGCCACTGTCGCGGCGATCGGCCGGCCCGGCCCCAGTCTGCTCATGACCCCGACGGTCGCAGGGCCGGCGGCGGGCCGCACTGGGCCGCACCACCCTCTTCGTGGTCGGGCTGGCCCTACCTGCCGGAAATGTACGGATCCTCCCGGTAAGCGCTTTCGGGTTCATGGAGTGTTCAGGGAGCCGTCACACCGCAGGGATCGGGTTCCGGTCGGCCGATCCGTAGCGTTGCTCAACGAACAGCCTCCGGCGACGGAAATGAGCCCCGCATGGACTTCTCGCTGATCGTGCTGGTGGTGATCGTCGCGGCGCTCGCCTTCGACTTCACCAACGGCTTCCACGACACGGCCAACGCGATGGCCACGTCCATCGCCACCGGCGCCCTCAAACCGCGGGTCGCGGTCGGGGTCTCCGCGGTGCTGAACCTCGTCGGCGCCTTCCTGTCGGTGGAGGTCGCGAAGACGATCTCCGGCGGGATCGTCGACGACACCAAGGTGACGCCGGTGATCATCTTCGCCGGCCTGGTCGGGGCCATCGTCTGGAACCTGGTGACCTGGCTGATCGGGCTGCCGTCGAGCTCGTCGCACGCGTTGTTCGGGGGGCTGATCGGCGCCACCTGGATCGCGTCGGGCTCGGACGCCGTCCACTTCGGCAAGGTCGTCGAGAAGGTCCTCATCCCGGCGCTCGCCTCGCCGATCGTCGCCGGGCTCGTCGCGACGCTGGGCACCTTCCTCGTCTACCGGATCACCGCCCGGGCGAAGAAGGACACCGTGGGCCGGACGTTCAAGGCCGGTCAGATCGCCTCGGCGTCCCTGGTCTCGCTCGCGCACGGCACGAACGACGCGCAGAAGACGATGGGTGTCATCACGCTGACGCTGATCGCTTCCGGTTCGCTCGCGCCGGGCTCGAACCCGCCGATCTGGGTGATCCTGACCGCCGGCACCGCGATCGCGCTCGGCACCTACCTCGGCGGCTGGCGCATCATCCAGACGATGGGCAAGAAGCTCACCGAAATCCAGACGCCGCAAGGCTTCGCGGCCGAGACGAGCGCCGCGGCCGTCATCCTCACCTCCGCGCACCTCGGCTTCGCGCTGTCCACCACGCACGTCTGCTCGGGCGGCATCATCGGCTCCGGCCTCGGCCGCCGGCTCGCCGAGGTCCGCTGGGGCGTCGCCGGCAAGATGGTCGTCGCCTGGGCGTTGACGCTGCCGGCCGCCGCGATCGTCGGCGCGATCGCCGCCGAGGTCTCGACGCTCGGCACCTGGGGCACGGTCCTGATCGGTCTCGCCGGGGTCGTCATCGCGGTGGGCATCTACCTCGCGTCGCGGCGGAACCCGATCAGCGCCAACACCATCACCGAGCCCGAGCCGGCCCCGCAGCCGGCCAACGTCTGAGGAGTGCCGTGAACATCGATTGGGGTTCCCTCGGTCTCGTCTTCGTCGTCGCGCTCGCTTCGGTCGTCGTGCTGACGAGCCTCTTCTCCTTCGGAGTGGTGGGGCTCTCGCAGCGCGAGTCGGCTCGCGAAGCGGGTGGCTCGGGCACCGGCCCGTTGGCCGGCGCGATCCTCTGCTTCGCCGTCTGCCTGGCGATCGTCGGTTACGGGATCTACTTGATCGTCGCCTGAGCGCGTTCCCGGAGGCCGTCCGGGAGCCCGCCGAGCATCGGGGCCAGGGTGTTCCGGCGCTCGGCGCTCAGGTGGTTCAGCATGTCCAGCGCCGGCGTCCAGAGGTCTTCGTCGGCGCCGGCCGCGGTGATGACGCGGCCGAGGCGGTGGGCCGGGAGCAGGCCGACGACGTGGTCGATGCGGTTCTTGTCGTCGAGGACGAACGCGATCCGCAGCAGGCCCGGGTCGTCGATCTCCTCGAGGCAGCGCCGGACCGTCGGGTCCGGGAGGTGCCCGACGAACCGGCCCAGCGTGATCCAGTCCGCGCGATCGGCCAGTTCGGCCGCGACGGCGAGCACGGTGTCGATGGGGATGCGCGAGATGATCGCGCTCGCGCGGCGCGGGTCGAGGTCGGCCGCGACCTCCGACAGGAACCGGGGGCTCAGGCGCTTCGCGACGTCGACGCCGCGGGCGACGTCCACCACGCCGGCGATCCGGGCGCACAGCAGCGGGCCGAACACCTTCTCGGCGATCTTCGCCAGCACCGCGCCCGGCACGATCCGCGCGGCGAGCGCCATCCGCTGCAGCACGGCGAGGTTCGCGTCGAACAGCGTGTCGGTGACGCGCTCGCGGAACACCCGCAGGTCGCCGGCGTCGACGCGGGCCAGGTACTCGAGCCGCTCCGGCGCGACGCCGAGGACGCGGGCCAGCTTGAGGATCTCGGCTTCGGCTTCGTAGTTGTCAGTCACAGCTTTGTCATTCACAGCCCGACCGCCTTCCGGACCGCGCCGCGCAGCAACGCGGGGACGTACCGGAGGCCTTCTTCGCCCGCCTCGGCCAACGCCTTCGCCTGCCGTCTGCGCGCGTCGCGCAGCGCGTCGGCGAGGTCCTGCCGCTCGTGCTCGTCGAGGGCCTCGATGCCTTCGGGGAGGTCGCCGCCCAACTGATCGGCGAGGGTGCGCTCGGCCATGGTGGATCATGATGCAGCACCGGGGGCGCTACCGTGCGGATATGAGCATCGAGACGTCCACCACCCGTGTCGGCGACCTCTCCGCGTACCTGGCCCGCCCGGCCGGTGGCTCCGGGTCCGGGATGCTGCTGCTGCCGATGATCACCGGCATCGGCGCGCAGGTCCGGGCCTGGGCCGACGAGCTCGCCGGCCGCGGCATCACGACGTTGACCTGGGACGTCTTCCACGGCGCGAGCACCGACAACACCTCCCGCGAGGACCTCGGCGCGAAGCTCGGCGAGCTGTCCGACGAGGTCGCGCTGACCGAGCAGACGGCGTTGCTCGACCACCTGCTCGGTGACCTCGGCTGCACGTCGGCCGGCGTCATGGGCTGGTGCTTGGGCGGCCGGTTCGCGCTCCTGCTCGCCGCCCGTGACCAGCGGCTTTCCGGTGTCGTCGCCTACCACCCGACGGTCCGCGACCCACTGCCGCCGAACCACACCCTCGACACGGTCGCTTTGTCGACAGAGATCACGGCGCCGGTGCTCGTCGCCTACCCGGAGGCCGACACGGTCGTCTCGCACGAGACGTTCGACCGGCTCCAGGCCGCGCTGCAGTCCCGCGCGACGGGCGCGACGTTCACCCAGCACTTCCCGGGCGCCGAGCACGGCTTCAGCGACTCCTCGCGGCACGGCACCGCGGTCAACGCCGACGCGTTCGCGCTCTCCTGGCCGCAGACCCTGGCCTTCCTGGACGCCCTGAAAGGTTGACTTTCGGCAGTGGTCGCCGCCGCGACCCGCTTGTAGCGTCGCTGGTGTGCGGGAGGTGACGAGGCGACGGTGGCGGGTGGTGTTCGACGCCGTCCTCGCGCTGTTCCTGGCGTTCATCGTCGTCTCGGACACGGTGGACGCCCGGGCGTACTGGGAGATGGCCGGCGGGTTCGCCGTCGTCCTGGGCTCGGTCGCCACCGCCCGGCGCTTCCCGGTCGTCTCGCTCGGCGTCGCGCTGGCGGGGGCGCTGGTCGTACCGTTCCCGTACGGCAACCGCCTGCCGGTCTGGGTGATCTTCGTGCTGGTCGCGATGTGCTACCAGGCCGGGCTGCGGATGCCGCGGGCGCGGCCGGGCCTGCTGCTCGGTGGCGCCGTCGCGGTGCTCGGCCTGCCGCTCTCGCTGCTCGTCGGCGAGGACGGCCTCGGCGACTGGGCCGAACTGGTCACGATGCTGGTGTTCGCCGGGCTCTCGCCGTGGCTGCTGGGCCGCTACGTCCGGCTGCGCGGGGAGCTGGCCCGCACCGGCTGGCGCCGCGCCGAGGAGATGGAGAGCCGCCAGCGCCTGGTCGCCGACCAGGCCCGGCTGCGCGAGCGCGCGCGGATCGCCAGCGACATGCACGACTCGCTGGGCCACGAGCTGAGCCTCATCGCCGTCCGCGCGGCGGCCCTGGAGGTCGCCGGCGGCCTCGACGACGGCCAGCGCGGCGCGGCCGCCCAGCTGCGCACCAGCGCCGCGGCCGCCACCGAACGGCTGCGCGAGATCATCGGCGTGCTGCGCGAGGACGCCGCGCCCGTCGAGCCGGTGCAGGGCGACCTCGGCGAGCTGATCGCGCGGGCCCGGGCGTCCGGGCTGCTCATCGATTCCACAGTGGACAGCGCGCAGGCACCGCCGATGGTCACCCTCGCGGCCCACCGGGTCGTCCAGGAAGCGCTGACGAACGTCGCGAAGCACGCGCCCGGCGCCGCCGTGACGGTCCGGGTGACCAGCTCCGACGCGCAGACCGAGGTGAGCGTCGTCAACGCGACGCCGCCCGCGGGGCCGCTGCCGGGCGCCGCGTCCGGGCACCGCGGGTTGATCGGGCTGCGCGAGCGCGTCCGGCTGGTCGGCGGCACGCTGCGGGCCGGGCCGCACGCGGGCGGGTTCGCCGTCACCGCGACGCTGCCGCACGACGCCGCGCCGGTCGAGGAGACCGCGGAGCTGCGGGAGGCCGCCGACGACGCCGTCGGGCAGCCGACGTCCGCGCGGGCGCTGGAGCTGGCGCGGCGTGACGTCCGGCGCAGCCTGATCCAGGCCGTCGGCATCCCGCTCGGGCTGTTCGCGGTGGTCATCGGGGTCGCCGGGATCGCTTTCCTGTACCTGTGGAACTCGTCGGAGCTGCCCGGTCCGGTCTACGACCGGCTGCGGCTCGGGCAGCCCCGCGCCGAGGTCGCGCCGCTGCTGCCGGGCAACCAGCGCAGCGCCCGGCCGACGCGCGGCGAGCCGCCGCTGCCGCCGGTGCCCGGGGCCGCGTGCGAGTACTACGGCACCGGAAGGTCGTTCCTGAACAACGACTACGCCGCCTATCGGCTGTGTTTCGCCGACGGGAAGCTGGTTTCGAAGGACGAGTTCGCCGAGGGGGTTTCGTGATCAGGGTCGTGCTGGCCGACGACGAAGCGTTGATGCGGGCGGGGGTGGCGGCGATCCTGGCCGCGGACGGCGGCATCGAGGTCGTCGCCGAAGCCGCCGACGGGCGTGCGGCGGTCTCCCAGGTGCTGGCCACGCACCCGGACGTCGTGCTGCTCGACATCCGGATGCCGGTGCTGGACGGCCTGGGCGCGGCCGCCGAGATCCGGCGGCTGCTGCCCGCGACCGGCGTCATCATGCTGACGACGTTCGGCGAGGACGACTACATCGAACGCGCGCTCGGCCTGGGCGCGGGCGGGTTCCTGCTCAAGTCGGGCGACCCGCGTGAGCTGCTGGCGGGCATCCACGCCGTCGCGGACGGCGCCGCGTTCCTCTCGCCGAAGGTGGCGCAGCGGGTCATCGCCCGGCTGTCCGGCGGCCGGCTCGCGCGCGCGTCGGCGGCCCGGTCGCGGATCGCGTTGCTGACCAACCG
Organism: Amycolatopsis sp. WQ 127309; assembly: GCF_023023025.1. Taxonomy (NCBI): domain Bacteria; kingdom Bacillati; phylum Actinomycetota; class Actinomycetes; order Pseudonocardiales; family Pseudonocardiaceae; genus Amycolatopsis; species Amycolatopsis sp. WQ 127309. The sequence continues at coordinate 4,018,342 of NZ_CP095481.1, forward strand.
GGAGCGGGAAGTGCTGGTGTTCATCGGATCCGGACTGTCCAATGCGGACATCGCGGCGAAGCTGTTCGTCGTCGAGGGCACGGTGAAGGCGCACGTCAGCACCATCCTGACCCGGCTCGGCGTGAAGAACCGGGTGCAGGCCGCGATCACGGCGTACGAGGCGGGACTGGTCGGGGGAGACCCGGCGGCTGCCGGCCACTGACCCCGGCGCCGATCCGGGCCGCGGCTTTGGCGGGGGTCGTTCTCAGGAGCGCGTTGCGCAGTGCGGTGGCGACGGGGTTGGTGAGCTGCGGGCCGATCTTCCCGGCTCGGACTGAGTTCCTTGCGACTTTCTGGCTGCGCTTTCGTCTCTCTCGGTCGTACTTCCTGAGTGCATTCTCGGTGGTGTCCTCTGTGGACACGGCGTGGGCGAGCACGACGGCGTCTTCGAGGGCCTGACAGCCGCCCTGGCCGAGGAACGGCGGCATCGCGTGGGCGGCGTCGCCGAGCAGTGCGATCCGGCCGCGGACGTAGCTGGTCAGCGGCGTGCCGAGGTAGAAGAGGTCGTGGTGGAGGATGTCCGCGGCGGGCGTCGCGTCGATGAGCGCCGGGATCGGGTCGTGCCAGCGGCCGAAGTGCTGCTGGAGGTAGGCCTTGACGTCGGCGGGTCGTTCGCCGGCCCGGACGACGTAGGAGATCCACCAGTAGACGTCGCCGCCGGCCAGCGGGAGGACGCCGATCTCGGCGCCGCGATCCCAGCTGGTGCTCAGCGGCGTCCCGGGCCGATGGGCGACGCCGCGGAAGGCGGTGCTGCCGCTGTAGACCGGTGGTGCTCCCTTTCTGATCCGGCTGTTGATCCCGTCGGCGGCCACGACGAGGTCGGCGTGGAGTTCTCCGCCGGTGTAGCGCACGAAGCCGTCTTCGCGGACTTCGGTGACTTCGGCGCCGGTCTTCACCGTCTCTCGGGGCAGTGCTCGCGCGAGCGCGTCGATGAGATCCCGGCGGTGGATCGCGGCGAGGGGAAGCCCGTGGTGCCCGGTGAAGGCGTCCGCGTCCCAGCCGGTGATCCGTCGGCCGCGCTTGTCTCGCAAACCGCCGTCGCGCTGTTCTTGCAGGGGAGCCTGGACGCCGAGGACGTCGAGGCAGCGCTGGGCGTTCGGCCAGAGCGAGATCCCGGCGCCGACGCCGGTGATCTCGGGTGCTTTCTCCAGAACGGTCACGTCCCAGCCGACCCGACACAACCCGACCGCCACCGCGAGCCCGCCGATACCGCCGCCGACCACCACCGCGCGCATAGCTCCTCCTCTACAGGTGTAGAGGACTCTACACCTGTAGAGTGGGGCTCGTGGACCGTCTCTCGGCAATCGGTGACGCGGCGATCGAGGTGATCGCGGCGGAAGGCATGCGCGGCTTGACCCACCGAGCGGTCGACCGGGCGGCTTCGCTGCCCGCGGGGTCGACGTCGTACTACGCGCGGACCCGCGGCGCGCTGCTGGAGCTGGCGATCGACCGGATGGTCACGCTGGACGACGTCGACGTGGAGCCACCACCGGGCCGCTTGGCGGAGTACCTGGCGGGCTTCGTCCACGCGGCGATCACGACGGGTCGAACGCGGATGCTGGCGCGGTACGAGTTCGCGTTGGAGGCAACCCGCCGCCCGGAGCTGCGGAAGGCGTACGACAAGGGCGGCTTGCTGATCCGCCGCCGCTGCGCATCGGTCCTGGCCACCGCAGGCTCCCCAGAACCAGAACGCCACGCGACGGTCTTGGTGGCCTGGCTGGACGGCGCGATCTTCGACGCAATCGCGGGCACGGGCTCTCTCGCGCCGCCTTCCCGGGCCGCGCTGACCCGCGGCGCCCGGGAAGTGCTGGCGGGCTTGGGGATCTCCTCTGTCGACTAAGTTGTTTCGAGTCCGGATTTGGATCGGCGTTTGAAATTTTCTTCCTTACTGGCTGTTCGTCGCCTTTCTTTCCAGGAGGCCTGAAGGTCGTACGTCGACGTCAGGCAGAAAACCGGAGCTGAAGACTACTTCGTCGCCCATGAGTCGCCCAGTGTTCCGTTCACCCTTTTGGGTGCACACTATTCGGGCTCGAACCGTAGCCCCTCGCGCTAGGCGATGAATGTGCACGTAGAAGACCTGCCGGGAATCGCGCAGTTGCCTGGCGAGGCGAACGTCGGCATCGGGCTTTGAGCCGTCCAAGTTCCAGGGGTCGGCCAGGGCTCGGAACCCCTCCGGTAGCTCGATGCGTGGCCGCAGCTCGTGCTTCGAGCTGTCCTCCGCACCTTCGACGACCAGGTCCTTCGCTCCACGGTTCTGGATCGTAACTTCGAGTACCAAAAGATTGGAGATCTCTGTGGTTCCGATCTTCATCTTCACCTGGACGCCCACGGTCGCGGGGTCGATACGTGCGACTTCCGTGAGCCCGATGACGATCTTCAGCCTCGCGGCTCCGCCGACCCGGAAGAAGTAATATGAGATCGCGAGCCCGATCAACGCGCCGATGAGTGTTGTCGAACCGGCGAGAACCAGGTCTGCAGTCGACACAAGAACGCTCGCTCTCTGTCTTGACTCTGTACGTGGGTGCGAGGACTATAGATAGCAGAGGTCGGCTGGTTCGTCGGCCTCAGTCCCAACAAAGGGAGTTAAAAATGTGCACCGTCGTCCAACGTCATCGGCTCTGTCGGTGGCGTTGCTGATAGCACGGCACGCACTCCTTTTGTTGGCCTCTTTCGTTGGCCAATGCGGGGGGACCCACCTGGTGGGTCCCCCCGCTTTTTTAGCTCGCTAGGGGCGTCAGGCGTCCCGGCGGCGCAGCACCGCAGGGCCCGCGACCAGCGCCACCGTGGTCCAGATCGCGCAGATCAGCAGGCCCACCCAAGGTGCGTACGGTGCCGCGGCCTGGGTGATCGGGTTCGGCTGTCCCGCCTCGACCATCGCGTTCACCCCGGCGATCCCCGGGAAGTACGGCACCCAGCCCGGCAGGCCCAGCGACGCCACGATCAGCGGTAGCGGCACCAGCGCCACGATCACCGTCACCAACGTCCCCGCCGCGCTTCGCAGCGCCCAGCCCACTCCGGTGCACAGCAAGCCCAGCAAGGCGAAGTACCCGCCCATGCCCACAGCCGTCGTGAGGGCGCCGGCGACGGACGTCGGCAGGCCGTGGCCGTCCTTCACCACACCCGCCAACGCCATTCCCGAGACCGACAGCGCCACGCCGTACGCGAACAGCACCGGCAGCAGTACCGCCGCCTTCGCGAGGACCACCCGTGAACGCACCGGCGTCCACAGCAGCGTCGACCGGATGCCGCCGCCCGCGTACTCGCTTGTCACGAACAGCGTCGCCAGTGCGATCACCGCGAACTGCGTCAAGTAGAAACCGCCGCCCAGGGCGATGGTGTTGGCGCCCATCGGGTCTTCGCTGTCGTAGCGCTGGGCGATGGCCGACACCGCGCTGTAGAACGCCATCAGCGCGGCTCCGGCGATCAGCGTCCACCAGGTCGCGCGGACCGACCAGAACTTCGTCCACTCCGAAGAGACCGTAGACACCGCAGCCGTCATGCCGACACCCCGTACTCCACCGAAGAAGCGGTCAGTTCCATGTACGCCTGCTCGAGCGACGCCGTCCGCTCGGCGAGGCCGTGTACCCGGATGCCCAGCTCGTGCACCAGGTCGCCGACGCGGGTGACGTCGAGGCCGTCGACCACCAGCTCGGCCGGTGCGTCCAGGTCCGTGTGGGCGCCTTCGGCTCGCAAGCGGCGGGACAGCGCGTCGCGCTCGGTGGGGTCCGGGACGCGCACCGAGACCGTCGTGCGGGAGTTGCCCGCGATGAACTCGGCGACCGGCGCGTCCGCGAGGAGCTTTCCCTTGCCGATCACCACGAGGTGGTCGGCCGTCAGCTGCATCTCGCTCATCAGGTGGCTCGAGACGAACACCGTCCGCCCCTCGCCCGCCAGGGAGCGCATCAGCTGCCGCACCCAGCGGACGCCGTCCGGGTCGAGGCCGTTGACCGGCTCGTCGAACAGCAGCACGCCCGGGTCGCCGAGCAGCGCGCCCGCGATGCCCAGCCGCTGCCCCATGCCGAGCGAGAACTGCCCGGCCCGCTTGCCCGCGACGTCCGAAAGCCCGACCGTCGCGAGCACCTCCTCGACCCGCGATGCCGCGATGCCGTTGCTGCGCGCCATCGCGAGGAGGTGCTTGCCGGCGCTGCGGCCGGGGTGCAGGGCCTTGGCGTCGAGCAGCGCGCCGACCTCGCGCAGCGGGTGCCGCAGCTCGGCGTACCGCCGCCCGCCGACGCGCACTTCGCCGGCCTGCGGGTGGTCGAGCCCGACGGTCATCCGCATGGTCGTCGACTTCCCGGCGCCGTTGGGACCGAGGAACCCGGTCACCTGCCCGGCCCCGACGTCGCAGGTGAGCGCGTCGACGACGGTCTTCTCCCCGTAGCGTTTGGTGAGTCCCCTGAGCGTGATCATGCAGCCCAGTCTGGGATTTCCCCGGCGCCACGACATCGGACGACGGTCGCGGACCGCCCCCGACTTTCGTCAGGTGCGGCGCCGCGTGACGTGCCGCGTCGGGGTGGCGGTCGCCGGGTCCTCGGGCCACGGGTGCTTCGGGTAGCGGCCGCGCAGGTCGGCGCGGACCGCCGGGTAGCCGTTCGTCCAGAACGACGCCAGGTCCGCGGTGATCGCCGCCGGGCGGCCGGCGGGGGAGAGCAGGTGCAGGACGACCGGGACGCCGGCGAGCGTGGGCGTGCCGGTCCAGCCGAACGTCTCCTGCAGCTTGACGGCCAGCACCGGCTGGTCACCGCCGTAGTCGACGCGGATGTGCGACCCCGTCGGCACTTCCAGCCGGTCCGGGGCGAGTTCGTCCAGCCGGGTGGCTTCCGGCCACGGCAGCAGCGCCTTCAGCGCGGTACCGGCGTTGACGTTCGCCAGGTCCGCGCGACGGCGGGCCGCGGAGAGGTCCAGCCAGCTGTCCACATCGGACAGCAGCGCGGCGTCGTCGACGGCGGGCCACGGCGCGCCGAGCACCCGGTGCAGGAACGCCATCCGCTCGCGCAACCGGGTCCCGTCGGCGGTCCACTTCAGCAAGCCGAGGCCTTCGGCTCGCAGCCCCGCCACCAGCGCGTCGTGGACGTCCGGGTGCTGCAACGGCCGCGACGCCAGCGTGATGGCGCCGAGCCGCCGGACGTGCCGCGCGACGACGTCGCCGTCGGCCCAGGTCACTTCGTCCACTTCGGACACCGAGCCGGCGCGCACGGCGAGGCGCTCGTCGGCGGCCGCGGCGAGCCGGATGGTGCCGTGCACGCGGCCGGGATCCCGGGTCGCTTCGGCGATGGCCAGCCACGCGGAGTCCAGGCCGCTGCCGGGCGGCAGTTCGGCCGCGGTGCCGCCGGCCATGAGGTAGACGGGCTCGCCGCCGGCCCGTCGCCGCGCGAGCCGTTCCGGGTGGGCCAGGGCGACGATCAACGCGGGATCGGGCTTGCCGTCCCCGGTCACCAGCCGCGAAAGCCGCTCGGCCTCGCGCTTCCACCGTCGCGCCGCGTCGTCGCTCGCGCCGCGCAACCGCCGCAGCTCCGCATCGACGTCCGTCAGCTTGCCGCCCGCGTCGAGCAGCGCCACGACCTCCGCCGCGTTGCGCGCGCCGACCGCCTCCGCGCCGTCCAGCAACGCTCGCGCCAGCCGCGGGTGCAGCCCGAGGTCGGCCATCCGGCGGCCGCGCGCGGTCACCGTGCCGTCCGGCGCTGTCGCGCCCAGCGTGGCCAGCAGTGCGCGACCCGCCGCCAATGCGCCTTCGCCGGGCGGATCCCACCAGGCCAGCCCGCTGCCGTCCGGCGTCGACCAGCACGCCAGCTCCAGGGCCAGCCGCGCCAGCTCCGCCGTCCGGATCTCCGGCTCGGGGTACGCGGGCAGCGTCGCCTGCTCGTGCTCCGCCCAGCAGCGGTACACCCGGCCCGGCGCCTCGCGGCCCGCGCGGCCGGCGCGTTGCGCGGCCACCGCCGCCGACACGCGGACCGTGGCCAGGCCGGGCAGCCCACGCCGGTGGTCGACGCGCGGCACCCGCGCCAGCCCCGAGTCGACGACCGCGCGCACCCCCGGCACGGTCAGGCTCGACTCGGCCACCGCCGTCGCCAGCACGACGCGCCGTCGCGCACGCGGCCGCAGCGCGTCGTCCTGCTGCGCCGCGGTGAGCCGTCCGTGCAGCGGCAGGACGTCCACATCGGACAGATGCAGCAACCCCGAGGTGCGCGCGATCTCGCCCGCGCCGGGCAGGAACGCGAGCACGTCACCGTCCCCTTCGGACAGTGCGGTCCGCACCGCGCGCGCCACCGCGGGCTCGGCGCGCTCGCCCCGCGACGGCGGCAGGTAGGACGTCGTGACCGGGTAGGTCCGGGCGGACGCCTCGATCACCGGCGCGTCGCCGAGCAGCGTGGCCAGCCGGCCGGACGCCACGGTCGCCGACGTCGCCAGCAACCGCAGGTCGTCGCGCAGCCCGGCGCGGACGTCCAGGAGCAGCGCGAGCAGCAGGTCCGCGTCCAGGTGCCGCTCGTGGCACTCGTCGAGCAGCACCGTCGCCACCCCGGGCAGCTCGGGATCGCCCTGCACCCGCCGCACCAGCAGCCCCGACGTCACGACCTCGACGCGCGTGCGCGAGGACACCTTCCGGTCGCCGCGCACGGCGTACCCGACGGTCTCGCCGACCGGCTCGCCCAGGATGGCGGCCATCCGCCCCGCCGCGGCCCGCGCGGCCAGCCGCCGCGGCTCGGCGACGACGACGCGGCCGTCGCCGGACATCAGCGCGAGCGGCACCAGCGTCGTCTTGCCGGTGCCGGGCGGCGCCACGAGGACCGCGGTGCCGTGCGCGTCCAACGCGGCGAGCACGTCGGGCAGCACGGCCCGCACGGGCAGGTCGGGCAGCTTCACTTCTCGGTGACCTCGGGGGGTGGTGGGAGCTGGTAGCCGGACGGGCCGATGTTCGCGTTGAGCGAGCGCAGCCATTCACCCGAAGAGACCATCTTGCCGATCGCGTCGTCGATCTTGCTCACCCCCTGCGCATCGCCCTTGCGCAGGCCGACGCCGTAGTTCTCCTTCGAGAACGGCTTCCCGACGACCTTCAGCAGCTCGGGGTCCCGCGCGACGTAACCCGCCAGGATGACGCCGTCGGTCGTCACGGCGTCGATCTGCCCGGCCAGCAGCGCCGTGACGCAGTCCGGGTACCGCGGGTACTCGACCAGCTGGACGGCCTGGGCGAACTTGTCCTTGACCTGCTGGGCGGGCGTCGAGCCGGTCACCGAGCAGAGCTTGCGCGAGTTGAGCGTCTCCGGCCCGGTGATGTCGGCCGCGGTGCGCCGGACCAGCAGGTCCTGGCCGGTCGTGAAGTACGGCCCGGCGAACGACACCTGCTGCTTGCGCTTGTCGGTGATCGAATAGGTCGCCACGACCAGGTCGACCGTCCCCGAGGCGAGGTCCGCCTCGCGCGTCGCCGACGTCGTCTCGCGCCACGTGATGTCCTTCGCGTCGACGCCGAGCTCACCCGCCACAAAAGTCGCGACGTCGACGTCGAACCCGACGAACCGGCCGTCCACGGTGTGCTCCGACAGGCCCGGCGCGTCGAACCGGATGCCGATGGTCAGGTGATCCGTGGCACTGGCGCGGGCCACCACGGAGTCGGTCGGCGAAACGTGGGTGGGACCGCACGCGGTCGCCGTGACCAGCAGCAACGCCGAAGAGACCAGCACGCGCCACCGCATCCCGCCGCTCCCTCCGCCCCCGCCGGGCCCTCACGAAGTTCTCAGGTCCTCCCGTTAGCCTAAGTGCGTGGTGCGACCGTCCCAACCCGTACTGGACGCCGTCGGCACGCTCGCCCGGCTCGGGCTCGCGGCCGTCTGGCTCGTTTCCGGTGCCGTGAAGCTGGCCGATCCGGGGCAGACGCTGATCGCCGTCCAGGCGTACGACGTGCTGCCCGGCGCCCTCGTGAACGTGGTGGCCGTCGCGCTGCCGCTCGTCGAGCTCGTGCTCGGGCTGTTCCTGCTCGCGGGCCTGGCGACCCGGTGGGTCGCCGGCGCCGCGCTGGTGCTGCTCGTGGTGCTCATCGCCGGCATCGCCCAGTCGTGGGCGCGCGGGCTGAGCATCGACTGCGGGTGCTTCGGCGGCGGCGGCCAGGTGGCGGCGGGACAGACCGAGTACCCGCAGGAGATCCTCCGCGACTCCGGTTTCGCGCTGCTGGCCGTCTGGCTGCTGGCGCGGCCGCGCACCTGGCTGTCGATCGACGGCTGGCTGGCGCGAGGTCGTGGGAACAGTCGTGGGAACTCTGTCGAGCCCGGGCCCGACTACTCGGGTATCGCGGAAGGGAACTGATACACAGTGGGTGGAGCTGAGCGGACCGCTCGGAAGCGTCGTCAGGCCGCGCAGGCCGGGGGAGCGAGGGCGGTGGCCCAGGCCCGGGGCGCGTCCGGTGACAAGCGGAAGTGGATCATCGGGATCGCCGCCGTGGTCGTGGTGGCCGCGCTCGTGATCGGCGGCGTGATCTGGACGATCTCCGACAAGAACAAGACCGAGGGCCAGGTCATCAACCCCGGCCAGGCCACCACGTCGCTGGCCGCCGATGTCACCCAGAAGCGTGACGGCGTGGCCGTCACGGTCGGCAAGACCGGCGCGAAGTCCACGATCGACGTCTACGCCGACTTCCTCTGCCCGATCTGCGGCACGTTCGAGAAGAACAACAAGACGCAGATCGAGCAGGCGGTCAACGACGGCAAGCTGGCGGTGCGCTACCACATGGTGCCGCTGCTCAACGACCGCTCGAGCCCGCCCGGGTACTCGCTCGACTCGGCGAACGCGGCGCTCGCCGCGGCCGACGCCGGCAAGTTCCTCCAGTTCCACGACGCGCTGTACGCGAACCAGCCCGAAGAGGGCAAGCGCGGTTACGACAAGGCGCAGCTGATCGACCTGGGCAAGAACGTCGGCATCACCGACCCGAAGTTCGCCGAGACGGTCAACGCCGGCACCTACAACGACCAGATCAACGTCGCGTTCCAGCAGATCGAGACCGACCCCAAGCTGGCGCAGGACTTCGGCGGCGGCCAGAGCGGCTTCGGCACGCCGACGGTCATCTCGAACGGCGCGATCGTCAACTGGCAGGACCAGAGCTGGCTCACCGGGGTGCTCGGCTGAGTCCGGGCAATTCGCCCACTCGGGTACGGAACCTGGTCTAGGCTGATTCCCGCAGGGTGGGGAACCGGGGGTGGCGCGCGCACGTCGCACCCCTGGTGACAGGGAGGGCCAGTGGACGGTTCGCATTCGGGGTTTCACGTCGACGACGGCGCGTACACGCGGTATGCGCGTGAGGTCGACCCGCTCGGTGAAGACGTCAAGGGCGCGGCGGACAAGCACGTCGGCCCGCACGTCGGGGTCGGTTTCTCCGACATGGGCTCGGAGTCCGGCCTGACCGGCGCCTACACCGGCCGGATGCGGGCGCTGCAGGAGAAGCTGCACCGCGTCGGCGGCGGCTGGAGCGCGATGGGTGACGCCGCCCGCCAGACCGACCGCAACTACGCCGGCGTCGAGGCCGAGCACAGCGACGTCGTCCGGCGGCTCGGGACGGATCTCACGTGACCGAGCACGCCGACCTGCTCGTCCGGCACGGCCTGGACACCACGAACCAGTTCGCGGACAAGCTGCACCACGACCCGGCCGCCATCAGCGGCGCGCGCGACGGGCACGTCGCGCTGCAGACGTCGATGGGCAAGACCCACGACACCGCGTCGGCGCAGCGCGTCAACCTGACGTCGGCCAGCTCCGGCTCGACGACCGACCGCGCGACGGCGACGTCCAAGAGCCTGGAGCAGGAAGTCCAGGACCTGCTCGACGAGAGCGCCGAGATCGAGCGGGCCGTCGCCGAGGCCGCCGAGACGCTGAACCTGGGCCAGATCAAGAACGACCAGGTCCGCGACCAGATCATCAAGGAGATCTCGGCGTCGATGAAGGCGCTGGCGGCGGTCAAGGGCATCCAGCCGCCGGAGAGCCGCGGCGCCGCGTCGCGCGACATCCTGATGAAGCTGCAGACGAAGATCGGCCAGCTGACCGGCCAGGCCGCGACGTTCAGCGAGCAGACGATCAACCAGCTCACCGACATCGGCACCAAGCTGAGTGGCGGCGAGCAGACGACGTCGGCGAGCAGCGCTTCGCCGACGAAGGTGGCTTCGTCCTTCAACAGCAACAGCGGCTACTCCGGCGGCGGCTCCGATGGCGGGGGCGGCGGCGGTGGGGGAGGCGGCGGTGGCGGCGGCGCCGTGCACAAGCCGCGGCTGCCGGTCGCGGTCCCGCCGCAGCCCGGCACCGGCGTCGGCATCAACCTGCCCGGCGGCAAGACCGTCATGGCGCCCAACGAAACCGCCGCGAAGGCCGTGCGCAACGCGCTTTCGCAGCTGGGCGTGCCGTACGTCTGGGGCGGCACCGCGCGTGGCCAGGGCCTCGACTGCAGTGGCCTGACCATGACGTCGTACCAGGACGCGGGCCTGCAGCTGCCGCGGACGGCGGCGCAGCAGACGGTGGGCGCCGAGGTGCCCTCGATCGACCAGCTGCTGCCCGGTGACCTGGTCGTCTGGTCCGGGCACGTGGCGATGGTGATCGGCGACGGCCAGATGGTCGAGGCCGGCGACCCGGTCCAGATCAGCAAGATCCGCACCACGAACGCGGGACAGTCGTTCATCGGGTTCTACCGGCCGACGGGGTAACTTCGCATCGTGGCTGACTTCGACATGGACCTGGCGGCGGCCCGCGTCTCCGAACAGGCGGACCGGGCAGACGCGGACGCTGCCGCGCGCTTCGAGCGCTCGGGTCCGGTGGTGGGCAAGGCGTCGACCGACTCCATCGAGGTCCAGGTCGCGCCGGGCGGGCTGCTGACCGGCCTGACGATCCACCGGTCCGCGCTGCGGCACGGGTCGGCGGTGCTCGCGGACCAGATCGTCGAGCTGGCCCAGCGCGCGACCCGCCGCGCGGGCGACAAGATGTACCACGCGCTGGCGCCGGTCGTGGACGCGTCACAGCTCGAGGCGCTCGGCTACGAGCCGATCCCGGACGACGACCCGGACGCCGAGTCCGTCTCCTACGGAAGGTGAGCGCGATGCCCACGACGCGTCAGCTGATTTCCCAGGCCCGGGCGCGCGAAGAGGCGCTGGCGAAGGTGGACGAGCTGCTCGCATCGGCGTCCGGCACGGCCCACGACCACGACGGCCAGGTCGAGGCGACGGTCGACGGCCGCGGCAAGCTCCTGCGGCTGTGGCTGGCGCCGTCCGCGGTGAACCTGGGCGAGCGCCTGGGTCCGCTGGTGGTGGAGATCGCCCGGGCAGCCATGCGCGAGGCGACCCAGGACGGCTACAACAAGGTCGCGCTGCTGCTGGGCGAGGACATGACGTTCATGATCGAGCAGATGACGGGCATGCCCGCCCCGGCCCGGGCCGAGGACGACGACCCGGGCATGACGGTCGAGGAGTTCCAGCGGCTGCGGGAGGAACGCCTGGGTTCCGCGCCCGCCGCTCCCGCTGCTCCGGCGCCGGTTTCGAGCGTCGAAGAGGAAGACGCGTACTGGGACACGTTCGACCCGGCTTCGCTGCGTTCGGACCGCTGACCGGCACTGAGCAGCCCCCGTTTTCCACGCTACCGCCGGCCACTGACAGTTTCGGTGGGCTCGGCCAGAGCGCCCCAATGTGGCGTTGGGTGCGTTGGACGCACCGAACGCCACATTGGGTGCGTCAGATGCACCCAACGCCACATTGGGGCGTTTGGGGTCGGGCCAGCTGAGCGGTGAAGCGCAATCCCGCTCAGTGGCAACCGAGTTCGCTCAGAGGTCTGGACCAACGTCGAAAGCCTGTGTCTTAATTCAAGGCGTGAATTTCGGTCTCTCGACGAGGAGGACCCGGATGGGTCTCGGACGCAGACTGGGTATCGGCGCGCTGGCCCTCGGGCTCCTGGTGACGTCGGAAACCCCGGCCCTCGCCGGGAACGGCCCGGCTTACAAGGACTCTTGGCGGCCGGTCAAGGTCCGGGTGGCCGATCTGCTCGGCCGGATGTCGCTCGACGACAAGCTCGGGCAGATGATGCAGGCCGAACGCCTCGGCGTGAAGTCGCCGGCCGACGTCACCACCGGGCGGCTCGGCTCGCTGCTCTCCGGTGGCAGCTCGCAGCCGACACCGAACACGCCCGTCACCTGGGCCGACATGTACGACGGCTTCCAGAAAGCCGCGCTCGCCACCCCGCTCGGCATCCCGCTGATCTACGGCGTCGACGCCGTCCACGGCCACAACGGCGTCTACGGCGCGACCGTCTTCCCGCACAACATCGGCCTCGGCGCGTCCCGCGATCCGCAGCTGGTCCAGAAGATCGGGCGCGCCACCGCGGAAGAGGTCTCCGGCACCGGCATCGACTGGGACTTCGCGCCCTGCCTGTGCGTCGCCCGCGACGACCGCTGGGGCCGCACCTACGAGTCGTTCGGCGAGGTCCCGCAGCTGGCCACCGAGATGTCGACGGTCATCACCGGCCTGCAAGGAAAGGGCCTCGACCAGCCCGGTTCGGTCATGGCCACCGCCAAGCACTACGTCGGCGACGGCGGCACCACCGGCGGCGTCAACGAGGGCAACACCGAGATCAGCGAGCAGGAGCTGCGCGCGATCCACCTGCCGCCGTTCAAGGCCGCCGTCGACCGCGGGGTCGGTTCGGTGATGATCTCCTACAGCAGCTGGAACGGCGTCAAGATGCACGCCGGCTCGTACCTGATCAACGACGTCCTCAAGAAGGAGCTGGGCTTCAAGGGGATCGTCGTCTCGGACTACAACGGCGTCGACAAGATCGACGGCAAGACCGGCTTCACGCCGGAAGAGGTCGAGGCGTCGATCAACGCCGGCATCGACATGGTGATGGTGCCCTACGACTGGCAGAAGTTCATCGACACGCTCCGCACGCTGGTGCAGCAGGGCCGCGTGCCGCTGTCGCGCATCGACGACGCGAACCGCCGCATCCTCACCAAGAAGTTCGAGCTCGGCCTGTTCGAGCACCCGCTGACCGACCGGCGGTTCCTGAAGACCATCGGCAGCAAGGAACACCGCGACCTGGCGCGCCAGGCCGTCCGCGAATCCCAGGTGCTGCTGAAGAACGACCACCACGTGCTGCCGCTTTCCAAGCGGGACAAGATCTTCGTCGCCGGCAAGAGTGCCGACGACATGGGCAACCAGTCCGGCGGCTGGACGGTCGGCTGGCAGGGCACCAGTGGCCCGGTCATCCCCGGCACCACGATCCTCCAGGGCATCAAGAGCAGCTCCTCGAAGGTGACCTACGCCAAGGACGGCACCGGGATCGACCAGAGCTACGACGTGGCCGTCGCCGTCGTGGGAGAAACGCCTTACGCCGAAACGAAGGGCGACCGTCCACAAGGGATGGACCTGGACGACACGGACCTCGCGACGCTGCAGAAGCTGAAGGACTCCGGCGTGCCGACGGTCGTCGTGCTGGTGTCCGGGCGGCCGCTCGACATCGCGGCGCAGGTGGGGGACTGGGCCGGGCTCGTCGAGTCGTGGCTGCCGGGCAGCGAGGGCCAGGGCGTGGCCGACGTCCTCTTCGGCGGCTACAACCCGACCGGGAAGCTGCCGGTGACCTGGATGCGCAGCGCCGGCCAGCAGCCGATCAACGTCGGCGACGGCCAGCCCGCGCTGTTCCCGTTCGGCTACGGCCTCCACTACCCGCGCCATTGGTGATCGGTCCCCGCCCCCACCGGAAGGAACACGTATGCCGTCCAGAACCCGCCGCCCGCTGATCCGGATATTGGCGTTCTTCGCCGTCTTGCTGGGGCTCAGCCTCGGCGGCCCGGCCGCGCCGGTCGCCCACGCCGCGACGCCGTTCAAGGTGCTCGCCTTCTACAGCGGCACCTACGACGCCGCGCACATCAGCTTCGAAAAGGAAGCCAACGTCTGGTTCCCGCAGCAGGCGGCGGCCAACGGCTTCACCTACACCTCGACGACCAACTGGAACCAGCTGACGTCCATCACGCCCGACCAGTACCAGGTGGTCATGTTCCTGGACGACCAGCCGCAGTCGCAGGCGCAGTTCCAGGGCTTCCAGCGGTACATGCAGGCGGGCGGCGGGTTCTACGGCTTCCACGTCACGGCCTACAACGACAGCAGCACGCCGTCGTACGCCAACTGGTTCCACAACGACTTCCTCGGCACCGGCCGGTTCACCACGAACACGTGGGGCCCGACGCCGGAGACGCTGAAGATCGAGAACCGCACCCACCCGTCGACGGTGAACCTGCCGGCGACGATCAAGTCGTCGACGTCCGAGTGGTACGCCTGGCAGAACGACCTGCGCCAGAACAGCAACATCACCATCCTGGCGTCGATGGACCAGTCCACGTTCCCGATCGGCACCGACCCGAGCCAGACCTGGTACAGCGGGTACTACCCGATCTCGTGGACCAACAAGAACTACAAGATGATCTACTCGAACTTCGGCCACAACGCGATGAACTACGACACGAACACCGCGCTGTCCTCGACGTTCGAAAGCGCCGACCAGAACCGCTTCCTGCTCGACGGCCTGAAGTGGCTCGGTGGCGGCGGCACGACCACCCCGCCGCCGGACGGCACGATCGACCCGTCGGCCTGGTACGCCGTGTCGAACAAGGCGAACGGCAAGTGCGTCGACGCGCGGGCCGCGGCCGGCGCCAACGGCACCGTGATCCAGCAGTACACCTGCAACGCCACCACGGCGCAGCAGTTCCAGTTCGCCCCGACCAGCGGCGGGTACGACCGGATCAACAACCGGATCAACCCGGCGCAGGTCATCGACGTCGCCAACGTGGCGACGACCGACAACGCCGGCCTGCAGCTGTGGGCCTACGGCGGCGGCAACAACCAGCAGTGGCAGCCGGTGTCGGAAGGCAGTGGCTACTACCACTTCGCCGTCCGTCACACCGGCAAGTGCCTGACCGTGCCGGGATCGTCCACAGCGGACAGTGTCCAGCTGGTCCAGGCGACCTGCAACGGCAGCGCCGCGCAGTCGTTCAAGGTCGGCTAGAGGGGAAGGTCCGTGAATGCCACATTGAGGGACGTAGTGTCCCTCAATGTGGCATTCACGGCTTTCAGCGCCAGGTCGTCTGGAGGCGGATCACTACGACGGCCAGGGTGAGTAGTGCGACAGCGAGGAGTGCGCCTGCCGAGCGGGTGGCGTCGCGGGCGCCCCACGCCAGGGCGGCGGGGAGGACCGCCAGTGAGGTGAGCAGGTAGGCCACGTGCGTGCCGGGTTCCGCTGGGTGGTGAGTGGACGCCAGGCCTGCGATCGCTTGCGCCAGCAGGGCCAGTTCGATCAGGACGGCCAGCGGGCGCCAGGGTGGCCAGCGGTAGCGGCCCGTCGCGCTCACGACCAGGGCCGTCAGGCCGGACAGCAAGCAGAGCGCCGTCGTGGCGAAGGCCAGGGGCTCGATCACGCCCGGCGCGCTTTGCGGCGACGGCGTTTCGTGCCGAGGCGGAAGAGCCACGTCGAGATGCCCGTGAGCATCAACGCCAAGGGCGCCAGACCGAGGACGACCCAGACGAGCCGCCACCAGCCGTCGACCAGCCAGCCGAAGTGCGCGGCCTCGAACACTTTGCTGTAGAAGCGGTTCGCGGCCGGCTCCGGCGCGGCGTCCACAGAGGACACGTGAGTGACGTCGTGGCTGTCGACGTACACCGTGCGGTCGCCGCCGAAGAACGCGCGGGCGCCGTACGGCTGGTAGCCGTCATCCGCGATCGACACCGAGTAGTAGTCGGTGCCTTCGGACGGCGGCACGAGGTAGCGGACGGTGCCGGGGGACGCGGCCAAAGCGGCCGAAGACGCCTGGTCGATGCCGATCTCCGGCGTGCCGGGCGCGGCCGGGTTCGCCGTGAAGCTGTACTTCGCCTCGTCCGCCGTGGTGCCGCCGGTGATCGCGAGCCACGCGCTTTCCACCGGCGGCAGGTAGAACGCGGCGCCGGTGACGCCCCACATCAGCACGAACGGCACCGACACGAGGCCGATCACGTTGTGCAGGTCGTAGTCGCGGGCGAAGCGGCCCTTGCCGAGCCGGACGCGGAAGCCGTGCGAGAACTTCTTGAAACCCGGCCACCAGACGACGATCCCGGTGATCGCCAGCAGGATCATCAGCAGCCCGAGCACGACCAGGAGCAGCAGTCCCCAGTTCGTCCCGGCCGGCCAGTCGAAGCCGATCGACGGCACCGGCGCGGCCAGCCACGACACGTACCCCGGGTCGTCCTTGCAGGTGAACGCGCAGTCGTGCAGGTTCGTCAGCCAGCCCATGACGCCGTCGTCGAGCTGCTGCGGCCCGGTGATCCGCCCGCTGCCGGGGTCGACGGCGTAGGCGGTGGTGTAGCCGGTGTCGCCGACGGCGATGATCCCGCCGTCGGCGCTGACCCAGGCCGCGGCGAACTCCGGGTGGGCCTGGCGGACCAGGTCACGCGCCTGCTGCAGGCCGAGCGGGCGCGCGCTGCCGGTGTGCGCGTAGAAGTCGCCGTGCGTGGCCCGGAAGTACTCGGCGCGGTAGAGCAGGATGACGCCGGAGGTGGTCTCGAGGACCAGCAGCAGGCCGAGCACGAGCGACGTCCACCGGTGCGTGACGACCAGCGCGCGCCGCACGGGCTTGCGCCGGTACCAGCGCCGGACCGCGCGTCGCGGCGGAACGGTCCTGGTCAGCGTGGGTGCTTCGGCGGTCATGACGTCCTTCTGCTCGGTGAAGATCGAAGTGAGGTTAGCCTTGCTTTACTTCCGTTGTCTTCCGTCCTTCGGTGGATGTGCGGCGAGTCACCGCGCCGCTAACATGAAGCTCCTTCATGAATGGGGGAGCGATGCGGCGCAGTGCGGTCCTCGTGGTCCTGGCGGTGCTCGCGGGTCTCGTCGCGGGGGTGTCCCCCGCGGTGGCTGTCACCCAGCCGTTCTTCTGGGGCGTCGCGACCTCGGGCTACCAAGCCGAGGGTTCGGCGCCCGACAGCAACTGGCGTCGCTACGAGCAGGCGAAGACGTCGTCGATCAAGGAGCCCTACCGCGAGTCCGTCGACTTCCGGCACAACTACGTCGCGGACATCGACCGCGCGAAGCAGCTGGGCGTGAACGTGTTCCGCTTCAGCGTCGAGTGGGCCCGGATCGAACCGCGGCCCGGGCAGGTCGACCAGGGCGAGCTGGCGTACTACGACGACGTCGTCCGGCACGTCCTCGACGCCGGGATGCGGCCGATGATCACCCTCGACCACTGGGTCTACCCCGGCTGGGTCGCCGACCAGGGCGGCTGGGACAGCGACCGCACGGTCGACGCCTGGCTCGTCAACGCCCGCCGCGTCGTCGACCGCTACAAGGGCCTCGGCGCGCTGTGGATCACGATCAACGAGCCGACCGTCTACCTGCAGAACGAGACCGCGAACGGCGGGCTCGCCGGGTGGAAGCTGCCGTGGGCGCAGGCCCGGCTGGTGCGCGTCCACCGCGCCGCGTACGACCTGATCCACCAGCTCGACCCGGGCGCGCTCGTCTCCAGCAACACCGCGTACGTCCCGGCGGTGCAGGGTGTGCTGGACGCGTCGTTCCTGGACCAGGTGCGCGACAAGCTCGACTTCGCCGGCCTGGACTACTACTACGGCGCGAGCCTCGACAACCTCAGCGCGATCCACGCGGCGAGCGGCGAGTTCTGGAAGGTGATGCCGCAGCCGGACGGGATCTACTACGCGCTGCGGTACTACGCGCGGAAGTTCCCGGGGCTGCCGCTCTACGTCGTCGAGAACGGCATGCCGACCGACAACGGCAACGCGCGGCCGGACGGCTACACGCGCTCGGACCACCTGCGCGACCACATCTACTGGGTGCAGCGCGCGAAGGCCGACGGCATGAACGTGATCGGCTACAACTACTGGAGCCTCACGGACAACTACGAGTGGGGCAGCTACCAGCCCCGCTTCGGTCTGTACACAGTGGACGCCGCCACCGATCCGTCGCTGACCCGGCGTCCGACGGACGCGGTCACGACGTACCGGCAGCTGATCGCGGACCACGGCGTCCCGGCGGGCTACACGCCGGTCCGGCCGCCGGGCTTCTGCTCGGTCGTCGACGGCCTGGGCAGCTGCCTCGACCCGGCCCGCTACCCGGGCCCGCTGGCCCAGCTGGGCTGACCTCACCTGTCACTTCAGCCCCAAAAGCCGGAGCTTTCGCTAGGAAAGATGCGGCTTCCGGGCTTGATAAATACATGCCGGTCTGTATGTTTGTTGCATGGCGAACAAGGTGTACGTCGTCGGCGTCGGGATGACGAAGTTCGAGAAGCCGGGCCGGCGTGAGAACTGGGACTACCCGCAGATGGCGAAGGAGTCCGGGACCCACGCGCTGGCGGACGCCGGGCTCGGGTACGACGCCGTCGAGCAGGCCTACGTCGGGTACGTCTACGGCGAGTCGACGTCCGGGCAGCGTGCGGTGTACGAGCTGGGGATGACCGGGATCCCGGTGCTCAACGTCAACAACAACTGCTCCACCGGCTCGACCGCGCTGTACCTGGCCGCGGAGGCGATTCGCGGCGGCCGCGCGGACTGCGTGCTGGCGCTGGGCTTCGAGAAGATGAAGCCGGGTTCGCTCGGGTCGACCTTCGACGACCGCGAACAGCCGATGGGCCACCACATGCAGGCGCTCGCCGAGATCTCCGAGGTGCTGTTCCCGCCCGCGCCGTGGATGTTCGGCGCCGCCGGCCGCGAGCACATGAAGGCGTACGGCACGACCGCCGAGCACTTCGCCAAGATCGGCGAGAAGAACCACCGGCACTCGGTGAACAACCCGTACGCGCAGTTCCAGGACGTCTACTCGCTCGACGACATCCTCGCGTCCCGGATGATCTACGACCCGCTGACCAAGCTGCAGTGCTCGCCGACGTCCGACGGCTCCGGCGCGGCGATCCTCGCGAGCGAGGCCTTCGTCGAGACGAACGGCCTGGCCGAGCGGGCCGTCGAGATCGTCGGGCAGGCCATGACCACCGACTTCCGCAGCACCTTCGACGGCAGCGCGAAGAACATCGTCGGCTACGACATGACGCGCCAAGCCGCGTTGAAGGTGTACGACCAGGCCGGGCTCGGACCCGCCGACTTCCAGGTCATCGAGCTGCACGACTGCTTCTCCGCCAACGAACTCCTGACGTACGAAGCGCTCGGGCTCTGTGAAGAGGGCGAAGGCGGAACGCTCGTCGACGCGGGGGCCACGACGTACGGCGGCAAGTGGGTGGTCAACCCGTCCGGCGGGCTGATCTCCAAGGGCCACCCGCTCGGCGCGACCGGCCTCGCCCAGTGCGCCGAACTGACCTGGCAGCTGCGCGGCGACGCCGGCAACCGGCAGGTCGACGGCGTGCAAGCCGCACTGCAGCACAACATCGGACTCGGTGGCGCCGCCGTCGTCACCGCCTACCAGCGAGCTTAGGAGAAACATGGGTCAGATCACCGCGTCCGTCGAACTGCCCGCCACGCCGGACAAGGTGTGGGCGGAGTTCTCGAACCCGAACAACTTCGAGAAGTGGCTGACCATCCACACCAAGTGGAAGGGCGACGTGCCCGCCGAGTTCGCGCCGGGCGCCCAGGTGTCCGAGGTCGTCACGATGCTCGGCATGGCGAACACGATCACCTGGACCGTCGACGCTTACGAGGCGCCGCACCGGCTGGTCATCTCCGGGACCGGGATGGCCGGGGTGAAGATCCGGTTCTCGCTGTCGGTCGCGGCGGCCGGCCCGGGCTCGGTGGCTTCGATCGACGCCGAGTTCACCGGCCAGATGATCGTCGGCGCGCTCGGCAAGGCCGTCGAGAAGGACGGCAAGAAGAACCTCGACGAGTCCCTCGGCAAGTTCAAGGCCCTGGTCGCATGAAGTTCGACGCCACCGGGCTGGACAAGTGGACCGACCCCGTCTCCTTCGACGTCACGCGCGAACGGCTCGTCGAATACGCCTTGGCGACCAACGACCCGATCCCCGCCCACCGCGCCGGCGACGTCGCGAGCCCGGTGTTCGCGATCGTGCCGGTGTTCCAGTCACTGCTGGAACCGGCGCTGGAAGTGGTGCCGACGTCGCTGTTCGGCAAGGTGCTGCACGGCGAGCAGGACTTCCGGTTCCACCGCCCGATCCGGCCCGGTGACGCGCTGGTGTCGCGGGCCAAGATGACCGGCTACGAGGGGCTGCCGAAGGGGACGCGCGCGACGGTCTACCTCGAGTGCCGTTCCGTTTCCGGCGAACTGGTGAACGAGCAGTACGTGACGTTCTTCGTGCGCGGCTTCGACACCGGTTCGAAGGAAGGTTCGCTCGGACCTTCGCACCGGTTCGACGACTCGTTGCGCTCGCAGTCGCCGGTGGCGAAGGTCAGCCAGCACGTCGACGACGACCAGACGTTCCGCTACGGCCCGGCCGCCGGCGACCCGATGCCGATCCACCTCGACGAGGACGTCGCGCGGGCCGCCGGATTGCCGGGGATCATCGCGCACGGGCTCTGCACCATGGCGTTCACGTCGTGGGCGGTGCTGACCGAGGTCGCCGGGTCCGATGTGGACAGACTGCGGCGGCTGGCCGTGCGGTTCGCGTCGCCGGTCCTGCCCGGGCAGGACCTCTCGACGTCGATCTGGCCGGCGGGTCCTGGTGCTTACGCCTTCGAGACCACCGTAGGGGACAAGGTCGTCGTCAAGGACGGCTTCGCCGAGATCGGAGACCACTGATGGGTGCACTCGACGGGCGCGTCGCGCTGATCACCGGCGCGGGCCGCGGGATCGGACGGGAGCACGCGCTGCTGTTCGCCCGCGAAGGCGCGCGAGTGGTCGTCAACGACCTCGGCGGTGACAACGACGGGAGCGGCGCTTCCGCCGGGCCCGCGTCCGACGTCGTCGCGGAGATCCGCGCGCTGGGCGGGGAGGCGGTGGCCAACACGTCGAGCGTGACGTCGTGGGCGGGCGCGTCGGAGCTGGTCGAGCAGGCGGTCGCGGAGTTCGGCCGGCTCGACGTCGTGGTGAACAACGCGGGCATCCTGCGCGACGCGTTCGTCGCCGGGATCACCGAGCAGCAGTGGGACGACGTCATCGCGGTGCACCTCAAGGGCCACGCGGCGGTGCTGCACCACGCGGCGGCGTACTGGAAAGCGCAGTCGAAGGCGGGTGCGCCGGTCGCGGCGGCGGTGGTCAACACGGCGTCGGCGTCCGGAGTGACGCTGCCGAACGCGGGCCAGGTCAACTACGGCGCGGCGAAGGCGGGCATCGCCGCGATGACGCTGGTGGCGGCGGCCGAGCTGGAGCGCTACGGCGTGCGCGTCAACGCCATCGCCCCGATCGCCCGGACGCGGCTGACGCTGGCGACCCCGGGGATGGGCGCGATCTTCGCGGCACCGGTTGCCGAAGACGAGTTCGACGCGTTCTCGCCGGCGAACATCTCGCCGCTGGTGGCCTATCTGGCGTCTGAAAAGTGCGCTTTGACGGGGAAGGTGTTCGCGGTCCAGGGCGGCGCGATCTCGGAACTGGCGGGCTGGCACGACGTCAAGGTGATCGAGACGGAAGGCCCGTGGGGGATCGACGACATCGCGACGAGGCTGCCGTGATCGAGTGGTCCGAGACGGACCTGCTGGTCCGCGACTCGATCCGCGAGTTCATCGCGAAGGAGATCCGTCCTCAGCTGGACGCGCTCGAGAGCGGTCAGCTGCCGCCGTACGACATCATCCGGAAGCTGTTCAAGGCGTTCGGGCTGGATGTTCTCGCCGCAGAGGCGGTCTCCCGGGTCTTGTCGCCTTCGTCTGCTGGTTCGTCTTCCTCGATGGGCGGTCAGGAGACGCTGGCGCTGATCGCGATCAGCGAGCTGGCCGGGGTGAGCCTGGGCATCGTGGCGTCGCTGGGCGTGTCGCTGGGCCTGACCGCGGCGACGATCCTGTCGAAGGGTTCCCAGGCGCAGAAAGAGCGTTGGCTGCCGGGCTTGGCGACGTTCGAGAAGATCGGCGCGTGGGCGATCACCGAGCCGGATTCCGGCTCGGACGCGTTCGGCGGCATGCGGACGTCCGTGCGGCTCGACGGCGACGAGTACGTCCTGAACGGCCAGAAGACGTTCATCACGAACGGCCCTTTTGCGGATATCGCGGTGGTCTACGCGAAGCTGGACGACGGGTCACCGCCGCGGGACCGGCCGGTGCTCGCCTTCGTGCTGGATCGCGGCATGCCGGGCTTCGTGCAGGGCAAGGCGTTCAAGAAGATGGGCATGATGTCGTCCCCGACGGGCGAACTGTTCTTCGACGACGTCCGCCTCGGCCCCGATCGGCTGCTGTCGTCGTCCGGTTCCGAAGGCGCACGGGAGAGTTTCGCGGCGGAGCGCGTCGGCGTGGCGGCGCTGTCGCTCGGGATCATCAACGAGTGCCAGCGGCTGTGCATCGACTACGCGAAGTCGCGGAAACTGTGGGGTCAGGAGATCGGCCGCTTCCAGCTGATCCAGCTGAAGCTGGCGAAGATGGAGGTGGCGCGGCTGAACGTCCAGAACATGGTGTTCCAGACGGTGGCCAAGCTGCGGGCCGGCAAGCGCCCATCGCTGGCGGAGGCGTCGGCGATGAAGCTGTACTCGTCGGAGGCCGCGACGGAGGTGGCGATGGAAGCGGTGCAGCTGTTCGGCGGCAACGGCTACATGGCGGAGTACCGGGTGGAGCAACTGGCCCGGGACGCGAAGTCGCTGATGATCTACGCGGGGAGCAACGAGATCCAGGTGACCCACATCGCGAAGGCCCTGCTGGCCTAACGGGGTCGTGAGTGAGAAACAGTGTTCTGACACTGTTTCTCACTCACG
Source organism: Amycolatopsis sp. WQ 127309 (assembly GCF_023023025.1). Taxonomy (NCBI): domain Bacteria; kingdom Bacillati; phylum Actinomycetota; class Actinomycetes; order Pseudonocardiales; family Pseudonocardiaceae; genus Amycolatopsis; species Amycolatopsis sp. WQ 127309. Next base: position 4,041,146 of record NZ_CP095481.1, read on the forward strand.
ACCGTCAGTCGCGCTCGATGAGGTGACCCACTACGTCCGGGCCCGGGTGCGCGTGGCCCGAGCCGTCGCGGCGGACGTCCACCTCCGGTAGCTCCACCGGGTCGCCGTTGCGGGCCGAACCGGCCGGGCGTGGGCCGATCCAGGCCACCCTCAGCTCTGTCTCGCCCTTCAAGAACCGCTGGGCCCTGACGCCGCCCGTGGCTCGGCCCTTGGCCGGGTACTCGCTGAACGGCGTCACCTTGACGCTGACGCCCGTCGCCGTGATCACCATCGGCTCGCCGTGCTCGTCGTCATCCGTGCGGAGCGCTCCGAAGAACACCGCCGCGCCCGCGCCGACGTTGATGCCCGCCATACCGCCGCCCTTCAGGCCCTGGGGGCGGACCAGCGACGCCGCGTACTTCAGCAGCGAGGCCTCCGACGTCAGGAACGCCAGCATCTCCGAGCCGTCGCGGAGCCACGTCGCGCCGACGACCTCGTCGCCGTCCTTCAGGCTGATCACTTCGAACTCGTCCGAGCGGACCGGCCACTCCGGCGAACACACCTTCACGACGCCCGCGCGCGTGCCCAGCGCCAGGCCCGGCGATCCTGCCGCCTGCTCGCCCAGCGGCGCGATGCCGACGACCGTCTCGCCCTTCTCCAGCGGGACCAGCTCGCGAGCCGCCATGCCGCCGCGCAGGGAGACCGTGCCCGCTTGCTCCGGCAGCACCGGCAACGGCAGCACGTCCGTCTTGAACGCCCGGCCGCGGCTCGTCACCAGCAAGACCTGGCCGCGCGCGGTCGTGTGGACCACCGCCGCGACGGCGTCGTGCTTCACACGGCCGTTGCGCCGGCGTGTCTCCGTCGACTCCTCGGACTCCGCCGCCGTGCGCGCGACCAGGCCGGTCGCCGACAGGATCACCTGACACGGGTCGTCCTCGACCTCCAGCGGCCCGGACGGCTTCGACGCGGCCAGGACCTCCTTCAGGTCGCCGTCGATCAGGGCGGTGCGGCGCTCGGTCGGGAAGTCCTTCGCGATCTTCGCCAGCTCAGACGAGACGAGCTTCTTGAGCACGGACTCGTCGTCGAGGATCTTCGTCAGCTCCGCGATCTCCTCGCGCAGCCGCTCCTGCTCGGACTCCAGCTCGATGCGGTCGTACTTGGTCAGCCGGCGCAGCGGGGTGTCGAGGATGTAGGTCGCCTGGATCTCGGAGAGCTTGAAGCGCGACATCAGGCCGTCTTTCGCGGCCTGCGCGTTGTCGCTCTCGCGGATGAGCTTGATCACCTTGTCGATGTTGAGCAGGGCGATCAGCAGGCCGTCGACCAGGTGCAGCCGCTCTTCGCGCTTGCGGCGCCGATACTTCGTGCGCCGCGTGACGACCTCGTAGCGGTGCCGGAGGAAGACCTCCAGCAGCTCCTTGAGGCCCAGGGTCTGCGGCTGGCCGTCGACGAGGACGAGGTTGTTGATGCCGAACGACTGCTCCAGCGGCGTGAGCCGGTAGAGGTCGGCCAGCAGGGCCTGCGGGTTGACGCCGACCTTGCACTCGATGACCAGCCGGGTGCCGTTCTCGCGGTCGGTGAGGTCCTTGACGTCGGCGATGCCGGTGAGCCGCTTGGACTTGTTGACCTCGTCGGTGATCTTCTCGATCACCTTCTCCGGGCCGACGCCGTAGGGCAGCTCGGTGACGGTGATCGCCTGCCGCCCCCGGCTGCCTTCGAGCGGCCCGGTCTCGACGTTCGCGCGCATCCGGACGACGCCGCGGCCGGTCTCGTACGCGCGGCGCACCTCGTCGAGGCCCAGCAGCTTGCCGCCGGTGGGCAGGTCGGGGCCGGGGACGAACTCCATCAGCTTGTCGAGCGTCGCGGTCGGGTGCGTGATCAGCCACCGCGCCGCCGCGACGACCTCACCGAGGTTGTGCGGGATCATGTTGGTCGCCATCCCGACCGCGATCCCGGACGTGCCGTTGACCAGCAGGTTCGGGAACGCCGCGGGCAGCACGGTCGGCTCTTCGAGCGAGCCGTCGTAGTTGGGCCGGAAGTCGACGGTGTCCTCACCGAGCTCACCGACGAGCTGCATGGCTTCGGGCGACATGCGTGCTTCGGTATAACGCGAAGCAGCCGGGCCGTCGTCCGGTGAGCCGAAGTTTCCGTGCCCGTCGATGAGCGGCGCGTTCAACGAGAAGTCCTGTGCGAGGCGGACCATCGCGTCGTAGATCGCCGTGTCACCGTGCGGGTGGTACTTGCCCATGCAGTTGTGGACGACGAAACCCTCGGCCGTGAATTCGTGATCGTCGGTGCCGACCTGGATGTCGTAGGTGACGTCCGCCGCGACCGGTTCGACCGAAACGACTTCGAGGAACGAGAACCCCTTCAGCGCGTCGAGGTTGTCGGCGAGCGGGGAGCCGATCCGGCGCAGCTTGTCGATCCAGCCGTCTTGGCACGCGCGGCCGAGCGGGAACGAGCGGTCGGCGAGAGCGGTGCCGTGCCGGTCCTTGCCGTAACGGACCTTGGCTCCGCTCGCCGCGGACAGCGACGCCCGGAACGCGGTTCCGGTGGTGTCGCGGAACCAGCCGCCGCCGACGTGGGCGGCCGAGAACTCGGCCATGACCGCCTTGGCGGGCAGGCGGTCGTGGCCCTGCTTGCCGCCGTAGCCGTAGACGATCTCCGTGAGCCGTTCCAGATCGCTCTTTTTGTAGCCGATCTCGGTCCACGGCAGCAGGATGCGCGCCAGCGCGGCGGCGTCCGATCCGCTGACGGACAGGCCGAGCAGGGTCTTGTGGCCATCGGTCTTCTGGTTGGACCAGTGGTGACCGTGGATCCCCAGATCCGCGAGCATCGCGTAGACCTGCCGGACGAGCGTTTCGCTCGTGCTGACGTAGACGATCTCCCGGTGGTTCTTGCGGATGTAACCGTCGCCGTCGAAGATCCCGGCGAGGAACGGCGCCCACGAAGACCGGTCCGCGAGGACCTCCGCCGGAACGGCCTTCGCGTCACTGAGCGGGCTCCCGGCCGCGAGCAGACCATCGTGGCGGGAGAAGGTGAGGATGTGCTGGTCGCGCCATTCCGGCTTCGCCGCGGCGCGGTGTCCCCGGGACACACCCAGACCGTTGGCCGTCGCCCATGCGTACACCGCGTCGAGCGGCTCGACGTCGCACATGTGGATCCGGACCCGGCCGTCCGCGTCGCGGTTGCGGTCGACCGCGAACCCTTCGGCCGTGATCAAGCCGAGGAGGTAGGCGTAGCGGTCGCCGCCCGCCGGCCGCTCGTCCCGGCGGGCGTTCCCGTAGGCGACGGTCAGCCGTCCGGTGAGATCGCGGGCGTCCGTCCAGGTCAACGTCGAGTCTTCGGCAACGGTCCGGAACCGCTGGCCCGGCGTCACGAGCATCGTGTGCCCGTTCGACCACGTGATACGCACGAGGTCGGACACCGGGTTCTCGTAGACCTCGGTGACGGGAACCGCTCGGCCCCGGCTGTCGAGGACCCGGTCGCCGATCTCGATCTCCTCGATCGGCCGCAATCCGTCCGGGGCCGAGACCAGCGCGCCGCGGACGAAGCAGTCACCGACGACGCGGGACGACTTCACATACGCGTGCGTGGGCCGGTAACCCTGCTCGTGCATGGAAAAGAGGATCCGGCGGTGCACCGGCTTCAGGCCGTCCCGTGCGTCCGGGAGGGCGCGTGAGTGGATGACCGAATACGCGTACTCCAGGTAGGAGTCTTCGATCTCCGTCTTCAGCGAGTTGTCGAAGACGTTCGCACCGGCGGAGTCGAACGCGCTGGGATCGACCTTGGTGGTGGGGCCCTTGCGGCGTGCCACGGCAGAACTCCTTGGTAGCTACGAAAATATCAAGCGTCGATGGCGTCGCGGTCGATCCGGTCCGAGGAGGCGACCAGCCAGTTGCGCCGGGGCTCGACCTTCTCGCCCATCAGCAGTTCCAGCGCGCCCTCGGCGGCGTCGGCGTCGTCCATGGTGATGCGGCGGACCGAGCGGGTGGACGGGTTCATCGTGGTGTCCCACAGCTCGTCGGCGTCCATCTCGCCGAGGCCCTTGAACCGCGGGACCGGCGTGACGATGCTCTTGCCCGCCCGCTCCAGCTGGGCGAACTTCGACTCCATCTCCTGCTGGGTGAAGGTGAAGTGCGTTTCCGGGTTGCGGCCCTTGGTGACGAGCTTGTGCAACGGCGGCATCGCGGCGTACAGCCGGCCGTCCTCGATCACCGGGCGCATGTACTTGGCGAACAGGGTGATCAGCAGGGTCCGGATGTGCGAGCCGTCGACGTCCGCGTCCGCCATCAGGATGACGCGGCCGTAGCGCATGGTCGTCAGGTCGAACGTGCGGCCGGTGCCCGCGCCCAGTACCTGCACGATCGACGCGATCTCGGCGTTCTTCAGCGTGTCGCCGAGCGAGGCCTTCTGGACGTTGAGGATCTTGCCCCGCAGCGGCAGCAGCGCCTGGTACTCCGAGACGCGCGCCATCCGCGCCGACCCGAGCGCGCTGTCGCCCTCGACCAGGAACAGCTCGCTGCGCGAGACGCCGGTGGTGCGGCAGTCGACCAGCTTCGGCGGCATCGCCGCGCCCTCCAGCGCGGTCTTGCGCCGGGCGGCGTCCTTCTGCTGCTTCTGGGTGAGCCGGACGCGGGAGGCGTCGACCACCTTCTGCAGCACGACCTTCGCCTCGGACTTGGTCTTGCGGTCCTCGGTCCAGGCCTTGACGTGCTTGTCGACGATGCCCTGGATGACGCGGGTGGCGCCGGCGGTGGACAGCTCGTCCTTGGTCTGCGACGTGAACTGCGGCTCCGGCAGCCGGACGTGGATCACCGCGGTCATGCCCTCGAGGACGTCCTCGATGGTCGGCATGTCCTCCTTGGGCTTGAGCAGCCCGCGGGTCTTGGAGATGGCGTCCTGCAGCGCCTTGGCCATCGCGCGGTCGAAGCCACGGCGGTGCGTGCCGCCGTGCACGTTGCGGATCGTGTTGGTGAAGCACTCCACCGTGCGCTCGTAGCCGGTGCCCCAGCGCAGCGCCACCTCGATCTCGGCGCGGCGCTCCACATTGGACTGCATGACGCCCGCCGCGTCCGCCGCGTTCTCCTTGTAGGTGCCCTCGCCGGTGATCAGCAGCGTGCCGCAGACCGGCTTCTCGCCCGACGGGGTGAGGAAGTCGACCATGTCCACCAGCCCGTGCGGGAAGTGGAAGGTCTCCTCGTTGATCGTGTCCTCGATGGCGGTGCGCAGCACGTACGTGACGCCCGGGACGAGGAACGCGGTGTTGCGCATCTTGGCCCGCACGCCCTCGACGTCGAGCGCCGCGCCGGACTCGAAGTACCGCGAGTCGTACCAGTAGCGGATCGAGGTGCCGCCGCGCTCGCCGCGCTTCATCTTGCCGACGAGGTTCAGCCCGGAGCGGCGGGTGAACTTCGCCTTCGGGCCGGGCGCGTCGAAGGTGCCGGGGACGCCGTGCTTGAACGACATCTGGTGGACCTTGCCGTCCTGCTTCACGGTGACGTCGAAGCGGTGCGACAGCGCGTTGACCGCCGACGCGCCGACGCCGTGCAGGCCGCCGGAGGTCTTGTAGCCCGAGCCGCCGAACTTGCCGCCGGCGTGCAACCGGGTCAGGACCAGTTCGACGCCGGACAAACCGGACTTGGCGTGCGTGCCGGTGGGGATGCCGCGGCCGTCGTCGTCGACCTGGACGCTGCTGTCGGCGTGCAGGGTGACGACGATCTTGGTCGCGTACCCGGCGACACCTTCGTCCGTGGAGTTGTCCACCACCTCGGAGAAGAGGTGGTTGATACCACGGCTGTCGGTGGAGCCGATGTACATCCCGGGGCGTTTGCGGACGGCTTCGAGACCCTCGAGATGCGTCAGGTCATCGGCCCCGTACAAGGTCTCGGCAGTCACAGGGTCAATCTCCCGGATCGTGGCTCGCGAAGGTTCGGTGAGGTGCGGACTCGGCCTGCACCGTACTGCAGGATATCCGCCTGCCCCGACAACTTCCGCGCGTCCGTCCCCCGGTGTGGCGTGAACCGCCCCCTAGCGGGGGTCGAAACCGAGGTCGGGCCACAGGCTGAGCACCGCTTCGATCTTCCGCGGGACCTGGAAGCTGTTCCGGAAGTTCGGCTTCTCGCCGATCGTGGCGAGCCCCTTCCGCAGGTCCCCGAACGCCGGCCGCGACACCGTCTCGCGCGTCAGGATGTAGCAGTAGGTGCGGCGCGGGTAGGCGTACTCGTCGATGTAGGCGTGCAGCACGAGGCCGGGGGCCTCGATCCGCGACCCGACCAGCGCCCGGCCCTGCTTCTGGCTGTAGACGCGGATCACGTGCACGCCGGCGCGCAGTGTGCGCGGCGGGTCCTGGCCCTGGCCGTCGTCGGCCCAGGACAGTTCGACGCGGAACGGTGCCTCGCCGTCGTCGCCGGGGTGGTTGTACTCACGGGCCAGCTCCTCCAGGCGGTACTCGGCCTCGGCCGACGGCTCGCCGCCTTCGACGAGGCTCAGCAGGTACAGCTCGGCCGGGCGCGGCCAGGCCGGCCGGGGGACGTCGGTGGCTTCGGCCGGTTCGGTTTCGGCCGGAGCCGCAACCGGTTCCGGGCTTCCGGTGGTGACCGCCGGGGCTTCGGCGGGCGTGGTGTCCGCCGGCTCGGCCGGGGCCGGCGTGTCGGCCACCGCGGGGCGCACCGGCGACGGCGCGGGCGGTGCCGGGCGGACCGGCGTGACCGGCGGGGCCGGGCGGACCGGGGACGGCGGGGGAGTGGCGGCGGCCGGACGGACCGGCGTCACCTGCCGGGTCGTGACGACCGGCCGGGCCGCGGGCGTGCGGGCCGGCGTCGCCGGACGCGGCGGAGTGACCAGCTTCCCGGCGCCGTACTGCTCCAGGAGCGGCTCCAGGTCGCCGGCGGTCAGCGAGGGCCCGGCCAGGTCGGCCCATTCGAGCCAGGCCTCCTGAGCCTCCTCGACGGTGTGCTTCTCCGTCGAGAGCGTGACGGCCTCGAACAGCTGACGCGGGCCGGCGGCGGTGACGTCGGCCGAGCCGACCACCACGAACGCCGGGTCGTCCTCGGCGATCACCAGCTTCGCGTTCAGCCCGCGCAGCGAGTGCACGGCCACGCCGGCCTTCACCCAGTGCAGCAGGGCGTGCGGGCTCGTCGTGCCGGCGAGCACCGAATCCAGGCCCGCGTCCGTGATCAGCGTGTCGCCCGGCTGCAACGGCAGCAGGGCGGCCGCGCCGGGACCGACGTGACCGAAGGCGGCCACCAGGTTCCGGCGCGGGCTGAGCAGTGGGGTGATCGAGGCCCAGATGTCGCGGCCGGTGAGAAGTCGTACCGAACGTTCTGCCAAACCCAGCCGAGCGAACTCCGCGTCCATGCCTCTGACCTTAGCTGGTGCCCCTCGGACGCCGACGGGGCGGAATATCTCTTGCTTGGAAGTAGTTGAACGCGCATGTAAGATGGGCACGCGCCTTCGGAAAGGGAGCAGGTCATGCAGTTCGGAATCTTCACGGTGGGCGACGTCACGACGGACCCCACGACCGGCACCACGCCGACCGAGCACGAGCGGATCAAGGCGATGGTCCGCATCGCGCTCAAGGCCGAAGAAGTCGGTCTCGACGTCTTCGCGACGGGTGAGCACCACAACCCGCCCTTCGTGCCCTCTTCGCCCACGACGATGCTCGGCCACATCGCCGCGCAGACGTCGAAGCTGGTCCTTTCGACGTCGACGACGCTGATCACCACGAACGACCCGGTGAAGATCGCCGAGGACTTCGCGATGCTGCAGCACCTCGCCGACGGCCGCGTCGACCTGATGATGGGCCGCGGCAACACCGGCCCGGTCTACCCGTGGTTCGGCGAGGACATCCGCCAGGGCATCCCGCTCGCCATCGAGAAGTACGCGCTGCTGCGCCGGCTCTGGCGCGAGGACGTCGTCGACTGGGAGGGCAAGTTCCGCACGCCGCTGCAGGGCTTCACCGCCACGCCGCGCCCGCTCGACGACGTCCCGCCGTTCGTCTGGCACGGCTCCATCCGCAGCCCGGAGATCGCCGAGCAGGCCGCCTACTACGGTGACGGCTTCTTCGCGAACCACATCTTCTGGCCGAAGGAACACTTCCAGCAGCTCATCGCCTTCTACCGCCAGCGCTTCGAGCACTACGGCCACGGGAGCGCGGACCAGGCCATCGTCGGCCTCGGCGGCCAGGCGTTCATCCGGCCGAAGTCGCAGGACGCGTGGACCGAGTTCCGGCCGTACTTCGACAACGCCCCGGTCTACGGGCACGGCCCGACGCTGGAGGAGTTCACCGACCAGACGCCGCTGACCGTCGGCAGCCCCCAAGAGGTCATCGACAAGACGCTGACCTTCCGCGAGCACTTCGGCGACTACCAGCGCCAGCTGTTCCTGATGGACCACGCCGGCCTGCCGCTGAAGGTCGTCCTCGAGCAGCTCGACCTGCTCGGCGAGCACGTGGTCCCGGTGCTGCGCAAGGAACTCGACGCGATGCGCCCGGCGCACGTGCCGGACGCGCCGACGCACGAATCCCTGAAGGCCTCGAAGGACGCGGCGCTCGTCGGGAGCCAGGCGTGAAGCTCGCGGTGGTGACGGCGGGCCTGTCCGTGCCGTCGTCGACGCGGTTGCTGGCCGACCGGCTGGCCGCGGCGACCGTCGCCGCGGCCGGGTCGCAGGTCGAGGTGAGTGTCGTGGAGCTGCGCGACATCGCGCTGGACGTCACGAAGAACCTGCTCACCGGCTTCCCGAGCCCGGACCTGCGCCAGGCGATCGGGACGGTCACCGGGGCGGACGCGCTGATCGCCGTCACGCCGGTGTTCACCGCCGGCTACAGCGGCCTGTTCAAGTCGTTCTTCGACGTCCTGGACGCGGAGTCGCTGGTGGGCAAGCCGGTCCTGCTCGGCGCGACCGGCGGCACCGAGCGGCACTCGCTGGTGCTCGACTACCAGCTGCGGCCGCTGTTCGGGTACCTGAAGGCGGACCCGGTCGCGACGGGCGTCTACGCGGCGTCGTCGGACTGGGGCAGTGGTGAAGGCGCGCTGCAACGGCGGATCGAGCGGGCGGGCGCCGAGCTGGCGACCCTCGCCGCGGGCCGCCCGGTCGTGCCCGAGACGCCGTCCTTCGTGCCCTTCGACCAGCTGCTGGCGTCCACTCAGGACCGGTAGCGCACGCGGTAGCGCAGGTGGGTGACGCCTTCGCCCTCGACGACCTCGACCCGGTCCAGCTCGGCCCCGGGCATGGCGAGGTTTTCGAAGTAGCGCACGCCCTCGCCGAGGAACACCGGCACGAGGTCGATCGCCAGCTCGTCCAGCAGGCCGAGGGCGAGGCACTGCTGGGCGATGGCCGGGCCGGAGACGCCGACGTTGCCGTCACCCGCGGCTTTCGCCCGCTCGATCGCCGTCTCGACGTCCGGGCAGAACGTGAACGGCGCGAGGTTCTCCGCGGGCCAGTCCGCGGGCGGTGGGCGGTGCGTGACGACGAACGCCGTGCCGCCGCCGGGCGGGCGGCCGCCCCAGCCGTGGGTGTGGTCGAAGACCGTGCGGCCGCACACGAACGCGCTGTGCTCGGCCTGCGCCAGCTGCCGGCGGAGGTAGCCCGCGCTCGGCTCGGCGACGCGGAACGTCATCGGGTAGCCGACCATCGGCACCTCGACGTCGCCGGCGGAGTACCAGTCGAACAGCGGCCCGACGGAGTTGTCGGGCCGCGCGACGAACCCGTCCAGCGACATGCAGAAGCTCGCCGCGACGGTCATCTCAGGCGTCCTTCTCGAGCAGCGTGTCCAGGCGCTCGTACGAGTCGGTGATGCCGGCCTCCATGCCGCTTTCCACGGCCGCGTCGCGGGCTTCGACCGACGGGAACACCGAGTGGCCGTCGATCCGCGTCCGGCCGTCGCCGAGGCCGGTGAAGGTGATCGTCTCGAGGCAGACGTCGCCGGGCGCGCCCGCGAACTCGAAGGTCTGGATGATCTTACCGGCGCTCACCGTGTGGTAGACGCCGCGGAAGCGGTACTCGCCGCGGTCGTCGCGGTGGACGTAGTGGTAACCGCCGCCGGACCGCGCGTCCAGCTCCAGCAGTTCCATCTCCATGCCGTGCGGGCCCAGCCAGCGCACGATCAGGTCCGGGTCGGTGTAGGCCCGCAGCACCTTCTCCGGTGCCGCCGCGACCTCGCGGGTGACGTCGATGAACGGGGTGCCGGGCTGGGCGGTGATCGTGGTGCTCATCCGTTTTCCTCCAGGGTTTCCAGGACGGCGTCGAGCCGCCGGTAACTGCGTTCGGTGGCCAGCCGGTAGGTGTCGATCCAGCCGGTCAGCTCTTCGAGGGCGGCCGGGACGAGCCGGCACGGCCGCCGCTGGCCGTCGCGGCCGCGGCTGATCAGCCCGGCGTGCTCCAGCACCTGCAGGTGCCGGGAGATCGCCTGCTTGGTGATCGCGAAGGGCTCGGCCAGCTCGTTGACCGTCGCCTCGCCGCGGGAGAGCCGGGCGATCAGCGCGCGGCGCACGGGGTCGCCGAGTGCGGTGAACGCCCGATCCAGCCTCTCGTCGTCAACCGCCATCTTTATCAACCAATCTGTTTATCAACCGATGTGTTGACTATAAGAACGCGCGGGGCTGCCGTCAAGGAGGTGCCGAAAGTAGGGGGTGGCTCGCGTCGTCCGGCAGCCGACGGCGGGTGGGGCCGCTGCCTACTTTTGCGCTATGACCAGGCTTTTCGCGCTGCTCGGCGCGTTCTTCTTCCTGCTGGCGACCCCGGCTTCGGCCGCTCCCGCCCGGGAAGGCATCGACGATTACGTCCGCGCCTACCTCGACCACACCGGCCTGCCCGGCGCCGCGGTCGCCGTCACGCACGGCGCCGACGTCGTGCGCGTCGCCGGCTACGGCCACGACGCGGCGGGCGCGCCGATCACCGCGTCGACCCGGCTGCCGATCGCGTCGCTGAGCAAGTCGATGACGGCGTTCGCCGTGCTCCGGCTCGTCGACGCAGGCCGCGTCGGGCTCGATCAGCCGGTCACGCGCTACCTGCCGGAGTTCCGGCTCGCCGACCCGCGCGGCGCCCGGATCACCGTGCGGATGCTGCTCGACCAGACGTCCGGGATGGCCGACTCGGCGTTCCCCGACCTGACGCTGCCGCAGCCGCACACCCTCGCCGAAGCCGTCTCCCGGCTGCGGGACGCCGGCCTGGCCGACGAGCCGGGCGCGAAGTTCCACTACCACAACCCGAACTACGAGGTGGCCGCCCGGATCGTCGAGGTCGTGGCCGGTCAGCCGTTCGCAGAGTACCTGCGGACGCGGCTGTTCGCGCCGCTCGGCATGACCTCCAGTTCCACTGTGGACAGTCCACCGGCCGGTCTCTCGCCGGGGTACGTGCGGGCGTTCGGCTTCGCCGTCCCGGTCGGCGAGCCGGACTGGTTCACCGGCGGCAGCCACGGCGTGCTGAGCACCGCCACCGACCTGACGCGGTGGCTGATCGCGCAGCGGGACGGCGGCGGCGTGCTCTCGCCGGCGTCGGCCGCGCTCGCGCACACCCCGGCGCCCGGGCACGGCTACGCGTTCGGCTGGGGCGCCTACCGGCCGGGGCAGCTGTCCCACAACGGCGAGTGGTTCGGCCACACCGCCGCCCAGATCCTGCTGCCCGGCGGCTACGGCGTCACGGTGCTCGCCACCACCGGCCTGGCCCTGGACAACGACGCCGATTCGCTGGCGCAGGGCCTCGCGACGCTGGTGCAGGGCGGGACGCCGGAGCTCGTGCTGCCCGCCGGCGTCGTCGCGGACCGGGTGCTCGCCGGGCTGATCCTGCTGTCGGTGGTGCTCGCCGTGCTCGGCGTGCGCCACGCGCGGCGGTGGGCGGCGCGGCGGACGTCGTGGTGGCGGGCCGGGCTGCGGCTGCTGCCGAGCCTGCTGCCGCCGCTGGTCCTGGCGCTGCTGCCGCAGCTGATGAGCGTCGTGTTCGCCGGGCGGCGGGGCACGTTCGGGCAGCTCCTCTACGTCTGGCCGGGCGTCGTGAGCTGGCTCGCGGCGGCCACGATCTGCGCATTGGTGGTGTCCGCCGCGCGGATCCGGGTACTCGCGAGTGGCACGCGACGGCACAACCGGGAAGAATCGGACGGAACGAGGGGAGTGGCCGAGTGGGGATCGGTAAACAGGCCAAGCGCATCATGATCACGGTGGCGGGCGGGATCCTGCTGGTGGTCGGCGTGCTGCTGCTGGTCCTGCCGGGGCCCGGCCTGCTGCTGGTCCTCGCCGGGCTGCTGCTGCTCGCGTCGGAGTTCCCGAAGCTGGAGCGGTACGTCGACCCGGTCCGCGACCGCGCGATGAAGGCGGCCGAGGAGAGCGTCTCGTCACCTCTGCGGATCGCCGGTTCGGTGCTGGCCGGGCTCGCGCTGCTGGCGGCGGGCATCGTCTGGGGCACGGTGAAGTCCCTGCCGTTCAGCGGCTGGAGCACCGGATCGAGCCTGATCCTGTCGTCGGTGATCCTGTTCGCGCTGCTGATCTGGAGCTATCGCCGGGTGAAGTCCCGCCGGGAGGAGAAGGCGGTCAGCTGATCAGCTTGCGGACCGCTTCGGTGACCGTCGCGCGGCGGTAGGCCTCGTCGTCGGGGGCCGTGGCGATCATCTCGACCGTCTGGGCCGACCACATCGCCGCCAGCGTCAGCACCATCATCAGCAGCTGCTCCGGCTCGAAGCGGTCCGAGACCGTGCCGGCCTCCTGGGCCGCGCGGATGGCCTCGACCTTGCCCTTGGCCGAGTCCGCGATCGCCTGGATCGTGCGGCCCGTGCCGGCGCGCTCGAGGCGGTACCAGGCGGAGATCCGCGTCACCTCGGGGTAGGCCACGTAGTTGTCGAACAGCCGGCCGGCGTACCCGGGCAGGTCGTCGGCGGTGATCGGCGTCTCGGCGAGGGTGCGCTCGACGATCGTGTCGAAGACCGCGTCGAACAGGTCGTCCTTGCTGCCGAAGTAGGTGTAGACGAGGCCCGCGCTGCACTTCGCGCGCGTCGCGATCCGGTCCATCCGGGCACCGGCGATGCCGTGCGCGGCGAACTCCGCCAGCGCGGCTTCGAGCAGCTGACGGCGCTTCGCGGCGGGGTCCCGGGTGGCCATGACCCGATTCTAGTTGAACGAACGTTCAGCGCGGCCCGCCCGGACGGTAACCTCGGCCCCATGAGCGGCGGATTCCAGCGCGCCCGGCGGCCCGAGCAGATCGAGGCGCGCCGCACCGCGATCCTCGCCGCCGCGCGCGAGCTGCTCGCCGAGCGGCCGGTCGCCGAGATCAGCCTGCGGGAGCTCAGCTGCCGGGTCGGGCTCGCGAAGTCCAACGTCCTGCGCTACTTCGACAGCCGTGAGGCGATCTTCCTCGAGGTCCTGGACGTCACCTGGACGGACTGGCTCTCCTCGCTGGAGGAGACCCTCGCCGACCCCGGCCCGGACGAACCCGGCTTCGCCCGCGAAGAACGTCTCGCCGGGACGCTCGCGACGTCGCTGGCCGGGCGTCCGCTGCTGTGCGACCTGATCAGCTCGATGGGGTCGGTCCTGGAACGCAACATCTCGCTCGAGTTCGCCCGCGGCTTCAAGCGCCGCGCGGCCGCGAACACCGAACGGCTCGGCGAGCTGGTCCGGAAGCGGGTCCCCGAGCTGACGGCCGAGGGCGCGGCGCACTTCGCGGGGGCGGTGGTCGTGGTGGTGTCGGGGCTGTGGCCCTACGCCAACCCGACCGACGCCGTCGCGGCGGTGACCGCCGAGCTGGGCGGCCCGCCGGCGGGGGAGTTCTTCACGACGGCGCTGGCCGAGGGCCTGGCGAACCTGCTCGCGGGGCTGGTCGCGCGGGGCCGGTGACGGCTCAGCTCGCGCGTCCGGCGGCTGCATTGATGTCGGGGTTCTCGAGGATCTGCCGCTCGTAGCCGTGGGCCGCGACCTCCAGCATCGCGCGGCCGATGTCCTCGGTCGTCGTCACCACCCGCGGCGCCAGCCGGCTCAGCACCGGGTACAGCGGCGCCACCACGCGGTAGATCGTCCGGTACAGCGGGGTCTTCGACGTGATCCCGTGCCGCGGCTGGATGTAGCCGGGGCGGAAGAAGAACGTCCGCAGCGGCAGTTTGGCCAGCGCGTTCTCGGTCGCGCCCTTGACGCGGGCCCAGCGCACCCGGCCGCGTTCGGTGCTGTCGGTGCTCGCGCCCGAGACGTACACGAACGTGGTGTCCGCCGGCAGCGTCCGGGCGACCGAAAGGGTGAGCTGGTAGGTGATCCGCTCGTACTCCTCGGCCGCCACCCCGACCGAGGACAGGCCGAGGCAGAAGAAGCACGTGTCGTAGCCGGTGCTCGGCTCGAGGGCGAAGAGGTCCTTCTCGACCTTCTCGGTGAGCTTCGGGTGGGTGGTGCCGACCGGGGCCCGGCCCACGGTCAGCACCGCCTCGACCCGCTCGTCCAGCAGGCATTCGCGCAGCACGCCTTGCCCGACCATGCCGGTCGCGCCGAACAGGATCACCCGCACGAGCCCGCCCCTACTCCCCGGCCACCGGCAGCAGCCCGCGCTCGCCGAAGACCTTCTTGGCCACGAAGGTCGCGTTCAGCGCCTTCGGGAATCCACAGTAGACGGCGGAGTGCAGCAGCGCCTCGACGATCTCGGCCGGCGTCAGCCCGACGTTGAGCGCCGCGTTGACGTGCACGTCCAGCTGCGGCTCACACCCGCCGAGCGCGGTCAGCATGCCGAGCGTCACGAGCTGCCGATCCCGCAGCGCCAGCCCCGGCCGCGAGCAGACCTCCCCGAACCCTTCCCCCAGCGGTCTTGACGGGACCGACGTCAAACGTCGTGAAGGGCACCCTCATGGCTCTTACGTCCATGAGGGTGCCCTTCACGACAGTGAGCGGGTCAGCTCGCCGTTACTTGCCGCTGGCGTACAAGGCACTCACGTCCGCGTCGGACAGCGCTCGGTCGTAGACGTGCACCTGGTCCACCGCACCGTCGAGGTAGTCGACCGGGCCGCCGCCGTACTTGCCGCGGCCGATCACCGTGTGGCCCGTCGAAGCGTCGCCGAGGCAGACGCTCTTCGTGGCCGCCAGCTGGCCGTCCACGTACAGCTTCAGCGTGCCCGAAACCGCGTCGCGGACGCCGACCACGTGGTACCAGCGGTTCGCCTCCGGGGCGGTGGGTGCCAAAGCCCGCGTGCCGACGAAGCTCATCGCCAGCCGGTGGTCCGCGCCCGAGTACTGCAGGAAGAACGCGCTGGTGCTGTCGCCGTCCTGGCTGACCACCGTCTGGAAGCCGTCACCCACGGCGTTGAACTTCACCCACGCCGCCGCGCTGTAGCTGCCTTCGGTGTTGACGAGCGCCGCGCCCGTGTCGGCGTACTGGCCTGAACCGTTGGTGGCCAGCGCCGAACCGCTCTTGCCCGCGGTCCAGGACGCGCCGCCGACCAGCGTGGCGTCGTGGTCGCCGACGGCGTCCGCGGCCACGGTGCCGGTGTTCTCGTCGAACGGGTAGGCGGCGATGCCGTCGATCCCCGGCGTGCCCGCCGGCACCGAAGGCCCGGACACCGGCTTGCCGGTAGCGCCCTTGATGACCGCCTGGTTGGCCGCGCGGACCGCCGCGAAGTCCATCTTCTTCACCTGCCTGTCGTAGGTGAAGAAGCCGTTGACCTCCTTCTCGACGTCGGTGGTCTGCGTGTAGACGCCGGCCGAGACGCCGCACCGCTGGGCGACCAGCAGCAGGCGCTGCTGGAGCTCGCCGTAGCGCCGGGTCAGCGTCGCCCTGTCGGGCTCCATCTCATAGGCGAAGCTGCCCGCCGGGTCGAACTCGTGCCCGGCGACCTTCAGGCCGAGCCCGCCGTACTCACCGTCGACCGCGGCACGCGTGCCGGTCTGCACCGGCGTTCCCGGCCCGGTGTAGGTGTGGTCGTCGTAGATGTCACCGGCACCACTGTCCGGTTCGGACCGGCAGCAGTTGACGCCCGACTCGGCGTTGACCAGCCGCGAGGGATCCCACGACTTGACCTCGTCGGCGATCCGGCCGACCTCGTAGTCGCCCCAGCCCTCGTTGAACGGCACCCACGTGACGATCGACGGGAAACTGCGGTGCTGGTCGATCATCCGCCGCATCTCGGACTCGTAGTTGACGCGCGACGCCGCGCTCGGCTCGACGTCGTCCTTCATCGCCGGCATGTCCTGCCACACCAGCAACCCGAGCTTGTCGGCGTAGTAGTACCAGCGGTCCGGCTCGACCTTGATGTGCTTGCGCACCATGTTGAAGCCGAGCGCCTTCTCCTGCTGCAGGTCGAACTTCAGGGCCGCGTCGGTCGGCGCGGTGTAGATGCCGTCCGGCCAGAAACCCTGGTCCAGCGGGCCGACCTGCATGACGAACTTGCCGTTGAGCAGCATCCGCTGCTTGCCGTCGGCGGTTTTGCCGACGCTGACCGACCGGATGCCGAAGTACGAGCCGACCTCGTCCCCTGTGGACAGTCGCACGCGCAGGTCGTAGAGGAACGGGTCGTCCGGCGTCCACAGGTGCGGCCGGTCCACCTTGAGCTTCAACGGCTTGTTCGCGTCACCGGTGACGCGCCCGACCTGGCGGCCGTGGTCGTAGGCGATCGCTTCGACGCGCTGCTTGACCGGCCCGCCGACCACGGCGTTGATCGTGACCGTCCCGGACGCGGCGTCCGGGGTGGTGTCGAGGCGGTCGATGTGCGCCGAGGCGACCGGTTCCATCCAGACGGTCTGCCAGATGCCGGAGGACGGCGTGTAGAAGATGCCGTCGCCGGGCTGGCGCTGCTTGCCGATCGGCTGCCCGCCCTGGTCGTTCGGGTCGGCGACGCCGACGACGATCTCCTGGGTCTTGGCCGTGGTCAGCGCGTCGGTGACGTCGACGGAGAACGCGTCGTACCCGCCGGTGTGACGGGTGACGGTCTTGCCGTTGACGATCACCGTGGCGTCGTAGTCGACGGCCTGGAAGTGCAGCTGCAGCCGCTGTCCCTTGCCGACCTGCCAGTTCTTGGGCACCTCGAACGTGCGGCGGTACCACATGTTCGTCTCGTGGCGCATGATCCCGGACAGCGCGGACTCGACCGGGTACGGCACGAGGATCCGCTCGCCGAGCGTCTTCCCGATCGGCGCGGCCTCACCCGGGGTCGCCTTGGCGAACTCCCAGACGCCGTTGAGGTTCTGCCACTTGTCGCGGGTCAGCTGCGGCCGCGGGTAGTCGGGCAGGGCGTTGGCGGGCGAGACGTCCTTCGTCCACGGCGTGGACAGCGGGGGCGTCAGGCGCTGCCACTGGGGTTCAGCCGCAGCGGCACTCGCCGCCGGCACGGTGCCGAGACCGGCCACCGCGACGGCGAACGCGGCGGCGGCGGTGAGCCATCGGCGGGTTCTGAGGGCAGGACGAAACATCGTTGAGACCTCCTGATCGGGGGAACGGGGCTCAGCGGGTTCGGGAACGCGCCAACAGACGCTGGATCACCACGACGATGAGCAGGAAGGCCCCGCTCACCACCGTCTGGTAGTTGGAGTCGAGCGTGCCGACCTGGTTGATGACGTTCTGGATCAGCACCCGCAGCAGCACGCCGACGAGCGTGCCGACGATCGTCCCGGCGCCGCCGGTGAGCAGCGTGCCGCCGATGACGACGACCGAGATCGCGTCCAGCTCGGTGCCGACGCCGATCACCGTGACGCCGGACTGCAGGTACGCGGCGGTGAGGATGCCCGCGAAGCCGGCGAGGGCGCCGCTCAGCGTGTAGAGCGCGATCTTCGTGCGGACGACCGGCAGGCCCATCAGCAGTGCCGACTGCTCGGCCCCGCCGATGGCGAACACCGACTGGCCGAACCCGGTGCGCCGCAACAGCACGCCACCGAGCGCGAAGAGGACGAGCGTCAGGTACACCGGGACGCCGACGCCGAAGATCGTGCCCTGCCCGAGCCAGAGGATCGCCGAGCCGGGCTCGATCTTGAACGTCGTCGCGCCTTCGGAGGTGATGGCGAGCAGCAGGCCGCGGGCGAACAGCAGCGTCGCCAGCGTCACGATGAACGGCGCCATCCCGGTGCGGGCGATGAGCACGCCGTTGAGGAAGCCGATCGCCGAGCACACCACCAGCGGCAGCAGGAGCGCCACGAGCAGGCCGTACTGCGCGCCGTACGCGGCGAGCACGCCGCCGAGCGCGTAGTTCGAGCCGACCGACAGGTCGATGCCGCCGGAGATGATCACGAACGTCATGCCGAGCGCGATCACCGCGAGGAACGAGCCCTGCAGCGCGAGGTCGCGCAGGTTGTCCGCGGACCCGAAGCGCGGGAACGCGAACCACGCGGCGGCGAGGCCGAGCACGAGCACGACGGCCGCGCCCTGGCGCTGCAGGACCCCGGCGAACGCCGCGTTGCGCGCTGTCGTCTGGGTGGCGGTCATTTGCGGCTCCGCTCACGGGCGACGTAGACGGCGACGACGATGATGGCCGCCTGGACCATCTGCGCCGTCGAGTCCGGCAGGTTGTGCTTGATCAGGGTGGCGTGCACCAGCTGCATGAGCAGCGCGCCGAACACGGTGCCGAGCACGCGGACCCGGCCGCCGGTCAGCGGCGTGCCGCCGACGACGACCGCGGTGATCGCGGACAGCTCCATCAGCAGCCCGAGGTCGTTGGGGTCGCTGGCGCCCAGCCGCGACGTCGCGAGCACGCCGGCCACCGCGGCCAGCGCCCCGGAGATGACGTAGACGCCGACGAGCACGCGCTTCACCGGGAGCCCGGCCAGGGAGCTGGCCGTCCGGTTGCCGCCGACGGCGACCAGCTGGCGGCCGAACGTCGTGCGCTGCACCAGCAGCCCGGCCAGCACCGCGAGCACGCCCGCGACGATGACCATGACCGGCACGCCGAGGACGTCACCCGTGCCCAGCGCCAGGAAGTCCTCGTTGCGCAGCTGGACGAGCTGGCCGTGTGCGATCACGAGCGCGAGCCCGCGGCCGCCGACGAGCAGCGCCAGTGTCGCGATGATCGGCTGGATCCCCAGGTAGGCCACCAGGTAGCCGCTGAACAGGCCGGACAGGATGCCCGCGATCACCGCGACGACGACCGCCGTCAGCGGCCCGGCGCCGAGGTAGAGCGGGATGAGCGCGGCGGCGATCGACATCACCGAGCCGACCGACAGGTCGATGCCCTCGGTGCCGATCACCAGCGCCATGCCGAGCGCGACGATGCAGACGGGCGCGGCCTGCACCAGCTGCGTCCGGAAGTTGGCCGCGGACAGGAAGTTCTCGGTGAAGAAGACGTTGAACAGCAGCAGCACGACGACGGCCAGGTAGACGCCGTAGTTCTGCAGCCAGGCGGTGACCTTGGCCCGGTCCGGTGCCCTGGTCAGGGTGGCGCTAGACATCGTTGTCACCTTCCGCTGCGATCGCGGCCAGGACGTTCTCCTCGGTGATGCCGTCGCCGGTCAGCTCGCCGACGACCGAGCCGTCGCGGAGGACGACGACGCGGTCCGAGCCGTCGATCAGCTCCTCCAGCTCGGACGAGATGAGCAGCACGCCGAGGCCTTCCTTCGCGAGTTCGTCGATCAGCGCCTGGACCTCGGCCTTCGCGCCGACGTCGATGCCGCGTGTCGGCTCGTCGAGCAGCAGGATCTTCGGGCCGGTGGCGAGCCAGCGGGCGAGCAGCACCTTCTGCTGGTTGCCACCGGACAGCTCGGACACCTTCTGCTCCGGGCTCGAAGCCTTGATCCGCAGGCGCTCCATGAAGATCTTCACGACCTTGTCCTGCTTGGCCTTGCTGACCAGGCCGAACGGTGAGAGCGTCGGGAGCGCGGCGAGCACGATGTTCTCGCGGACCGACAGGTTCGGGATGATCCCGTCGGTCTTGCGGTCTTCGGCCAGCAGCGCGATGCCCGCGCGCATCGCCGCCGCGACCTTGCCCTTCTTGAGCGGTTTCCCGGCCAGCAGCACGGATCCGCCGTCGAGCGGGAACGCGCCGACGATGGCCCGCGCGGTCTCGCTGCGGCCGGAGCCGAGCAGCCCGGCCAGGCCGACGACCTCGCCGGGCCGGATGCTGACCGAGACGTCGTGCAGCCGGCGCATGCCGGACAGGTGCTCGGCCTTGAGCAGCGGCTCACGCTCGACGTCGTGTTCCTCGCCGAACGCCGTGACGCCTTCTTCGCGGATCTGGCGGATCTCGCGCCCGAGCATCAGGGACACGAGCTCGATGCGCGGGAGCTTGGCCAGCGGTCCACTGTGGACGACGCGGCCGTCGCGCAGCACGGTGACGCTGTCGCAGACCCGGTACAGCTCGTCCATCCGGTGGCTGACGTAGACGATCGCGATGCCTTCGGCGTGCAACCGGTTCAGCACCTGGAAGAGCGTCTCGACCTCACGCGGTTCGAGCGACGACGTCGGTTCGTCCATGATGACGACCTTCGCCTCGGTCGACACCGCGCGGGCGAGGGCGACCATCTGCTGCGCGCCGACGCCCAGGGTGTGCAGCGGGCGCTTGACGTCGTCGTCGATGCCGTAGCCCTTGAGCAGCTCGCGGGCGTCGGCGTACATCTTGGACCAGTCGACGAGCCCCGCTTTGGTGCGCGGTTCGCGGCCGAGGAAGACGTTGCTGGCGATGCTCATCAGCGGGACGAGGTTGACCTCTTGGTAGATCGTGGAGATCCCGGCCCGCTGTGCCTCGATCGGCCGCTTGAACGTCACCGGCTCGCCGAGGTGGCGGACCTCGCCCTCGTCGGGCTGGTAGACGCCGGTGAGCACCTTGATCAGCGTCGACTTGCCGGCGCCGTTCTCCCCGACGAGGGCGTGCACCTCGCCGGGGGCGAGCCGGAAGCTGACGTCGTCGAGCGCGAGGGTGCCGGGGAACCTTTTGGTCACCCCGGCCACCTCGAGCACCGGTGCGGTCGTCATCGCGACGTCCTCTTCGGTGGCTGCGGTCATCAGTACGCGTTCCCGACCTTCTGCGCCGCGTTGGTCTCGTCGTACTGGTCGTCGGTGATCACGATGCTCGGCGCGATCGGCTGGCCGTCGGCGAACTTCTGGAGCGTGTCGAAGGCGAGCTGGCCGAAGCGCGGGTTGGACTCGATGACGGCGTTGTAGCTGCCGTCGGCGATCAGCTGCACGGCGTTGCGCGTGCCGTCGACCGAGACGACCTTGACGTCCTTGCCCGGCGCCTTGCCCGCGGTCTTGAGCGCGTTGACGGCGCCGATGCCCATCTCGTCGTTCTCGGCGTAGACGGCGGTGAGGTCCGGGTGGCTCTGGATGAGCTGCTCCATCACGGCCTGGCCCTTGGACCGGTCGAACTCGCCGGTCTGCTCGGCGACCACGGACAGGCCGGGCGTCTTGGCCAGCTCGTCCTTGAAGCCCGAGGTGCGGTCGGTCGTCACGTTGTTGCCCGACGCGCCGAGCAGGATCGCAACCTTCCCGTTACCGCCGGTCGCCTTCACCATCGCGTCGGCCGCGCGCTTGCCCTGCTCGACGAAGTTGGAGCCGATGAAGGTCAGGTAGTCGGTGCACGGCGCCGACGTCACCTTGCGGTCGACGGTGACGACCGGGACCTTCTTGGCCTTCGCGGCGTCGAGCGCCGGCTGGAGGCCGTCGGAGTTCAGCGGCGCGACGATCAGCAGCTGCGCACCCCGGTCGAGCAGCGACTTGATGTCGCTGATCTGCCGGTTGAGGTCGCTCTGGGCGTTGGTGACGAGCAGCTTGTCGGTGGGGATGCCGAGCTTCGCAGCCTGGTCGCGAATGGACTGCGTCTCGGCGATCCGGAAGGGGTTGGCCTCCTTTTCGGACTGCGAGAAGCCGATCACCGCGGTCTTCGGGTCGATCTTGGGGTAGCCGGTCTTCGCCAGCGTGCAGCCGTCGGCGGAGGGCGCGGCGGAGGAGGCGGACGCGGCCGGCCCGCCGCCGTTCGACGGTGCGGCCGGGGTCTCCTCCCGAGCGGTGCAGGAGGTGAGGGTGAGCGCGGCGGCGGCCGCGGTGACCAGGACCAGGCGGGGACGGGTGGACAGCGGCACAGCGACTCCTCGGGCAGCGACGGTGGTGGCCCGCTCACCGGGGTGATCGGAGTCACCGCGGGAGCCTTGAGGTACTTTTTACATCGTTGGAACAACGTTGTAAACCGGCAAATTGTCGCTATGCTCTGGCTCACGCCGATGTGAAGGGATCGCCCGTGACCGTGACGCTCAAGGACGTCGCCACGCTCGCCGGAGTGTCGGTGAAGACGGTGTCGAACGTGGTGAACGGCTATGCCTTCGTCAAGCCGGACAACCGCCGGCGCGTCGAGGAAGCCCTGGCGGCGACCGGTTACCGGCCGAACGTGGGGGCGCGCAACCTGCGTCGCGGCCGCACCGGGTTCCTGGCGCTGATGGTGCCGGAGCTGTCCATCCCGTACTTCGGCGAACTCGCCGGCCTGGTCATCACGGCGGCCCAGAAACGGGGCTGGAGTGTCTTGATCGAACAGACCCAGGGCACGCGCGAGCGCGAACGCAAGACGCTGTCGTCGCTGGGCCCCCACCTGGTCGACGGCGCGCTGGTCCACCCGGAGGCGCTGGAGGCCGCGGATTTCCCCGAGGAACCGGGCGGCATCCCCCTGGTGATGCTGGGCGAGCACGCGGTCGACGTCCCCATCGATCACGTCGCGATAGACAACGTCCTGGCCGCGCACATGGCCGTGTCCCACCTGGCCTCCCTGGGCCGCACGCGCATCGCGGCGATCGGCCGCAACCCGGCGCGCGGGACGTCGTCCCAACGCCTGGCGGGCTACCGCTCCGCGCTGACCGACGCGGGACTGTCCTATTCGGACTCCCTGGTGGCGCCGGCCGAGAAGTGGCACCGAGGTTACGGAGCGGCGGCGATGAAGTCGCTGCTGGCGTTGCCGTCGCGGCCTGATGCGGTCTTTTGTTTCAACGACCTCCTGGCGATCGGCGCACTGCGGGCGGTGGCGGAGCTGGGGCTCCGGGTACCCGAGGACGTCGCGATCGTGGGCTTCGACAACAACGAAGAGAGCGCATTCTCCCTGCCGGCGCTGACGACGATCGCCCCGGACAAGACCGCACTGGCGGAAGCGGCGATCGACCTGGTGCACCGCCGCATCACGGGGGAGAAGTCGGCACCACCACAGGACGTCCAGACCCCGTTCGCACTGGAGATCCGCGAAAGCACCAAGGGCCGCTGACCCGTACCTGGACAGCGAACTCACGTATCTAGGCAGTCATCTCACGTACCCCGACGGCCGGCTCGCGCACCTGGGCAGTCGGCTCACGAACCGACCCTCCCGGTACACGAACCGACCCTCCCGGTACACGAACCGACCCTCCCGGTACACGAGCCGACCCTCCCGGTACACGAGCCGACTCTCCCGATACGCGAGCCGACTCTTCGGGTACGCGAACTGACCCTCTAGGTACATGAGCCGACTGCCCAAGTGCCGGTCAGCAGGCTGGCGGCCGCGGCGAGATCGGAGCCGTAGAACGCAGTCGAGCGTGCCCAGCCGGTCGTCTCGCGTACCTCGACGGTCGGTTTCGCGTACCTGGGCAGTCAGCTCAGGAACCGACCCTTCAGGATCATGAGCCGATTCTCCCGATACGTGAGCCGACTTTTCGGGTACGCGAGCCGACCGCCTGGGGACAGCCCTCAGCGGGTGGGCCAGTGCCAAGACGGACGGTCCAGCCGTCCCTGGCCCACCAGTTTCGTCTCGCCGTAGTCCTTCTCCAGCTCCACCTCGCCCACCTCCGCGATCGCCGACAGTGCACGGATCAACGGCTGGGCGTGCGAGACCACCACCACCTGCATCTCCTTGGCGGCCGTCGCGATCAGGGTGGCCAAGGCCGGCAGCAGGTCCGGGTGGAGGCTCGTCTCCGGCTCGTTCAGGACCAGCAGTTCCGGCGGGCGCGGCGTGAGCAGCGCTGCCACCCACAGCAGGAACCGGAGCGTTCCGTCCGACAGCTCCGCGGCTTCCAGCGGACGCAGCAGGCCGTGCTGGTGGAAGCGGACCGTGAACCGGCCGTCCGGGGCCGCCACCTCCAAGCGCGATCCCGGGAACGCCTGGTCCACCACCTCGGCCAGTTCGGAAGTGCGGCCGATCTCGATGATCGTGCGCAACGCCGCCGCCAGGTCGGCGCCGTCGTGGGCCAGCACCGGGGTGCGCGTGCCGATGTGGGACTGGCGCGCGGGCGCCAGCGCGTCCGTGCGGAAGTGGTCGTAGAAGCGCCACGACCGGATCCGCTCGCGCACCACCAGCAGCTCCGGGCACGCGCGCGGGTCGGCGAACTCGCTCAGCATGCTGTCCGTCATGCGGATCTTGAACCGATCGGCACCCCAGCCGCCCGACGCCACCCGCGTGCGGACCATCGGGCCGCCGCGGTCCGCGAGCAAGGTGGCCGGGCGCAGGACCGGGCCGGACCACACCACTTCCCGCTTGAACTCCGGGTCCAGGTTGAACATCGTCTCCCCGGCCACCGGCATGCCCAGGTCCAGCGCGTAGCCGAAGTCGTCACCCGCGAACCCGAGCCGCAGCCCGACCGGCTTCGTGCGTTTCGTGCCCTGGACCGGCGTGCGCCCTTCGCGCACCGACCGCCCGATCGTCTCCGGGCCGGCCCACAACGTCGACGGCAGCCCGCCCTCGCGGGCCAGCGCCGCCACGGCGCCGTTGCGGGACGCGTCCGCCAGCAGCCGCAGCGCCCGGTACAGGCTCGACTTGCCGCTGCCGTTCGGCCCGGTGACGACGGTCAGCCCGGACAGCGGCAGCACCAGGTCGCGCAGCGAGCGGTAGTTCTCGACGGCGAGCGTGGTCAACATGCCCCGAACCTAACCGCCACCCCCGACAGTCCGAGATTCGTCTGATCTCTGTCCGACGCGGCCGTTGACATTCGTGAACTCCAACAGCCAGAATCTCCAGTCGTAGATCCTATAGGATCCACGGTTCAGCCGAAACGAGCTGTGGTCCTCCGATGTCTGCAGACCTCAAAGGAGTGGTCATGGCCGCACGCGGCAGACGGGCACTGGGTGCCCTCGCCGGACTGATGGTGACCGCGGGCCTGCTCACGGCCCCCACCGCGGACGCCCAGCCGGAAGCGCCGAAGCCGGTGGCGCAGAAGCCCTACATGGGCTGGAGCAGCTGGAGCCTCGAGTCGACGAACTACCCCGGCGTCAACCCGGCCGGCCCGGCCAGCTGGCTCACCGAAAAGCACGTCCTGCAGCAGGCGGACGTCCTCGCCGCGAAGTTCAAGCAGCACGGCTACACCTACGTCAACATCGACGCCGGCTGGTCGAACTCCTTCGACCAGTACGCCCGCCCGGTGGTCAACCCGGCGACCTTCCCGGACGGCATGGCCTACGTCGCCGACTACGTCCACAAGAAGGGCCTCAAGCTGGGCTCGTACCTGGCGTTCGGCCTGGACCTCAAGGCCTACAACGACGGCAACTCGCCGATCGCGGGCACCACGAACTGCCACACCAAAGACCTCGTCTACCCGGACCTGCGCAAGACCAACGGCTGGGACTCCGCCTACAAGATCGACTTCACGAACCCGTGCGCCCAGTCCTACGTGGACTCGGTGGCGCGGCTGCTGGCCGGCTGGGGCGTCGACTTCCTCAAGCTCGACGGCGTCGGACCCGGCTCCTTCAAGGGCGGCCCGAACTACACCAACACCACCGACGTCGAGGCCTGGCACCAGGCCATCGCCAAGACCGGCCGCCCGATGGAGTTCGTCGTCTCCTGGGCGCTGAGCCACCGCCAGGCCGACGTCTGGAAGGCGAACACGAACGGCTGGCGCGTCGACACGGACGTCGAGTGCTACTGCGACACCCTCGTGACCTGGAACAACTCGGTCAAGCAGCGCTGGAACGACGTCGTGCAGTGGATCCCCGACGCCGGCCCCGGCCACTGGAACAACCTCGACTCCCTCGACGTCGGCAGCGGCAAGATGGACGGCCTCACCGAGGCCGAGCGCCAGAGCTACATGACGCTGTGGGCGATCGAAGCCGCGCCGCTCTACATCGGTGACGACCTGACCCAGCTCGACGACTACGGCGTCAAGCTCCTGACCAACGACGAGGTCATCGCCGTCAACCAGGCCGGGATCCCGGCCAAGCCGGTGAGCCAGACGAGTGACCAGCAGGTCTGGTCGAACCGCAACGCCGACGGCAGCTACACGGTCGCGCTGTTCAACCTGGCCGCGACGCCCGCCCGCGTCACCGCGGACCTCGCGCAGCTCGGCATCACCGGCCCGGTCCAGATCCGCGACCTCTGGTCCCACCAGGACAGCACCGCTTCCGCCGACCTGCCGGTGCACGGCTCGCGCCTGCTGAAGGTCACCCCGCGCGACCGCGACGTGCTGCAGGCGCCGGGTGTCGTGCACGCCACCGGCGTCACCGGCACCAGTGTCTCGCTGGCCTGGGACGCGTCGAAGGGCGCGCAGAACTACGACGTCTTCGCGAACGGTCGCAAGATGACGTCCACCAACACCGCCAACGCGACCGTCGCCGGGCTCAAGCCGTCGACCGCGTACGACTTCACGGTCGTGGCGAACCAGCGGAACGGCCGCCCGTCCGCGCTCAGCAAGAAGTACTCCCTGACGACACCGACAGTCGACGGCCCGAAGACGTACGAGGCGGAGAACGGCACCCCGCAAGGCGGTGCGACCGTCTACGACTGTGCGTGCTCGGGCGGCAAGAAGGTCGGCTACCTCGGCGGCAGCGGCTACGTCGTGCTGCCGGCGGTGACCGTGCCCCAGGCCGGCGTCTACCTGCTGGAGCTGTCCTATGTGGATGGCGACTCCAGCCGGACCGGCATCGTGACGATCAACGGGACGTCGTTCCCGCTGCCCGTCGCCGGGAGCAACGACGACGACTGGAACACGCCGCAGAGCACGACCGTCCAGGTCTGGCTGCAGGCCGGGGCCAACACGGTCCAGATCGGCAACCAGGCCGGGTACGTCTACGACGTCGACAAGATCACCGTCTAGTGGGGTCGGTCGCCCACCGGCGGGACGCGCCGATCGCGTGGCTGCTCATCAGCCCCGCGCTCGCCGGGTTCGCCGTGTTCTTCGCCTACCCGACCCTGCGCGGGCTGTACCTGAGCTTCACCGAGTTCCACGTCCTGTCCGAGCCGCGCTGGATCGGCCTGGGCAACTTCCGGGAACTCTTCGGCGACGCCACGTTCTGGCACTCTCTGGTCGTCACGATCTACTTCGTGACGGTCTCGGTGGTGCTGGGCATCCTGGTTTCCCTGGTGACGGCGGTGATCCTGCACCGGCTCGCGGTGTCGGCCACCGTCCGCGGGCTGCTGATCCTGCCGTTCCTCATCTCCGGCGTCGTCACCGCGCTGGTCTGGTCGTGGATGCTCGACCCGCAGCTCGGCATCGTCAACGTCGTCGTCACGAAGCTCACCGGCGAACCGGTGCTGTTCTTCGGTTCCGGTGGCTGGGCGGTGCCGACGCTGGCCGGGCTCAACGTCTGGAAGTCCATGGGCTACAACGCGGTCCTGATCTTCGCCGGGCTGCAGACCATCCCGGCGACGATCTACGAGGCCGGCCGGATCGACGGCGCGAGCGAGCTGCAGATGTTCCGCCGGCTCACCGTACCGCTGCTGCGGCCGATCCTCGTGATGGTCGTGGTGCTGACGGTGATCAGCTCGTTCCAGATCTTCGACATCGTGCAGGTGACGACCAAGGGCGGGCCGGCGGACGCGTCGAAGGTGCTGCAGATGTACATCTACGACAAGGCGTTCGGCCAGTTCGACTTCGGTTACGCCGCGACCATGTCGCTCGCGTTGTTCGTGCTGCTGGCCGCCGTCACCTTCGCCCAGCTCCGGATGGCTCGCGCGGGCGAGTCCGACACCGACTAGGAGGGTTCGTGCGCAGACGGTTGTCCCCGGGCCGGCTCGTCGCCTGGGCGTACCTCGTGATCGTCCTGGCGGTGACGATCTTCCCGTTCTACTGGATCGTCCGGACGGCGCTGTCGAACAACTACGCGATGGCGACGGACCCGTCGTCGCTGGTCCCGGTCGACTTCACGCTGGGCGCGTTCAAGCGCGCGCTCGGCCTGGCGTCCCCGGCCGAGGCCGCCGCACAGGGCGGGTCGGCCGCGTCGATCGACCTGCTGTCGGCGCTGCGGAACTCGATCGTCTACGCGGTGCTGCTCACCGTCTGCACGGTGTTCTTCTCCGCGCTGGCCGCGTTCGCGTTCTCGCGGCTGCGGTGGAAGGGGCGCAACGCGCTGTTCGCGGTGCTGCTGACCGCGCTGATGGTGCCGCAGGTGCTGACGCTGCTGCCGAACTTCGTGCTGATCAAGGACCTCGGGCTGCTCAACAGCTTCGGCGGGATGATCCTGCCGACGGCGTTCTTCTCCGCGTTCAACATCTTCTTCCTGCGCCAGTTCATGCTCGGCCTCAGCACCGAGATCGAGGAAGCCGCGATCATCGACGGCGCCGGCCCGCTGCGCGTCTGCTTCCGGATCGTGCTCCCGATGAGCGCCGCCCCGATCGCGACGCTGGGCCTGCTGACGTTCATCAACACCTGGAACGACTACCTGTGGCCGCTGCTGGTCACCAACGACGACACCGTCCGTCCGCTGACGCTGGCGCTCGCGGTGTTCAAGCAGTCCTCGCCGCAGGCGGCGCTGGACTGGGCCGGCCTGATGGCCGCCACGCTCGTCGCCGCGCTCCCGATGCTGCTGCTGTTCGTGGCGTTCGGCCGCCGGCTCGTCAATTCCATCGGCTTCACGGGGTTGAAATGACGGATCTCCTGCTCTCCTGGCCGCACCCGGCCGCGGAATGGACCGAGGCGATGCCGGTCGGCAACGGCCGGCTCGGCGCGATGGTCTTCGGCGGCGCCGGGTGCACGCGGATCCAGGTCAACGACGCCACCGTCTGGTCCGGCACGCCGAACGGTCCCGCGTCTGCTTTGAAGGACATCGACGCCGGACCGGACCAGCTCGCCAAGGTGCGCGAAGCCGTGTTCGCGAAGGACTTCCGGCGCGCCGAAGCCCTCCTGATGGCGTTCGAAGGGCCGTACAGCCAGGAGTTCCTGCCGTACGTCGACCTCTGGCTGACGCTGCCCGAAGGGACGTCCCACGGCCGGACGCTCAACCTCGACAACGGCGTCGCCACCGAGCGGCTCACCATCGGCGGCCACGACGTCGAACGCACGACCTGGGTGAGCCGTCCCGCGCAAGCTCTGTGCATCGGACTGTCCGGCGCGATCGATGTTGAAGTCGATGTGTCGACACCGCTGCGGGAGGTTTCGCGAGACGGCCTCGACCTGGGCATCGAGATCCCGATCGACGGCGCACCCAGGCACGAACCGCAGGTGGAAGAGCCACTGCGGTACGGGACCGTCGAGGGGTACGACCCGTTCGCCGCGGTGTCCGTCCGGGTCGCCCGGACGGAAACCGGCGTCCTGATCGTCCTGGCCAGCTCGACCAGCGCGTACGACGCCTGGATCGGCGACCGCCAGCACACGCGCGACGAACACCGCCGACGTGCTGCGGTCCTCGCCGAGCAGGCGATCGAGACCGGGACGGCGGAGCTGCGACGCGCGCACGAGGCCGACCTGCGCCCGCTGCTGAGCGCGTCCTCGCTCAGGATCGGCGAGCGCCGCGGCGGCGCCCACGACGTCGCCGAACTGCTGTCCGGAAAGGACGAGCAGCTCACCGCCACCGTCCTGTTCCAGTACGGCCGTTACCTCCTGGCCGGCGCGTCCCGGCCGGGCACGCCGCCCGCGAACCTGCAGGGCATCTGGAACGACGACCTCCGTCCGGCCTGGTCGTCCAACTACACGGTCAACATCAACACCCAGATGAACTACTGGGGCGCCGAGACGACCGGGCTCGGCGAATGCCACCTCCCGCTGTTCGACCTGCTCGGCAAGCTCGCGGTCACCGGCGCCGACGTCGCGCGCGAACTGTACGGCGCCCGCGGCTGGGTCACCCACCACAACACCGACCCGTGGGGCTGGGCGCTGCCGGCCGGCATGGGGCACGGCAACCCGTCGTGGGCGCTCTGGCAGCTGGGCGGCGCGTGGCTGGTCCAGCACGCCTGGGAGCACTGGGACTTCACCCGCGACCGCGCGTTCCTCGAGAAGACGGCGTGGCCGTTGCTGCGCGGGTGCGCCGAGTTCTGCCTGGACTGGCTGGTCGAACGAGACGGCTTCCTGGAGACGTGCCCATCGACGTCCCCGGAGAACCTCTTCCTCTCCGAAGCCGGGACGAAGGAGTCGCTGACGTACTCGGTGACGATGGACATCGCGCTGATCCGCGCGGTGTTCGAGCGTTGCCTCGCCGCGGCGGACGCGCTCGACGTCCACGATCCGTTGTGCGCCGAGATCGCCCTCGCCCTGCCGCGCCTGCGTCCGCTGGCGATCACGGAAGGCGGCTGGCTGCAGGAATGGGCCGAGGACTTCCCGGAGGACGATCCGGCGCACCGGCACATGTCCCAGATGGTCGCGCTCTACCCGCTCGGGCAGATCGACGCCGTCGCGACACCAGCCCTCGCCGAGGCTGCGCGAGTGCTGCTCGAACGCCGTGGACCAGGGGCGATGGGCTGGTCGTGGGCCTGGAAGATCGCGTTGCGCGCGCGGCTCGGCGACGGCGAGACCGCGCGGAAGCTGCTCGGCGAGGCGTCGCAGCCGTTCACCGGCGACCGCCACCGTGACGCCCCGGTCGACGGCTCCGAGTGGGGCGGGCTGCTGCCCAACCTGTTCAGCACGCACCCGCCGTTCCAGATCGACGGCACCTACGGCTTCCCCGCCGGGCTCGCGGAACTGGTGCTGCAGAGCCAGAACGACGTCGTGACGCTGCTCCCGGCGCGGCCCGCGGAGTGGGCGAACGGCGAGGCGCGGGGGCTGCGCTGCCGCGGTGGGCTCGCGGTGGACCTCGAATGGCGCGAAGGTGAGCTGGTCTACGCCGTGCTGCGGCGGCTGTCCGGCGACCCGGCCGACGTGGTGCGCGTGCGCTACCGCGGCCGGGAGACCGAGCTGCGGCTGCGGGCCGGCGAGTCCACCGTCCTGAAAGGACTCTGATGCTCACCGACCTCGGTCTCGCCGCGCTGTGGGAGTACCGCAGCGACTACGCCGCCCCCGCCGACTTCGACGAGTTCTGGACGTCGACCCTCGACGACGCCCGCGACCACGACCTGGCCCTGAAAGTGACGCCGGTCGAGACGCCGTTGCGGACCCTCGACGTCTTCGACGTGCAGTTCGCCGGCTTCGGCGGCCACCCGGTCCGCGCCTGGCTGCGGCTGCCGCGCGGCATCGAGGGCCCGCGGCCCGCGATCGTCCAGTTCCACGGCTACGGCGGCAGCCGGGGGAGCGCGCTGCAGGAGCTGACCTGGGCGTCCGCCGGGTACGCGCACCTGCAGGTCGACGTCCGCGGCCAGGGCGGCGTGACCCCCGACCCGGTCGGCAGCGGACCCGCGTACCCCGGCCACCTGACGCGCGGCATCGACAGCCGCGAAACCTACGTCTACCGGCGGATCTTCGCCGACGCGGCCCGCGCGGTGGACGCTGTGCGCGCCCTCGACGCCGTCGACCCGGCGCGGGTCGCGGTGCTCGGCAACAGCCAGGGCGGCGGCATCGCGCTGGCCGCGGCGGCGCTGGTCCCGGACGTCGCCGCGCTGCACGCCCAAGCGCCGTTCCTCTGCGACTTCCGGCGAGCGAGCCTGATCGCGGGGGAGCGGCCGTACGTCGAGCTGACGCGGTACCTGGCCGACAAGCGGGACGCCGTCGCGCGGACGTTCGAGGTGCTGTCCTACTTCGACGGTGTCGGCTTCGCGGCCCGCGCGACCGCGCCCGCCTGGTTCTCCGCCGGGCTGATGGACGGGATCGTGCCGCCGTCCACGGTGTTCGGCGCCTACCACGCCTACAAGGGCCCGAAGCGGATCGGCGTCTGGGAATACAACGGCCACGACGCCGGCGGCGCGGACGACGTCCAGGCGGTACTCGAAGGGTTCCGGCCGATCCTGCGGCCATGACCATCCACAATGGAGTGACAAGATGAGAACTTTGGCGATCGGCCTGGTGGCGACGCTGGGTGCGCTGGTGGCCGCCTGTGGCGGCGGCTCGGCGAGCGGCAACGGGAACACCGTCAACTGGTGGACCTGGGACGACAAGCAGGCGGCGGCCTACCAGAGCTGCGCGTCCGCCGTCGAGAAGGCCAACCCGGGCACCACGGTGAAGATCACGCAGTACAACGTGGACGACTACTTCACCAAGCTGACCGCCGGGTTCGTCGCGGGCACCGCGCCCGACGCGTTCCAGAACAGCGTTCAGTACTTCCAGGCCTACGCCGCGCAGCACCAGCTGCTGCCGCTGGACGACCTCGTCGCCCGCGACAAGTTCGACCTCAAGCGGTTCTCCGTCGGCGTCGACTCGTGGAAGTTCACCGACGGCAAGCAGTACGCGCTGCCGCTCGACTGGTCCGCGACCGGGCTCTACTACAACGTCGACACCATCACGAAAGCCGGTTACACCCCCGCAGACCTGGCGAAGCTGACCTGGAACCCGGACGACGGCGGGACGTTCGAGAAGGTCGCGGCGCACCTGAGCGTCGACAAGAACGGCGTCCGCGGCGACCAGCCGGGCTTCGACTCCGGCCACGTCGCCACCTTCGGCACCGGCCAGCTCGCCTCGCGGGACTTCATCGGCGAATCGACGTGGAGCTCGTTCGCAATGACCACCGGCTGGCGGCTGGCCGACAAGCAGACCTGGCCGGCGAAGTTCGGCTACGACGACCCGGTCTTCGCCAAGACCATGCGCTGGGTGCGGTCACTGGCCGACCGCGGGTTCTCCCCGAAGATCGGCACGTTCACCACCGGCGGCCAGGCGACGATCAGCGACACCGACCTGATCGGCTCGGGCAAGGTGGCGATGGAGACGGCCGGGTCGTGGACGGCCGGCACGTTCGCGAAGCTGCCCGGCGTCAAGGTCGGGATCGCGCCCACCGTGCTGGGGCCGTCCGGGAAGCGCGCGCTGCTGTCCAATTCGAACGGGAACAACATCTGGGCGGGCACGAAGAACCCGGACCTGACCTGGAAGTGGGTCTCGTACATGGGTTCGCCGGACTGCCAGTCGGCCGCCGGCGCGAGCGGCACGTTCTTCCCGTCGATCCCGGCGTCGATGGACGCGGCGGCGACGGCGATGCAGGGCCAGGGCGTCGACCTGTCGGTGTTCACCACGATGATGAAGGACGGCTCGCTCGTCCCGGCCGTCGTCTACGGCAACGGCGCCGCCCTGCAGGACGCGGAACGGCCGCTGTTCGAAGCGTACTTCGCGCACCAGCGCGACGACGACGTCTTCGCCGAGATGGCGCGGAAGAGCAGCCAGATCCTGGGCAAGCAGTAGCCTGTAGTCACCGACGATGAGGGAGTCAGGGTGAGTTCCGGACGACGGCTCGAGGCACTGCCGAACCGGCAGGTGCTGGCGGACGGCGTCTACGAGCAGATCCGGGCGCTGATCATGAACGACGGCATCGAGCCGGGCGCGCGGGTGAACATCGACGAGATCGCCCGCGAGCTCGGCGTCTCCGGCACGCCGGTGCGCGAAGCACTGGCGCGGCTGGAGTCCGAGGAGCTGGTCAGCCGGCTGCCGTTGCGCGGTTACCGCGTCACGGAGTTGCTGAACCGCAAGGAAGTCGACGACATGTACGCGCTGCGGCTGCTGCTGGAGCCGCCGTCCGCGGCCCTGGCGGCGGCGGCGATGTCGGACGCGAGTGTCGCCGCGCTGGAAGCCGAGCTGGCGACGTGCCCGGCGGCCCCGGCCGACGACGCGTACAGCGACTACAAGGCCCTGACCGCGCACGACGCCCGGCTGCACGAGCTGATCCTGCACCTGGCCGGCAACGTCGCGGTGGAGCAGGCGTTCGCCCGCACCCACTGCCACCTGCACTTCTTCCGGCTGAACTACAACCAGCCGTTCGGCGAGCAGACGATCGCCGAGCACCGCACGATCGTGGACGCCCTGGTCGTGGGCAGCGCGTCCGGCGCCCGCAAGGCGATGACGGCCCACCTGGAAGTGGCCCGGGACCGCCTGGTCTCCCGCCTCTGACCGTCCCGGCGCTCGGGTCCTGCGTGAGCCGGGCCGGACGTGCGAAGGCCGCACCGGGCGTACCCGGTGCGGCCTCCCCCGACGACGTCAGCTGCGGGTCACTTGACCGGCATCGTCACTTCGTAGATGCGGGTCGGCGCGGCGGCCGCCGCGCGGAAACCGCTGGCCCACAGGGATTCCACCTGAGCGGACTCGTCCGCGTTCGGGTTCGCGTTGGTGCACGACGGGCCGGGGCCACCGCCCGACATCAGCTCGGTGCACGGGCCTTCGTAGTGGTCCGGCAGGCCCAGCGCGTGCCCCGTCTCGTGGGCCGTGATGCGGGTCTGGTTGTACTCCTCGGCCTGCGTGTAGTCGATGAAGATGGTGCCGCTGCCGTGGCCGTCGGTCTGGGCGTACGAACCCTGCGGGTCGTTGCCTTCGGTGTAGTGCAGCGTGGCGCCCGAGGAGCTTTCTTCGAGCTTGACGTTCGAGACCGCCGCGTTCCAGTTCGCCGCGCCGGCGTTGATCTGGGCGCGGAAGGTGGGGGCGTCCGAGGTGTCGTAGTAGACGATCGTGGCCGCTTCGGCCTGGGCCGGGGCCGCGAAGGCCGGGGCGGCGGTCATCGGGGTGGCGATCATCGCCAGTGCGACAGCGGCTCCGGGCAGCAGGTACTTCCTGGACATCGGGACGGCTCCTCGCGGTAGGGCAGCTGTGGGGAATTTGCCGGGTTTGCGTGTGCTGTGGTCCGAATTTACGTATCCGGACGTCGCTTGTGACCCGACTTTCGTACTGCGTGTTTAGTGGTGATTTACCAACCATTTTGCAGTGTTGACATGCGCTGCCACGCATACGAGGATGCCCCGCCGGGCTCAGGAGATCGGCTCGGCCAGCGGGATCTCACCTTCGCTCAGCCACGAGCCGCGCCACGCCAGATCGTCCCTGACCAGCGGTTTTCCGCAGCTGTCGCAGTTCTGGCCCGGTCGGGTGAGCTGCCCGCAGCCGGTGTGGACGAGCTTCATCGGGCCGTACGCGCTCACCGAATCGGTGTGGGCGTCACCCCACGCGCCGAGGGCGTGGAGCACCGGGAGCGCGTCCGAACCGGCCTGCGTGAGCCGGTATTCGTGCCGGGTGCGGCCGCCGTCGCGGTAGGGGAGCTTCGTCAGCAGTCCGCGGTCGACGAGCTTGCCCAGCCGGGTCGTCAGCACGTTGTCGGCGATGCCGAGCTCGCTGCGGAAGTCCTCGAACCGGGTCGTGCCCGCGGTGGCGTTGCGCAGGATCAGCAGGGTCCACGGCTCGGCCAGGACGTCGGCGGCGCGGGCGATCGGGCAGGAGGCGTCCTCCCAGGTGATGCGGCGGCTCATGTGTGATCCCTTCGAGCTGGCTTGCTTGGAGCAAGTTTACGCCGTAGGGTCGCCGGTAGCTAGCTTGCAACGAGCAAGTCAGATGCGAGAGGAGCTCGACATGGAGATCACAGGTGCGGTGGCGCTGGTCACCGGGGCCAACCGCGGGCTCGGCCGGCAGTTCGCGGCCGCCCTCGTGCAGCGGGGAGCGGCGAAGGTCTACGCGGCCGCGCGCAACCCGGAGTCGGTGGACCTGCCGGGAGTGATCCCGTTGCGGCTCGACGTCACGGACCCCGACTCGGTCCGCGCCGCCGCCGCGATCGTCGGGGACGTCACGCTGCTGGTCAACAACGCCGGCTCGTCCACCGGGGCGTCGGTGCTCGGCGGGTCCCTCGAGGACATCCGGCTGGAGATGGACACGCACTACTTCGGCACGCTGGCCGTGACGCGCGAGTTCGCGCCGATCCTGGAGCGCAACGGCGGCGGCGCCGTGCTCAACGTCCTTTCGGTGCTGTCCTGGTTCACCTCGCCGCAGGTCGCGGCCTACTCCGCGGCGAAGTCGGCGGCCTGGTCGCTGACCAACGCGCTGCGCCTGGAACTGGCGTCGCAGAAGACGCAGGTGACCGCGCTGCACGTCGGGTACATGGACACCGACATGGCCAAGCACGTCGACGGCCCGAAGATCGACCCGGCGGTCGTGGCCGGTCTCGCTCTCGAAGGTGTCGAACAGGGCCGCTACGAGGTGCTCGCCGACGACGTCAGCCGGGGG
This sequence comes from Amycolatopsis sp. WQ 127309, assembly GCF_023023025.1. Lineage (NCBI taxonomy): Bacteria > Bacillati > Actinomycetota > Actinomycetes > Pseudonocardiales > Pseudonocardiaceae > Amycolatopsis > Amycolatopsis sp. WQ 127309. The sequence goes on from NZ_CP095481.1 coordinate 4,077,187, forward strand.
GTGCGCGCCGGGCTTTCCGGCGACCTGACCGGGCTGTACCCGAGCCTGACCGCCTGAGTCCACTTAGGACGGCGAGTGGCCGCCATGGTCATTCCGGGACCCCCGGAACACGGCCGCGGCGGCCACCGGCGTATGAATGGGCGGGTGCCGGACAACGCGGGAATCGGCCGTACCAGGAATCGTTGGGGCGAAGGGGATCGGCTGCGCGGGGAAATCCTCGCGGCCGCCGCCCGGCTGCTCGCCGAGCTCGGCGGCGAGGACGGGCTGACGATCCGCGGGGTGGCCCGCGCGGTCGGGATCGCCCCGGCGAGCATCTACCAGCACTTCGCCGACCGCGCGGAACTCGTGCAGGGGCTGCTGGACTACGAATACGCGCGGCTGCGCGACTCGATGCGCGCGGCGGAGGAGTCGCTCGGCGAGACCGACGTCGTCGGCCGGGTGCGGGCGCAGATCCACGCTTACTGCGCGTTCGCCATGGACCATCCCGGACATTACCGGCTGATGCTCGCGAACGGCGCGTCCCGGCCCGATCCGGACGCGCGTGCCGAAGGACCGCTGCTGGACGTCATCGACGGGCTGGCCGCGGCGTTCGAGCGGTGCGTCGAAGCCGGCCACCCGCTGCGGGTTTCGCCGGGCCGCGCGGCCGCGGTGGTGTTCGTCGGCGCGCACGGGCGGGTCGCGCTGTTCCACAGCGTGCTGCACCGGACCGGGGCCGAGCTGGTGGAGCCGTTCGTCGACGAGCTGTTGTCCCTCGTGTTCGTGTGATCTTCCCGCTGTCGCCTGAACGGAGTGTGGCGGAGTCGCGACAAGATGCTTAGCATAGCTATGTAATTTCTTGTCGAACTGTGCGGCGGCTTCGGGAGGTCCTCATGACGGACGGTGTGCCCGCTTTTCCGATGACCCGGCGGTGTCCCTTCGACCCGCCGGCCGAGCTCGGGGAACTTCAGCGTGACGAACCGGTTTCCCGCGTCAAGCTGTGGAACGGCAGCACGCCGTGGCTGGTGACGCGCTTCGAAGACGTGCGCACGATCCTGCGTGACCCGCGGGTGAGCGCCGATTCCGACCGGCCCGGCTACCCGCACCAGAGCGCGGCGTCGGCGGCGCGGCGCAACCGCGTCAAGTCATTCATCAACATGGACGGCGCCGAGCACGCGGCCCAGCGCAAGCTGCTGACCGGCGACTTCCTGGTCAAGAAGATGGAGGCGCTGCGCCCGGCGATCCAGCGGATCGTCGACGACCTCATCGACGACCTCTTGGCAGGCCCGAGGCCGGTCGACCTCGTGCCGGCGTTCGCGCTGCCGCTGCCGTCGCTGGTGATCTGCGAGCTGCTCGGGGTGCCTTACGAGGAGCGCGAGTTCTTCCAGGACATCACGAAGGTGATGATCTCGATGGACGCGGCGCCCGAAGAGGCCGTGAAGGCCACCGACGAGCTGCTCGCCTACCTTTCCCGCTTGGTGGAAAAGAAAGCGGCGTCCCCGGGCGACGACGTCCTGAGCCGCCTGGCGGTCTCGCAGCTGGGCACGATGACCGCCGAGCAGATCGCCGGCATGGGCCAGCTGCTGCTGGTGGCGGGCCACGAGACGACGGCGAACATGATCGCGCTCGGCACGGTGGCGCTGCTGGAGAACCCGGCCCAGCTGGACCTGGTCCGGTCCGGCGACGCGGAACTGCTGCGCAGCGCGGTCGAAGAGTTGTTGCGGTACTTGAACATCACGCACTCGGGCCGCCGCCGCGTCGCCGTCGAAGACTTCGAGCTCGGTGGCCAGGTCATCCACGCCGGCGACGGCATCATCGGCGCCTCGGACATCGCGAACCGCGACGACTCGGTGTTCGAGACACCGGACGAGCTGGACGTCACGCGCGGCGCCCGCCACCACGTCGCCTTCGGCTACGGCGTGCACCAGTGCCTCGGCCAGACACTGGCCCGGGTCGAGCTGCAGGTGGTCTACGGCACGCTCTACCGCAGGATTCCCTCGCTGCGCCTGGCGGTTCCGGTCGAGGAGCTGGAGTTCAAGAACGACATGCTGGTCTACGGCGTCCACTCGTTGCCGGTCACGTGGTGAGGATTCTGGCGGATTCCCGCTCTGCCGGATTCCAGCGCTGCCGGATTCCGGTTCTGTCGGTGCTTACCGGTAGCCTGGAATTCGGGGGCTTCTCGTCGCTCCTGAGCTGATGATTCGCTTGCGCCGCAACGGAAAGCTCGCTGTGCGCGGCGCTCGCGAGGATCACCCGGTTTAGCGATGGTGTTCGCACACGTGTTCGGTAACGTGGGATTCGTGACGACAACGATTCTCCGCCGCGTGTTCCGGTTCCTGTGCCGCGCCCGGTCAGAGCGCGCTCCGACAGGCGTCAATGTCCTGCCGTGGCACCAGTTCCAGCTTGGCCCGCCGGTCGATCGCCTCCGTGGCAGCGCGGAGACAACCGGCCGGCGGCCGCGGTTGTGCGGAAACTGCCGCGCACCTCTGCCGCTGGGCGGGAACTGCGGTAAACCCGGGCAGTGCTCGGCTCGGACCGCGAGCCCGTCAGCCGAGCTTTTCGGCGGCGTCCGCCAGATCTTCCGGCGTGGGCGCGTCGTCCTGCGTGAGCTTGCGGCGCCAGTAGCCGGTGAACTCGATGTCCCGTTTGCCGAGCCCGCGGTCGCCCACCAGGTGCCGCCGCAGCGCCCGGACCATCCCCGCCTCGCCGGCGAGCCACGCCGAGACCGAGCCGTCGCCGAGTTTCGCCTCGCGCACCGCGTCCAGCAGCGCAGCCCCGTGCGGGGCGCCGTCCCGGTGCAGCCAGTGGACGTCGCCAGGCAGCGGTTGCTCCTCGGCCGCGTCCGGGACCTCCAGGAACACGACTGCGTTGTCGACTTCGGACAACAAGGAGGAGACCGCGGGGATCGCCGTCTCGTCCCCGGCCAGCAGCACGGTGTCGGCCACGGGGAGCGGACGGCGGTAGGCCGCGTCCGGGCCGTACCGGCCGAGGACGTCATCCGGAGCCGCCGTGCGGGCCCAGCTCGTGGCCGGGCCGCCCGCGTCGCCGTGCAGGACGAAGTCGACGTCGATCTCGGCGAGCGCCGGGCGCCGGTCGCGCACCGTGTAGCTGCGCATCACCGGTCGTTCTTCGGCCGGGATTGCCAGGAATGCCTGATACCAGCGCATGACGTCGCCGTCGGCGGGAGGCAGGCGCACCGGGCGTCCCGGCGGCGGGAACATCAGCTTCAGCTGCTGGTCCGGCCACGCCTCCAAGACTTCCAAGCCCTCGCCGGTGAAGGTGACGCGCACCGTGCGCGGGGTCACCCGGCGGACCGCCGTCACTTCGAGCAGGCCCGTCACGGCTTCCCCAGGTACTCGCGCAGGTGGCGGGCGGTCAGGGTGGTGGCGTCGGCGACCAGCGAAGCCGGCGTGCCCTCGAAGACCACGCGGCCGCCGTCGTGGCCGGCGCCGGGGCCGAGGTCGATCAGCCAGTCGGCGTGGGCCATCACGGCCTGGTGGTGCTCGATGACGATCACCGTGTTGCCCGCGTCGACGATCCGGTCGAGCAGCGCGAGCAGCTGGTCGACGTCGGCCAGGTGCAGGCCGGTGGTCGGCTCGTCGAGGATGTACGTCGAGCCGTGTTCGGCCATCCGGATCGCCAGCTTGAGCCGTTGCCGCTCACCGCCGGACAAGGTCGTGAGCGGCTGCCCGAGCGTCAGGTAGCCGAGGCCGACGTCGGCGAGCCGGTTCAGCACCGCCCGCGCGTTGCCGGACGGGAAGAACTCGCGCGCCTCGGTCACCGGCATCGCGAGCACCTCGCTGATGTTCTTGCCCCGCAAGGTGTACGTCAGCACTTCGGGCGTGAAGCGCTTGCCTTCGCACTCCTCGCAGACCGACGCGACGCCGGCCATCATCGCCAGGTCCGTGTAGACGAGCCCGAGGCCCTTGCACTTCGGGCAGGCACCTTCGGAGTTGGCGCTGAACAGGCTCGCCTTGACCCCGTTGGCCTTGGCGAACGCCGTCCGGATCGGGTCGAGCACGCCGGTGTAGGTGGCCGGGTTCGAGCGCCGCGAACCGCGGATCGCCGACTGGTCGACCACCACGACGCCGTCGCGGTGGGCCAGGGAGCCGTGGATCAGTGACGACTTCCCGGACCCGGCGACACCGGTGACCACGGTCAGCACGCCGAGCGGGACGTCGACGCTGACGTCGCGCAGGTTGTGCAGGCTGGCGCCGGTGATCCGGAGGTGCCCGGCAGGCGTGCGGACCTCCGGGCGCACGGTGACGCGGTGGTCGAGGTGGCGACCGGTGAGCGTGCCGGACGCGCGGAGGCCGTCGAGGTCGCCGGTGTAGCAGAGCCGTCCGCCGGCCTTGCCCGCGCCGGGACCGAGGTCGACGACGTGGTCGGCGATCCCGATGGTCTCCGGCTTGTGCTCGACGACCAGGATCGTGTTCCCCTTGTCCCGCAAGCAGAGAAGGAGGTTGTTCATCCGCTCGATGTCGTGCGGGTGCAGGCCGACGGTCGGCTCGTCGAAGACGTACGTGACGTCGGTGAGGCTCGAACCCAGGTGGCGCACCATCTTCACGCGCTGCGCCTCGCCGCCGGACAGCGTGCCCGACTCGCGGTCCAGCGAGAGGTAGCCGAGGCCGATCTCGACCAGCGAGTCGAGCGTGTCGCGCAGGTTGCCCAGCAGCGGTGCGATCGAGGGCTCGTCGAGCTTCCGGACGAACTCGGCGAGGTCGCTGATCTGCATGGCCGAGCAGTCGGCGATGTTCCGGCCGTCGATCGTCGACGAGAGCGCGGCCTGGTTCAGGCGGGCGCCGCCGCAGGTGGCGCAGGTGCTGAAGGCCGCGGCCTTCTCGATGAACCCGCGCAGGCGCGGCTGCAGCGACTCGGTGTCCTTGTGCAGGTAGAGGCGCTTGACCTTCACCGCGAGGCCCTCGTAGGTGACGTTGGTCTTGCCGACCTTCACCTTGCAGGAGTCCTTGTGCAGCAGGTCGTCGAGCTGCTGCGGCGTGTAGTCCCGGATCTTGGCGTCCGGGTCGTAGAAACCGGAAGCGAGGTAGGTCTGGACGTACCAGGTGTCCGGGGTGAAGCCGGGTACCTGGATGGCGCCGTCGTTGAGGGACTTGTCGAAGTCGAGCAGGGCGCGGACGTCGAGGTCGGACACCCGGCCGAGGCCCTCGCACGCCGGGCACATGCCCTCGGGCAGGTTGAAGCTGAACGCGCCGGACGTGCCGACGTGCGGTTCGCCGAGCCGGGAGAAGGCGATGCGCAGCATCGTGTGGGCATCGGTCGCGGTGCCGACGGTCGAGCGGGAGTTGGCCCCCATCCGCTCCTGGTCGACGACGATGGCGGCGCTCAGGTTCTCCAGCAGGTCGACGTCCGGGCGCGAGAGGTTCGGCATGAACGATTGGAGGAAGGCACTGTAGGTCTCGTTGATCATGCGCTGGGACTCGGCCGCGATGGTGCCGAAGACGAGGGACGACTTGCCGGAGCCGGACACGCCCGTGAACACCGTCAACCGGCGTTTCGGGATGTCCAGGTCGATGCCGGTCAGGTTGTTCTCCCGGGCCCCCCGGACCTCGATCACGTCGTGGGTGTCGGCGGCCCGCCTGGGTGAGGTCATACCGTCCTTCTTGATACTTTAGGCTGTAAGGTGATGGCTCTGGTTACAATACTTTAGGCTGTAAGGAGTCGGCAAGGTGGTCGTCTTCGCCGGTCAGGGCGACGCCCGGCGGTCCATGGAGCTGCTGTGGGGCCCGCGCGTCGGCGCCCCGCGCACCGGTCCCGGGCCCAAGCCGGGGCTGAGCGTCGAGGCGATCGTCGGTGCCGCGATCGGGATCGCCGACGCCGACGGCATGGCGGCGCTGTCCATGCGCTCGGTCGGGGAACGCCTCGGCCGCACGGCGATGGCGCTCTACACGTACGTGCCGGGCAAGACCGAGCTGGTCGACCTGATGTACGACCGGACGCTCGGCGAGCTGCCCGGGGACCCCGACCTGGCCCGCGGCTGGCGAGCGGCGGCGCTGGCCCTGGCCGACGAACTGTGGGACCTGCACCTGCGTCACCCGTGGCTGCTGCAGGTCTCCCCGGCGCGGCCGGTGCTCGGGCCGGGGGAGTTCCACGTGCAGGAGACGCTGCTGCGCGTCCTGGCGGAGACGGGCCTGCCACTGCCGCGCGTGCGCTGGGTGGTGTCGGCGCTGTTCAACGTCGTGCGCGGCTCGGTCCAGTCGGCGGCGGAATCGCGTCAGGCGTCGCGCGAGACGGGGCAGTCCGAAGAGGACTGGTGGTACGCCCGCTCGGCGTTGCTCGGCGAGCTGGTCCCCGACCTCTCAGTCCGCTTCCCGACGGTGTCGGCCCTCGGCGCGGACATGGCCGCGGTCCCCGACGGCGAGCCCTACCTGGAGCGCGAGGCGCGGCTGTCGTTCGAGGCGGGGCTGGAACTGCTGCTCGACGGCGTCGAGGCAGCGATCGTCAGGGCTTCCGGGCCTCGATCTTCCGACCCTCGTCCTTCCGGGCCTCGATGAGGAACCGGGTCGTGTGGGCGACGAACGGGCCGTCGCGCTCGATCAGGTCGTGCAGCTCCCGCAGGCGCGGCCGGTACTGCTCGACCGTGAAGCCCGGGACCATCCAGATCACCTTGCGCAGGAAGTAAACCACCGCTCCGATGTCGCGGAACTCGGTGCGCAGCGACTCCGAGCGCAGGTCGACGACCTCGAGGCCGGCCTCCGAAGCCGCGGCGACGGCGTGGTCCGGGTGGCGGCCCTCGCGGACGTCGGCCGGCTGCGGGCCGAGGAAGTACTCGACCAGCTCGAACACGCTCGCCGGGCCGACCTGCTGGGAGAAGTACGTCCCGCCGGGGCGCAGCACGCGGGCGATCTCGGCCCACCACGTCCGGACCGGGTGGCGGCTGGAGACGAGGTCGAACAGGTCGTCCGCGAACGGCAGCGGCGGTTCGTCCGAAGTCGCCACCACGACGACTCCGCGCGGCCGCAGCAACTCCGACGCGACAGCGACGTTCGGGGGCCAGGACTCCGTCGCCGCCATCAGTGGCGGCAGCGCCGGGCAGCCGTCGAGGACTTCGCCGCCGCCGGTTTCCAGGTCGAGGGCCGCGTGGACGCCGGCGAGGCGTTCGCCCAGCAGCCGCTGGTAGCCCCACGACGGGCGTTGCTCGGTCGCGCGGCCGTCGAGCCACGAGAAGTCCCAGCCGTCGACGGACACCGCGTCGGCTTCGGCCACCAGTTCGTCGAACATGGTCCCGATCGTCACAAAGCCGGGGGCGCGCCGCCAGCCGATTTCCGCGCCGGCGGCGGCGGTACCGGCTTGGCCAGGGTGACGGCGTCGAAGTCCACCACCACCGGGCCGCGGCGGGTTTCGATCGTGCACGTCGTTTCGTCGCGGGCGACCAGCAGGCCGAGCGCGTCGGTGAAGCCGCCCTCGATGCGGTAGCGCGCCACGACCCGCGTCCCGATCGGCAGCTCTCGCAGCAGTTTCACAGCCGCGAACCCAGCTCGGCGTCGGACGGCTCGACCAGGAAGGTGCCGTCGTCCCAGACGATCGTCGGGATGCGGCGTTCGCCGTCCTGCAGCGAGCGGACGCGCGCCTCGGCGGCCGCGTCCGCCTCGACGTCCACATAGGAGTACTCGACGCCTTCGCGGTCGAGCAACGCGCGGCTGCGCTTGACATCCGGGCACCAGGAAGCGCCGTAGACCGTCAGTTTCACGAAGCGACCTCCGAAGCGACAGGGGTTTGGGCAGGGGCGGGGGCAGGGGCGGGGGAGGGGTGGCCCAGGTGCGTCAGCCAGCCGCGGAAGACCCGGTGCAGGGCCTCCGCGCCGACGACGTCGCCGGGCGGCGGGAACTCACGCGGGTGCACGACGAAGCCGCGCTGCTGCGGGCCGCCGAGGCCGCCGTGCGAGCCGACGTGCGTCTCGAACGGCGACGACTGGTCCGTCTCCGGGTCGTAGTTGCTGTTGATCATCACGTCGGCGCAGTGCGGGAACGTGTCGACGCGGCGCACCAGGTCCGCGGCGTGCGGGCCGTAGCGCAGCAGCGGGTCCTCGCCGATGACGACGCCGGTGGCGAGCCGGTGCAGCCCGTCGCGGCCCAGCACGACGGGCCCGAACTCGCGGCTGCGTATGAGCAGGAACCCGACGCCGGGGTGGTCCACCAGCGACGGCAGCAGGTCGGGGAACTCGCGCTCGATCGTCTCCAGCTCGACGCGGCCTTCGTGCTCGGTGAACGACACCATCGCGGTGTGCCCGGACACGACCGCGACCACCCCGGGCGCCACGCGTGTGACCGCGCCGGGGGAGCCGGACTCCGTGCGCGGCCGGTCCTCGCCGCCTTCGGCGTTCTCGACGCGGCCCCGCAGCCGCCGTGCGATCAGGCCGCCGCTCTTCGTGGCCTCCGCGAGCGCCGCGTTGATCTGCCAGCTCTCGGCCTGGCGCCGCTTCCCCGAAGCCGCCGACGGCGAGCCGCCGCACAGCCGGCCGACGTACGCCTCGATCGTCTCGCCGAACCGCTGCGAGAACGCCTGGCCCTGGGTCTGGCCGTGGTCCGACAGCGCGACGACGTGGTAGCGGCGCGCGGAAAGCCGGCTCGCCCGGTGCAGCCGGGCGATCTGCTGGTCGATTGAGCGCAGCACCGACAGCGTGTCGAAGCGCTCGATGCCGGAGTGGTGCGCGACCTCGTCGTAGCCGAGGAAGTCGGCGTAGACGACCGGCCGTCCGGCCAGCATGTCGCCGAGGATCGCCGAGACGACGACGTCGCGCGCGATCACCGTCGTGCCCGGCCGGGCCAGCGGGTACCAGCCGCCGCGCGGGATCCGCGGCACGACGCCGGCGCGGCGCTGGCGGACCGACGCGCTGATCTCGCGGAAGACGTCGGCGAGCGCGACGACGAACGTCCGCAGCGCGTTGATGGGGTTCGCGAAGTAGGCGTAGTAGCCCGCGCCGAGGCGGTCGCGGTGCCGGTGGCGCAGGCCCTTCGGGACCAGCACCGGGATCGAGCTCATGGTGAGGCTGACGTGGTCGGCGTCGCCGGAGAACAGGTTGCCGCGGCTCGCGCCGTCGCCCGAGAGGAGGCCGCGCCCGTCGGAGTGGCGCCGTTCGATCTCGGCCGCGTCGGTCGGGTGCGCGCACGCCATCACGTGATCGCGGTCCTTTTCGTACCAGCGGAACCCGAGGATGTCGTGGTTGGAGCCGTGCAGGATGCCGCAGACGCTCGCGCCGGTCTGGGAGCTCCAGTCGGTGTGCCACTGCGTCAGCGCGTGGCTGTCCTCGGTGAGCCACGCGGCGAACGTCGGCATGTCGCCGTCGCGGATGGCGCGGCGGACGGTGTCGTACCCGAGGCCGTCGATCTGCAGGAACACCACGCCGGGCGGCTGTTCGGCGTCGCCGGGCTCGGCGGCGTGCCGGCGACGGCGGCGGTTCGCGCGGCGGAAGAAGATCTCGTCCTCGTCGATGGCCAGCAGGCTGGAGATCACCGCGCCGACGCCGGCCATGGCCACGGTGACGATCACCGCGGTCCGGAAGCCGACGATCTCGACGCCGGGCACCGTCTTGAACACGGCGAGCGTGCCCGCGCCGAGCAGCAGGAACCCGAAGAGGCCGAAGGTGAAGAACGCGAGCGGGTAGGCGATCCGCATGACCAGCGGCCAGACGAACGCCGCCAGCACCCCCAGCAGCAGCGCGCACACCGTCGGCTGCCACCAGTGCGTCATCCGGAAGCCGGACAGCAGCACGTCGAGCAGGCGCAGCGCGCCGGTCACCGCCACCCACACCAGCAGGACGCGGGCGACGACCCGGCCGCCCCGCAGCAGCCGGCCCTTCGGCGCGGTCGTCGTCAAGCTCGGTCTCCTGTCTTCTCTTTCGCCTCGGCTTTGGTGCGGCGCCGGCGGGCGATCAGGTTCAGCAGCACGGTGACCAGCAGGACCAGCACCGTCGCCAGCAGGGTCGCGATGAGCGGTGAGTCGAAAATGCCCCCGCTGACGATGCCGAGCAGGCTGTAGGCGACCGCCCAGAGCACGCACGCGACGAGCGCGGCGGGCAGCAGGCGCCGCCACGGGTAGCTCAGCGCGGCCGCCGCGAGCAGCACCGGAATCCGGCCGGCCGGGACGAGCCTGCCGATCACGACGATCTGCCAGCCGCGGCGGGCGAACTGGTCACGCGCCTTCTCGAGCCGTTCGGCGGGCTGGCGGCGGCTGATCCAGCGGAACGCGGCTTCGCTGCCCAGGCGCGGGACGCCGAACGTCACGACGTCACCGACGTACGCGCCGAGCGTGGCCAGGACGATCACCAGCGGCAGCGAGAGGTGGTCGGTGGTGGTGGCGACGGCGGCCGCGGCGCCGACCACCGCGCCGGTGGGCACGATCGGGATGATCGAGCCGAGCAGCACGCCGCCGAACAGCACCGGGTACCCGATGGCGGCCGGGTCGGTCCAGTTCACGCCCGGTCCGTCGAGGCCGGGAGCACGACGTCGGCGCCGGGCTCGGTGAACAGGACGCCGGTGGCGATCTTCGCCGCGGCCACGTGGGCCGCGAACTCCCGCGGCGGGTCGGCGAGCAGCCGCCGCATGCGCGTGGTGCGCCGGATCCCGGGGAGGGCGAGCGTGCCCCAGTGCACCGGCACGACCGCGCGGGCTTGCAGCAGGCCGGCGGCCTCGGCGGCGCGGGCCGGGTTCAGGTGGCCGGGCCCGAGGTTCGGCCCCCAGCCCCAGACGGGCAGGAGCGCGACGTCGACCGGGCCGAACGCGGCCATGCCGTCGAAGAGGTCGGTGTCGCCGGCGTTGTAGACGCGCAGGCCCGCGCTGTCGATCAGGTGCCCGATGGCCGGGCTCTGCGGGCCGTGGGTGAGGCGCGGGCCCCAGCGGTGTCCGGAGTGGATGGCCTCGGTCGCGGTGACGGTGAGGCCGCCCTCGGTGAGCGTCTCGCCGGGCGCGATCTCCTCGACGGCGGTGAAGCCCTTCTTGGTGAGCCAGCTCCCGGCCCCGCGCGGCACGACGATCCGGGTCCGCCGGCCGACCAGTTTCAGCGACGGCACGTGCAGGTGGTCGCCGTGCAGGTGCGACAGCAGCACGAGGTCGACGCCGGCGTACGCGCCGGGCGGGGGCGGCGGCACGACCCGGGTCAGCCCGCCGACCCGGGCGGTGAGCACGGGATCGGTGAGGACGACGCGGTCACCGAGCTCGAGCCGGACGGTGGAATGGCCGAGGAAACGCAGGTTGAAGCCGCTCACGCCCTTGAGTATCGCCTTCTCGCGCCGGGAATGCCCGGCGGAGTGGCGCGAACAACGCGACCGGTGTGATCCGGGCGCCCTTCACTCACGCGAGTTGACTTTCCGGTCACGTTAGTTGGCGGGGTCGTTATGCCCGGGCTCGGCGGCGGAGCCTGCGGGACGATCGGATCAGCCGGACCCGCAGGCGTCTTCGGGCTCGGCGCAAGCGCGCCCGGAGGTCCGTGCGCAGCGCCTGCTCGGCCTCGCGGTGCATGCCCACCGCGCGCAGCAGCCGGGCGATCTCGCACTGTTTCGTGGTCGGGGAGCCCGGCACGTCACCGCCCGCTGGGGAGCAGGGACGAGATGCGCAGCGACGACGTGCCGATGCCCGTCGGGCCCTGCCACGCCGAAGCCGCCATCGGGTGGTAGTTCAGCTCCTTCTCGGTGTAGCGGCCCACGTTCTCGTGCCAGTTGACGATGCCCGCCAGCCAGTCGCGGAACTCCTCGACGTACTCCAGCAGCATCTCCTGGACGTCCGGGTCGA